>NZ_JARXYJ010000002.1:0-300000 GCF_029894425.1 Streptomyces sp. SAI-127
GCCCGTACGGTCCTCCACCGCCTCCCCCCGGACGCACGCCGCCGGGCGAAGAAGCTGGCGCGCAGGGCGGATCCCTGGAGCGGCGGCTGAAAAAGGCGGACGGGCGGTAGAGAGGCAGGCTTCCGGGCTGACCTGCCGCCCGCTGACGATCATCGAGGTGCGGCGGTCGCCGGAGCCGCGTTGGTTTCTGCCGAACGTGTTCGGCCAGCGGTGGCGGTGGCAAACGTCCCCGGGGACGACTTGTGGCGCACCTGCCCGGGGCGGCGGTGGCGGACGGTTCAATGGCAATCATGATGCGTAGAGGAACGTCATCCACCGCCGCCGTTGTTGTCGCTTGCGTGTTCGCAGTTCTGACGTCGTGTTCCTCGGATTCTTCGGACGGGCCCTCCGCCGGGGGCCGGCCCAGCAGGTCCGGAACCGGGTCGGCGTCCGATCCCTCACAGACGGCCACGCCGTCGCCCTCGCCGACGGGACCGTGTGCTGACGGGACCTGTGAAATCAAGGTCGCTGTGGGAGACGCCGTGACGGTTCCGGACGCGTATGGCCTCGGGCCGATCAAAGTGACGGCGATCGCCGGCGGAAGGGTGGACATGGTCGCCCAGCTGACAGGGTCGGGTTACAGCGTCTCGGGCTGTTCCGGTGGTGGCGGCGTGTCGTCGGACGGCGGAGGCGGTGTCGGGTTCAGCTGCGGCGAGGGCCCTGCTGCGACCATCAACGACGCCATGAGCCTGAAGGTCGTCGACATCCGGGATGAGGTCGCCGTCCTCCGCATCCAACCCGCCGGTTGACGCACGGCCCGGCCCTTGTGGCAGGGCAGGAACCGGCAGTCATCCACCGCCGTGTGGGCCCTGCCTCGGGTAGACAGGCGGCGCACTCTTCGAGTCCGTCCCGTTCCGCGCGCCGCGCGGTGATCAGTTCCGGCAACTCGGGATCCGGCATGCGCCGGATCGTAGAAGTCCGCCCGGTCACAGCGGGCAGGAACTGATGAGCCGACCGTCCGATCAGGGCGTTGTTGCGCGCTGCCCCTCGGCATCCCACTCCTGGTGTGCGGTGTGGACGCGGTGCCACAGCGCCGCCCGTGCGGGGGCGTCGACGTCGGTCAGGTTCAGATGGAACACGTCGGCCAGTACGTCGTACCAGTCATCGGCCGAGTCGATGGTCCGCTCGTACGTGCCTTCGGCGTCGATCCGGCGCAGCACACGGCCGCGCAGCATGTCCACGCCCTTGGCGTCGCGGAGCTGGACTTGGAGGACCCGGACGAATCCGGACTCGGCGGAAGTGGACAGCCGTTGGTGCTCCGCGTCGAAGGAGGACAGCTCCACGGGCTCCGGCGCGAAGACCACCGCCGTGAAGGCGCCGCGGGGGTCATGGGCGAACCGCCAGCCGCCGGGCACCACCACCGACGGGGCCATCGCGTAGGTGAACGGCCCCTGGGTGTACGTACCTTCGCGCAGTGGCAGTGGCTCGTACATGCCGCCGGCGAGCCCGGTGTCGACCAGCCACCGCTCGCCGTCGAGCCCCACGGTGAGCGCGAGATGGTCGCCGTCCGGGCCCTCGGGGTCCTCGACCTCGTCCTGCACCCCGGCCCGGTGCAGCGTCACGTCGTAGCCGAGGGCCGTCAGCAGCGCGGCGAAGGCCCCGTTGAGGTGGAAGCAGTAGCCACCGCGCCCGCGCAGGATCCGGGCCACGGATTCCGTGGCGCCGATCCCCGTCGGCCGTCCCAGTTGGTTGTCGAGGGTCTCGTAGGGGACCCGTTCCACCTGCGCCCGGTGCAGTGCCCACAGCGCTTCGGCGGTCGGGGCCGCCGGCCGGGCCACCCCCAGCACGGCCAGATACCCGTCAACGTCGATCATGCTCCCCCTCACGTTCGAACGGATGATCAGTCTAGTGTTCCAGCTGTGGACCCCGGTCTTCATTCTTGAGCGGGTTGCCTGCGGTAGTGGCGAGTTCCCTCGGACGGGAGGTCACCGACGGGTGCTCCCGCCCAAGGCGGAAGGGGGTCACAGGCCGGAGCCGCCGGTCGCGTCGATCGTCCTGCCGGTGACCCAGCGCGCGTCGTCCGAGGCGAGGAAGGCCACGATGTCGGCCACGTCTTCCGGTCGGCCGACCCGGCCCAGTGCGGCCAGGGAGCTCGCGTGGGTTTCGGCCTCCGGGTTGCCGCGCAGCCGGCCCGCATTGACGTCTACCTGGCCGAGTAGCTGACTAGCTGTCTTGTGCTGTGGTGAGGCGCTGGAGCAGATCGAGGAGGGTTGCGCGGTCCGCGTTCGGCAGGGGGGAGAAGCAGTCGGCGAGCACTTCGTCGGCGATTTTGTGGCCTGCTGCCAGGATTTGCCGGCCGGTGGGTGTGAGGTGGTGTTCGATGCGCCGGCCGTGTCCTGGTCGGCGTTCTACGAGGTCCTGGGCGGTAAGACGGCCGGCGAGCGTTCCGAAGGCTTGTTCGGTCTGGAACGTGGCTGCGGCCAGTTCGCGGGCGGACGCTCCGGGGGAACGGCTGATCGCGCGCAGGGCGTCCCACTGGGCCAGTGTCGTGCCGATGGCCTGAAGGGCACTGTCGAGGGCCCGGTGCTGTCGGTACTGGGCCTGTTTGACCGCTCTGCCGAGTTCTTGCAGCTCATCGTGCATGCATCGAGTCTACGCCATGACCAAGCTAGCTTATATAAAGATATTTAGTTACGATGGTCGGCATGCCCACCAACGCATCAGCCATGTACGCCGACCTGTCCCTGACTCTGTCCGAGGCCGGAGCAGGCAGGCCGGTCCTCGTCCTGCACGGCGGCGGAGGCCCCGCCACCGTCGCCGGCCTCGCCCAGCACCTCTCCCGCACCGCCCACACGATCACGCCCGTGCACCCCGGCTGGGACGGCACCCACCGCCCCGACTGGCTCACCGGCATCGACGACCTGGCCCTCGCCTATCTGCACATGCTGCGCGACCGCCGACTGCGCGATGTTCTCGTCGTCGGCTCCTCCCTCGGGGGCTGGACAGCCGCCGAGATGGCCGTACATGACAGCGCGGGAAGCATCACCGGCCTCGTCCTGATCGATGCGGTAGGTGTGCAGGTCGAGACCGAACACATCACCGACTTCTTCGCCCTCGACGCCCGCGGGGTGGCGGAGCACTCCTGGCACGACCCGGACCGTTACCACCTCGACCCGAGCGGCATCCCGGCCGAAGAACTCACGCGCCGACAAGCCAACATGGCCACCATGCGCATCCTCGCCGGCGATCCCTACATGCACGACCCCACGCTGCTGCCCCGGCTCCGGCAGGTCCAGGTGCCCTCCCTTCTGCTCTGGGGCGAGAGCGACCGCATTGTCACGCCCGCCTACGGCGCCGCGTACGCCGACGCGTTCGGCGACGGCCGACTCGAAGTCGTTCCCAAGGCCGGCCATCTTCCGCAGATCGAACAGCCGGATGCCACTTTCGCTCTGATCGACGCGTACCTGCGCCAGTTCGGCAATCCGTCGGATCAGCGGTGAGGAGGTGTCGGCGATCAGTTGCCTCCCCGTCCCATGGGCCCCATTCGGTCGCGCATAGGGTTGGCCAGAGCGCCGTGGAGTGACAGCGGACTCTGATTCTGGTGGGGGATGCGTGGACCGTCGTCCGGTGAAACTTGTCTTGGACGTCCTGCTCATGCTGCTCGGGGCGCTGTTGGGCATTGCGGCCAACTACGCCACCAATCAGACGGATCATGTCCCGTGGCTACTGCGCCTGTTGCGGGACTGGTCGGTGCCTCTGGTCGCGGTCGTGGTACTGCTTCTCGTCGCGGGACAGGTCTGGATGCACTTCCTGGAGCGGCCTGTCGCGATCACGCGGACGTGGAACTCCTCGCAGCCGCCGTACCCCGGGCTGGAGGCATTCACCGAGGACGATGCCGGCGTGTTCTTCGGCCGTGACCGGGAGATAAGGGATCTCGTCGGCAGGCTCAATCCGTCCGCCCCGGCCGGGGCGCACCGGTTCGTCGCGGTGATCGGTCCCTCCGGGAGCGGCAAGTCCTCGCTGGTGCGGGCGGGGCTGCTGCCCGCCCTGGGACGGCGGCGCGGCCTCTGGGTGATCGCGCCACCGTTCGCACCGGGTGCCGCACCGCTGGTGAGCTTCGCGTCGAGTCTTGCCGCCGTGCTGCCGGACACGACCGTCGAGCAGGTTCAGACGGAACTGACCCAGGGGGCCGCGGGCGTACGGCGGTGCCTGGACCGGCTGCGTACGGCGCGGGGCGGACGTGCCGCGCCGGTGCTCCTGGTCGTCGACCAGCTTGAGGAACTCCTCACGTTGACCGGAGCCCGGGACCGGGGCGCGTTCCTCTCGCTGATCGATGAGTCGCTTGCGGCGGATCCGCATCTGTGGGTTGTGGCCACCTTGCGATCGGATTTCCTGACCGACTTCCTGGGAACCGGATACGCCGCGCTGACTCACCAGCCGACGCTGGTCGGCGTGCTCGGCCGCACAGAGCTGTTCGAGGTGATCGAAAAACCCGCGGAACAAGCGGGCTTGAGCTTCGCTCCCGGGGTTGTGGCACGGATGGTGGACGACGCCGGAGGCGGGGACGCACTGCCGTTGCTGGCGTACACCCTTCAGCAACTCTTCTTGCGGGTCGGTTCCGGTGGGACGGTGACGGAGGACGATTACCGTCGCCTGGGCGCAGTTGCCGGGGCACTGTCCGACCAGGCGGACCGCATCACCGCCGACTTGCGGGGGGTCGATGCGGACACGCCTGTGCTCTCCACACTGCTGAAATTCGTGACCCTGGAGCATGGCGAACCGACCCGCCGCCGCGTGCACCGCGAGGACCTCACGCCCGAAGAGCGGACCGTGACCGATGCGTTCGTCACCGGACGTCTGCTCACCAGCGACAATGCCGTGCTGGACGTCGCCCATGAGGCGCTCTTCCGGCAGTGGGCCCCACTGCGTCAAGCTGTCGCGGCCAGTACGGACAAGCTGCGCCGCCGTACGGAGCTGGAAAGGTGGGCACAGGACTGGGAACGCTCAGGCCGGCAGGACGCCTATCTGCTGAGCGGCGAACGGCTGGCCGTCGCACGCGCGTGGGCGGACGAGGCGTCCCAAGCCCTCACCGGCGTCCCGCTCGTCACCGCCTTTCTGGAACACTCCATCAGCCAGGACGAAGTCGCTTTGGAACGTGTCGCCGACGCCGTCGCCCACCGGGCTCTGGAAAGCGCCGAACGCGACCCGGAGCTGGCGATCCTTGCGGCGCTCGCCGCCATCGAGGAGTGTGCCCCCACTTCGGCGGCCCAACAGGCACTGCACACCGCACTGGGCGCCTCCCGGCGGCGTGCAGTCCTCCGGGGCCACGGACAGGACGTCAACGCTGTGGCCTGGTCTCCCGACGGGTCGCGACTGGCGACCGCGTCCGACGACGGCACGGTCCGGATCTGGGACGCCAACGGGGCCGCTGACCCCGTCGTCCTCACCCATGTCGACGGCGACAGGTGGCACACCGTGGCCTGGTCACCGGACGGGAAACGGCTGGCCGGTGGCTCGCGGGACCGTACGGTCACCGTCTGGGACGCCGAGACCTGGGCCGCGCTCGGCGTGCTCACCGGTCATGAGGACAGCGTCGGGGCTCTCGCCTGGTCACCGGACGGCGACCGGCTCGCCACGGGGAGCAGCGACCGCACCGTACGGATCTGGGACGCGGAGACGCATGCCGAAGTGACCGTGCTGACCGGGCACGAACTGCCGGTGTGGGCCCTGGCCTGGTCACCCGGCCGACGGCAGCTCGCCAGCGCCTCGGACGACGGCATGGTGCGCGTCTGGTCCCTGACACCCGGCGGGCGTACGACGGAACTGAGCGGCCACCGGGCCAGTGTCCCGTCCGTCGCCTGGTCCCCTGACGGCCGGCGTCTCGTGTCGGTGTCGGAGGACCGCACGGCCCTGGTCTGGAACATCGCCGATGCAGAGGAGGAGGGTGACGAGCCACAGTCCCGCAAGCTCACCTCGCTGACACCGCTGACCTGCGTGACGTATGCCCCCGACGGCCGCCACATCGCCGTTGGGGACGACGACTGCACCGTTCGCGTCTGGGACGCGGACACAGGTGAGGAATCACTGCTGATCGGCCACACCGACAGCGTCAACGGCATCGCCTGGCACGGCCACCGCATCGCCACCGTCTCCCGCGATCGGACGGTGGCCATATGGGACGCCACTCCGCGCGGCAGCCGGACCGGGACCCTGCTCGGCCACGACGACTCGGTCCAGAACGTCTCCTGGTCGCCCGACGGCACCCGCCTCGCCACCGCGTCCCAGGACGGTACGGCCGTGATCTGGGACATCGCAGAGAACTCCGCGGTGGCCACCCTGAGACACGAAGGTGCCGTGTCCGACCTGGCATGGTCCCCCGACGGCGAGCGGCTGGTCACCGCCTCCCGCGGCGCCGTTGCCCGGATCTGGGACGTACGCGGCCGGACGCAGCTCGCCGTGCTGCGCGGCCACGACGACGAACTCACGACGGTCTCCTGGTCCCCTGACGGCACCCGGATCGCTACCACTTCGCGCGACAGCACCACTCGTGTCTGGGATGCCTCGGACGGCACCGAACTCACGGTGCTCCGCGGGGACAAGTACTGGATAGGCGGGGCAGCTTGGTCTCCCGACAGCCGCTACCTGGCCACCTCATCGACCGACAAGGCGCTCCGTGTCTGGGACACCCGCCGGGGGACGGCCGTGACGACCTTGCACGGGCACGCGGACTACGCGTGGCGCGTCGCCTGGTCTCCTGATGGCCGTCGGCTCGCCAGCGGCTCCCGGGATCGCACCGTTCGCCTCTGGGACCCGTTCAGCGGTACCGAGCTCGTCACCATGACCGGGCACCAGGAACGCGTTCAGGGCGTCGCCTGGTCACCCGACGGGCGGCACTTGGCCACCGTGTCCTGGGACCGCACCGTACGGCTCTGGAACCCGGACGACGGCCGAGAGCTGACCGTCGTGGGGGTCCATGACGATCAGGTCAATGGTCTGGCGTGGCATCCGGACGGCTCACGGCTGGCCACCGTCTCCCGAGACCGCAGCGTAAGGATCTGGGAACCCACCACGGACATGGATACCTTGCTCAGGCACGCCCGATCCCGGGTCTTCCGCCGACTCACCGACAGCGAACGCCGCAGCTTCCTGCTGCCGACCACCCGAGCAGGAATCTGATGGGCCTCACGTCTTTCGGGGAGGGGTGTCGACCGATCTCCTGGTCGGCCGCCTGGAGCCTCCCTTCACCGAACGCGCGCACGAACATCCGTATGCTCCGGGCATGAAGCTCTTCTGGCCGCGCGGCCGAACCGAGGCCAGGCAGATGACGAGATCGCCCTTGGCCCACGCCACGGTCCTGTTCAAGGCCGGGAGTTATGCCGAGGCCGAGGCCGAGGCCCGCGCCGTGGCGGCGGCCCGGTCCCGGCCGCGCGACGACCCGTACGCACCGCTGGCGCTGAGCATGGCCGCGCTCGCCGCAGGTGCTCAGGGCCACCACGACGAGGCCCTCGCCACATACGACGCAGTACTGCCGATCTTCGGCAGGGTCTTCGGCGCCGAACATCCACAGACACTGAAACTGCGCTCTGATCGCGCTCAGACGCTGAGCGCGATCGCCCGGCACGCCGAATGCGAGGCGGAATGCGCGGCGGTGGCCCGCGCCGCGACCCGTGGCAGAGAGCCGGAGATGCCCCTCATCGCGGCGGCCGCCCGCAACGGACAGATTTACGCCCTCAACGCGCAGGCACGTCACCCGGAGGCCGAGGCGCTCGCCCGTGAGGCCCTCGACGCCCATCGCGTACCGGACCGGCTCGGCTTGGTCCTGCGGCTGGGCCTGGCACGCAGCCTCAACGGCCAGGTCCGCCACGAGGAGGCTCTCGCCGAGGCTGAGCGCGCCGACGAACTGCGTCGCAGCCTGCCCGAGGAGGAGCGCCGCACGGAGACCGGCACCGTCGAACTGGCCGTGGCCACCGCCCTCTTGGGACTCCACCGGGGTACCGAGGCCCGCGTCCGGGCCGTAACCGCCCATGACGCCTGCCTGGCCTCCTTCGGCCCGGGTCATCACCGCACCCTCGAGGCTCGGGCGCTGCTCGATCGCATCGACGGCGCTTGACCAAAACTACGGCTTGGCGCGTCTGGTCCGCCGTCCGGGTGAGGGTGGTGCGGCCTCGGCTTCCTCGACTGCGCTGGCGAGTTTCGCGATTTTCGTCTGCGCTGCGGTGATACCGCGGAGGATGAGACGCAGATGGGTGGTGGACTGGGGTACGGCCGCCTCGAGTTCTTCCAGTCGCCGCTGCTGCGCGGCGAGTTCGGACCTCAGTCGTGAGGCCCGGTCGGGTGGTGGGGGAGGGGCCGACCCGTTGAAGACGACGTTGTGCAGGGGCCGTTCGGC
This sequence comes from Streptomyces sp. SAI-127, assembly GCF_029894425.1. Taxonomy (NCBI): domain Bacteria; kingdom Bacillati; phylum Actinomycetota; class Actinomycetes; order Kitasatosporales; family Streptomycetaceae; genus Streptomyces; species Streptomyces sp. SAI-127. The sequence continues at coordinate 8,369 of NZ_JARXYJ010000002.1, forward strand.
TTGTACCGCTTCGCGTTCGGCTGCGTGTGCGTCGTCGGGATAGTCGATCCGGATGGCGATGACGCGGCGGCCCCAGGGCTGTTGTTGCAGGTGGGTGCGGATGCGGGTGAGCGGGCACGTGGAGATGCCGACGTAGAGCAGGCCTTCGGGGCCGTGGAGCCGGTACAGGGCGGTGCGGCCGGCGGTGTGCAGGCTGCCTTCCTCGTCGAACAGGCTGCGCAGGAACTGTGTGTCGATGTCGGACATGACGCGGCCTTTCTCGGCTCGGGGCGCGCGGTGGCTGTCGCGGCCGGCTGGTACCTGGCCCGTAGCCGTGCGGGCGCCTCTGCCTGCCGGGCGGCACGGGCATGCCCCCGGAGCGGGCGTCGACCGCGCGCCGCTTGTCCATACCCTCACGGTCCCACGCGGGTCTGACAGCGCCTCTCGGACCAGTAGGTCAGGCGTCGGGACGGATCAGCGGCAGGGGCTGGTGGCCGCAACCGGTCCATGGCAGCTGCGCGGTGCAGATGCCTGCGTTCCTGCGGTACGGGCCCGGTCCCGGTGCTGCCCCTGGGACGGCAAGCGCCACCACGCGACTGCGTGCGCAAGTCCCCTGATGGAGCGTCACATCGGCCGCATGCCGGGCGGCCCCGTACCCGACCCGGGTCAGAGGTCCTTGGCGGGCCAGTCCAGCAGCCGGGCGCCGATCACCGCTGTCTGGAGCATGTAACGGTGGGCGGGATCGGCCGGGTTGGCGCCGGTGAGTTTGTGGATGCGTTCCAGGCGGTAGGTCAGGGCGCGCACGCTGAGGGTCAGGCGGCGTGCGGCCTCGGCGGCGACGCAGCCGGAGTCGAAGTACGCGCTGAGGGTGTCGAGGAGGGGCTGGGCACCGCCGCGGGCAGCGGTGAGGGGGCCCAGGGCGTCCACGACGAGGTCGGCCATGGCCTGCCGGTCGCGGGTGAGGACGGGATAGACCAGCAGGTCGGCGGCGCGCAACACGGGATCGTCGAGGTCGAGCCGTTCGGCGAGTTCGAGGACGCCCAGGGCTTCTTCGTAGGACTGGACGACGCCGCCGGGGCCGGACTGAGGGCGGCCGATGGCGACCCGGCCGCCGTCGGTGGCGGCGTGGGCCTGTTTGGCGAAGCAGGTGAGGACCTCGTCCTGGGGACCGGGGGCGATGCACAACAGGCGGCCGTCCTTGGTGGTGAGCAGGACGCTGCGGTCGCCGAAGCGGGAGATGAGCGCCCGTTCCACCTGCCGCGGCACCGGGTCACCCTCGTCGTAGGCGGTAGGCCCTTGGGCTACGGCGACCGCGTGCTCGTGGGACAGGCGCAGGCCGAAGCGCTCGGCGCGCTCGGCGAGACGGCCCAGGTCGCTGCGGCCGTAGAGGAGGTCGTCGATGAACTCGCGGCGGGCCGCCTCTTCCTGGCGCACGGCCAGGAGTTGGGCGCGTTCGTAGCCTTCGGTGAAGGCGTCGATGACTTGCTGGACGGTGGCCAGCGCGCAGTCGGTCGAACCTGGTGTCTGCGGCCAGGCTGCGCGGGCGGCGGTCAGGTGCGCGCTGATCAGGGTGCGCAGTCCGTGGCCGGCTTCCGCGGCCCGTTCCCCAAGGGCACGCCGGGAGGCGATCTCTTCCCGGGTAAGGCGCCGGCCGGGTGGCCGAGACATCCGCCAGGATGCGGTCGTAGCCGTCGAGATACTGCTCGGGCATGTCCCGGTCGGTCACGTCGTCCCCGATTCCTGACGCGCCGATGACGGCTTCTTAACGCCATCGGCAGGCAGACCCTAGTGAACACTGCCGGGAATCGGCAATGCGCTGCCGGGATCCGATCGTGCAGCATGCTCGTGGGGAGCACGGCGGATGGTTCCGGTGCCGGATACCGGCAGGTGCCCGGCACCGGAGTCCGAAGGGTTCGTGCACCGTCGGAATCGACTTCCGTGCGCCGCGGTTGGGGAGGGGGACTGGGTGATGCGGACGTTTCTTGCGGCCGCCACGGGGCCGCCCACGATCCTGCTGACCGCGGCCCTCGTCGTCCTCGCGTGCTGCTGGCTGCTGGTCGCAGGCGGTGTCGCCGAGGTCGACAGCTTCGACGCGGACGTGGACTTGCGGAGGTGGCGCCTGGATGGCGTTCCCGCGATGGTCGCCTTCTCGCTGCTGACGGTGCTCGCCTGGTCCTTGAGCGTCGGGGCGACGGTTGTGCTTGTTGTGTTCGCGACTCCGGGACCTGCCACCGGGCTGTTGCGCCTCGTCCTCCCGGTGGGAGCACTGCTCATTGCCTGGGGCGTGACGTGCCTGATCGTAGGGCCGTTGCACCGCCGCTTCCGGGACGCGGGCGGCCCGGATCCCTGCGGGGGCGCGTCTCCTTGCACCGCACTCAGGCCGGGCGACCGCGCCGCCTGAGCCGCGAGAGCGTCGGATCTCACCCGGCACTTGTCCTTCTCACGCTCAACTCCCTTACGCCTCAAGGACGTATGCCATGACTGCCATGATCGCGGGTGTCGGCGTGCTCGTCGCTGCCTGCCTGCCTGAAGCTGGCCGAACTGCGTGACACGCTGACCACCGAGCAGAGCGCGCGCTGGTCCGAGGTGAAGGCGGCGTACGTCCGCACGCAGACCCTGGGCGGCCCCGAGGGCGACCCGATCGCCCGCGCTGTTGCCGCCCTCGGGCTGCTCGCCGACCGCGTCGCGGCCGTTGAGTCGGCGATCGACCGCGCAGTCGACCCGCGCCGGCTCATTGCCAACACTGTGAACCGACACGCTGCCCGCTCGGGTCCGGCCCTCGAGGAACACTGAGGTGCCACGGGCCGGTCGGGAGTTGCAGGACGCGGGCACGACGGCCCGCCGTCGGGCGCGTGTGGGCCTGGGCCTGGTCGTGGCGATGCTCGTGCTGCCCTTCGCCGTCGGCGTCATGGTCCGGTCGGGGACGATGGTGGGGCTGGTGACCGGGCCACTCGCCTTCCTGTTGTTCGTCGAGCTGTGTACGGCACATGGGCCGACGCGTCGCTCGTCGGCGAGGATGACCGCGCGGACCCTGACCGGCATGCGGTCCGTCGATTTGAGTCGCATCGCGAGTGTCCGGCTGCAGACGACGTTCTCGTACGGGACCGTCCACCGGGTACTCCTCGTCCGCGACGCACACGGGGTGCGGCTCGGTGTCACCTCCACTGCCGGGCGGCGCGCGCTGCGGCGGGCGCTCGAACGGCAGTCAGAGGTCGTCATGGGGGCCCGTCCCCGGGTGAGCCGCGCGGCGCGTGCCTGTCTCGACGCCGGGCGGCCTGGGCATCTCGCCGTTCACACCGTGCTTGTGTTCCTCGCGCAGGTGGGGCTGGTGTGTGCGTATGTCGTGACGCTGTTGGAGGTTGGCGGGATCGGCTTCTGACACGGCGGCCTGAGATCGCTCTGTCATCGTGGGAGACACCCCGGAGGCGGGGCAGCACAACCCCTGGGAAGGATTAGCTGTCTGCTCTACGGGCACCAGGTGTCCCAGGAGCAGAGGGCAGCAACCGCAGGTCACGCACCCCGCTCCGAGAGGAGGCACGGGATGGCTGCACGTCGCGACGACTCAGAGGGCTTCCCAAACCACTCCCGCAGGCCCGGCGAAGCCCCCATCGGGAGCCTTCAGTCCGCTGCGGAACGCGTACACGTCAGGCAGGAAGTGGTCGAACCGCTGCTGCGCCGCGCCGACTTGCTGTCGCAACTCCTGCGGCTCGGGTACGCATGCGGCCCGCGGGGACAGGAGACGTAGAGTCCCGGGCACCCTTGGCTTCTCGTGGTGGGGGCATGCACGGCGGCGTTGGATGTCAGTGGAAAGCGCCGTGCACCGGTGGGTCGCAGCGGGACAACCCGCGCATTCCGCGAGACGCTTCCGCGGGACGGCGCAGGGACGCCGCCCCGCGCCCCCTATCCGCTCTCCTCCCGGAGGCCGCCATGGCAGCATCGCCCACCTCGACTGAGGACAATTACCGCTTCGACGACCTGCGTGCGCTCTTCATCAACTGCACACTCAAGCCCTCCCCTCAGCTCAGCCACACCCAAGGGCTCATCGACAAGAGCCGGGCGATCATGGACGCGCGCGGGGTGACCACGGACGAGATCCGTGCCGTCGACCACGACATCGCACCTGGCGTCTATCCGGACATGACCGAACACGGCTTCGCAACGGACGCCTGGCCCGCGCTGTACGAGCAGGTGATGACCGCGGACATCCTTGTGCTGGCCGGGCCGATCTGGCTGGGCGACAACAGCTCGGTCACCAAGCAGGTCGTCGAGCGGCTCTACAGCTGCTCCAGCCTCCTCAACTCCGAAGGCCAGTACGCCTATTACGGACGGGTCGGCGGGTGTCTGATCACCGGCAACGAGGACGGCGTGAAGCACTGCGCAATGAACGTCCTCTACAGCCTCCAGCACCTCGGCTACACCATCCCGCCTCAGGCCGACGCGGGCTGGATCGGTGCGGCGGGGCCCGGCCCTTCGTACCTGGACCCCGGCTCGGGCGGCCCGGAGAACGACTTCACCAACCGCAACACCAGCTTCATGACCTGGAACCTGATGCACCTGGCAGCCCTGCTCAAACGCGCCGGAGGGATCCCCGCCCACGGCAACCAGCGCACGGAGTGGGACGCCGGCTGCCGACCAGGGGCGGACAACCCCGAGCACCGCTGACCAGACCGGGAGGCAAACACGTCCCACACGCCGACCGCCGCGATGCGAACACAACTGCGTCGTAAGGATTCCGTCATCACCTGCGGGGTACGGGACGGCCGCCCGTGCCCGTTCAATGGGGACAGACAAGCAGACTCCCAGGACGAGAGGCAGGGGTGGGGCGCGTGCGGAAGGTACTGACCAGGCCGTTGGTCGTCGCGGTGCTGGTGGTGGCGGTCGGCGGGGTCGGCTTCGGGCTGTACTGGTTCCAGCCGTGGAAGCTGTGGCAGGACGAGACCGTCGAGGAGGCCCTGCCCGGGGCGGTGGCGACTTCTGCTCCTCCTGCTGCGGCGCCCTCGTCCGAGCCCTCCGAGCAGCCCTCGGCCACCGGTCCGCAGACGCTGGCGAGTGGTGAGCTGATCAGCCACGAGCATGCGACATCGGGCACGGTGCAGCTCGTACGGCTGGCCGACGGCTCCCACGTGATCCGGCTGGAGAACCTCGACACCAGCAACGGACCGGACCTGCGCGTCTGGCTGACCGACGCGTCTGTGAAGGAGGGGGAGGCGGGCTGGCACGTCTTCGACGACGGCAAGTACGTCAGCCTGGGCAAGCTCAAAGGCAACAAGGGAAGCCAGAACTACGTCCTGCCCAGGGGCGTGGATCCGTCGGGCTACAACAGCGTGAGCATTTGGTGCGACCGTTTCGACGTCTCATTCGGCGCAGCGGAACTCGCTCGCGTCTGACAGCGGTGCGGCCATTTCTCACCATGGACGACGCCCTCGCGGTCTTCTCGAAGGGGACGTCTCAGCTCCCGCTCTGCGGAAGGCGGCTGAACGTCAGGCAGCAGGACGAAGGAGTGAGGGGTGAGCACGGCCGCGTGCCGTTGGGCGCAGTGGTCCCGCGCGGTGCAGCCGGGCCCCTTCCGCGTGCCTGGCGCGCGCCATGGTGCGAGCGGCCTGGGCGAGGGTGGTGTTCGGGCGGGTGGTGAAGGCCGGGGAGGTCATCAGCTCTTCCGCGGTGAGCGCGCCGGCCTTCGCCAGGTCTGACAGGCGCCGCAGCTGGGTGTACCGGTCGGGGTCGCTGTCGCGGAACTCCTCCTTGGGCAGCAGGTCGGCTTCGGAGACGATGCCGACGACGCGGCCCTCGTCCTCCAGGACCGGCAGGGCGCTGACCTTCCGGTCCTGCGTCAGCCGCACGATCTCCTTGAAGGTGGTCCTGCAGCCGATGGCGGCGACCGTGTGGGTCATGACGTCGCTGACGATGTGCGGGGTGCCGTGCATCGTGGCTCCCTCTCGTTGTCGCTTCGGACCAACCGGCGCGCTCAGACGTTGCCGCCGGCGCCGTACGGCGCGTAAAGGTCCAGCAGCCGGGTCCGGGCGGAGCGCAGGCGGTGGGCGAGCACGTCGCCGACCCACTGGGCGATGGCGCTGCCCATGGCCGGGTCGTCCTGGCACATCAGACGTACGGCCGTGGCGTCGAACTCGTACGTCCGCACCGGGGTCGTCGCCGCCGCGCCCAGGTGCCAGACGTGGGGGGTGAACAGCCAGGACCAGCCGACGAGTTCGTTGTGGTGGAGCGTCTCGATGACGGCCGCCCGGCGGCCGGGGACGTGCATGTCGAGCTCGACCGTGCCCGTACGGATGATCCAGAACCGGTCGGCCAGGCTGCCCTCCTCGAACAGACGCGCCCCCTGCGGGAAGGAGACCTCGCGGCCGAGGCGCATGAGCCGGTGCCGGTGTTCGGCGGGAAGGGCTCGCAGCATGCTGGGCGTGGGGGTGGTGATCACGGCGTGCCTCCCGACGGGACGTGGATACGGCCATGGCCAGCGTGTGGCCCGCCCTCGGTGGCGGGCCATGGGCCACCCGGGCGATCGGACGGGCCACTCGGCCACGATCCGGAGACGACCGGCACCCTGCGGCCACGCTGACTCGCCCGCGAACGGGCCCAGGACACGGGAGGAGGCCGCCGACCACCGTCACAGGGGTGGATCGTGGAGACCGGCACCATCCACGATCTGCTCGCCGACGGTGCTCTGCCGGCGCGCCGGTTCATGCTCGGTCTGCTCGGGATCGGCGTCGCGCTGATCGCCGGTGTGGCACTGCGGTTCGCGGTCCTCGGGCGCGCCGTGATGATGGCGCTGATGTGGGTCGCCGAGTGGCCGCTCGCCCAGCACCTGTCCGACGGTTCGGCGAGCATGTCGACGAACCCCTTCGCGGACTACCACCTCATCTATGCCGTTGTCCTGATCGCCCTGGCCGCCGCCTCCGCCGCACCACATCCACATCGGCCAGGGCCGGTCGGCCCCCGGCAGGGACCTGTGGCCCCTGCCGGGGACCGCGGCTGAAGGCAAAGCTCTGATCGGGACCCCTCCCGATCCAGAAGGTGGAGATCATGACCCGTACCCTCACCGTCGGCCTCGACGGCTCGGCCGAGAGTCGCGCGGCGGCCGAGTGGGCCGCCCGCGAGGCGCAGCTGCTTGGCCTTCCGCTGAAGTTGGTCCAGGTCTGGGAGCCGGTGCCGGCGCCCATGGCCCAGGCGCCGCTGCTCGGCCCCGAGACCCACCAGCACTGGACCGAGCGGACAACCCGGGAGACAGCCGAAGGCATCCGACTGCGCCACCCCGGCCTCGACGTGATCACCGAGCAGTTGTCCGGCCGGCCCGCCGAAGAGCTGGCGGGCGCGGCGAAGGACGCCGAGCTGCTGGTGCTGGGCTCCCGCGGGCTGAGCGGGATCGGCGGGTTCATGGTCGGTTCGGTGGGCCTGTCCGTCGTGGCGCATGCCGAGCGGCCGGTCGTCCTGGTGAGGGCCGGCGAACAGGCCGCCGACGAGCACGAGATGGACCCGGTCGGCATCCCGTCCGCCGCAGCCCCCTTCCGGCCCGTCGTCCTCGGCCTCGACATCGAGAGCCCCGACGAGGAACTGATCGCCTTCGCGTTCGCGGCCGCCGTCCGCCGGAGCACATCCCTGCGGGTGGTCCACGGCTGGAACCCGCCGCCGTACTACGCCTACGGCCTGTCCGTCGACCTGGAACTCCACGGTGAACTGGCCCGGTCCGAAACCACCGCCCTGGCCGAGGCCCTGCTCCCGTGGCGCGCGAAGTTCCCGGACGTCGAGGTCACCGAGGAGTCCTCCTACGGCAGCCCCGGCAACCACCTCGTCGACGCCTCCCGCGAGGCCTCACTGGTCGTCGTGGGACGGCGCATCCGACGCAGCCCGTTCGGCGCCCACATCGGCTCGGTCACCCACACCGTCCTGCACCACTCCACCGCCCCAGTCGCCGTCGTCCCGCACAACTGACCTCGACCCCCAAGGAGCAGACATCATGAAGGCAGCGGTCGTACGAGCCTTCGGCGAGCCTCTGGTCATCGAGGAGCGCCCGGACCCCGAGCCCGGCCCCGGCCAGGTCCGCGTCCGGGTCGAGGCCTCCGGGCTGTGTCACACCGACATCCACGCCGCCCGGGGCGACTGGCCCGTCAAGCCGACTTTGCCGTTCGTCCCCGGTCATGAGGGCGTCGGCCTGGTCGAGGAGCTCGGCCAGGGGGTCACCCACCTGAGCGTGGGGCAGCGGGTCGCCGTGCCCTGGCTGGGCACAGCGTGCGGGCGGTGCGAACACTGCCTGTCCGGCTGGGAGACGCTGTGCGAGGGGCAGATCAACACCGGTTACGGCTGTGACGGCGGGTACGCCGAGAAGATGCTGGCCTGGGCCGACTTCGCGCAGCCGGTGCCGCACGGCGTCACGGCCTTCGACGCCGCCCCGCTGACCTGCGCGGGTGTGACGACGTACAAGGCGCTCAAGGTTGCCGGTGTGCGGCCCGCGCAGCTGGTGGCGATCTCCGGCGTCGGCGGCCTCGGTCACCTGGCCGTGCAGTACGCGAAGATCGCCGGGGCGCAGGTCGCGGCGATCGACGTCACCGACGAGAAGCTGGAACTCGCCGCCGAGCTCGGCGCGGACCTGGTCATCGACGCCCGCAAGGACGATGTGGGCGAGGTGCTCAAGCGGTACGGCGGCGCGCACGCGGCGATCGCGCTCGCGGTGAACGAGGCCGCTTTCGCGGCGGTCAATTCCGGGCTGCGGCGCGGCGGCAAGCTCGTCATGGTCGCCCTGCCCGCGCACGGCACGATCCAGGTCCCGATCTTCGACACCGTCCTGAACGGCACGAGCGTGATCGGTTCCATCGTCGGCACCCGGCAGGACCTCGCCGAGGTGTTCCAGCTGCACGCGGCCGGCCGCACCCGGGTCATCCACGAGACCCGCCCGCTCGCCTCCGTGAACGAGTCCATCGACGACGTCCTGAGCGGCCAGGTCAAGGCCCGGATCGTCTTCGACCTCGGTGCGGGGCGGTGAGCGCGATGTCGATGGATCTCCCGGTGGTCGTCGGTGTCGACGGCTCCGAGCCCAGCCTGCGGGCCGTCGACTGGGCCGCCGACGAGGCCGCCCTGCGCGGACTGCCGCTGCGGCTGGTGTACGCCTCGCTGTGGGAGCGGTACGAGGGCGAGGCGCTCGCCGAGGATCTGGACAAGCCGTCCGAACAGGTGCGGGCCGAGGACATCGTGGCGGCCGCCGCCCGGCGAGCCTCCCTGCGTCGGGCCGACGTGAGGATCTCCACCGAGGTGCTGCCCGAGGAACCCGAGTACGTGCTGGTGAGGGAGAGTCGGAACGCCGCCCTGCTGGTGACGGGCACCCGGGGCCGCGGCGGCCTCGCCGATGCCTTGCTGGGTTCCGTGAGCCTGACCGTGGCCGGGCACGCGCACTGCCCGATGGTCGTGGTGCGCGGCGATCAGGACGACCGCGCCCGCCCCGGAGGGCACGGCCGCGTCGTCGTCGGCGTCGGCGACACGCCGGCCGCCCCGGAGACGATGCGCTTCGCCTTCGAGGAGGCGCGGCGACGGGGCGCCGTACTCGAGGTTGTACGGGCCTGGCGGTGCCCCGCGCACGAGACCACGGACCACCCGCTGCTCGCCGGTGAACCCGCCCGGCTGCACGAGCAGCAAGCGGTGGACGCCCTGGAAGCGGCGCTCAAGGAGGCGCCCGACGACGTCGTGGTGCGTCGGCGCACCGTGGAGGGCCACGCCCGGACCGTTCTGGTGGGGGCCTCGCGCGATGCCGATCTACTGATCCTCGGGGCCAGGCGCCGCCCGCGGCACTTCGGGCTCCAGCTGGGCCGCGTGGCCCATGGGGTACTGCACCACTCCGACTGCCCGGTCGCCGTCGTGCCCGAACCGGTGTGACGATGGTGATCGTGGCGACGGAGACCGTGGTGACCGGCTGCTCAAAGACTCGCCGCGTGGTCGGGGACGAAGGTCTGCAGATCGCGCGGCGGGCGCTCGTAGCCGGTCGACTCCGGGCGCACCGGCAGCTCCAGCACCGGCGGCGGCACATCGTGGTAGGGCAGCGAACCCAGCAGGTGGGCGATCATGTTCAGCCGTGCCCGCCGCTTGTCGTCGCTCTCCACGACGTACCACGGTGCCTCGGAGATGTCGGTGTGCACCATCATCGCGTCCTTGGCCCGCGAGTACGCCTCCCAGTGGGTGATCGACTCCAGGTCCATCGGCGAGAGCTTCCAGCGCCGCAGCGGATCCTCCAGCCGCTTGCGGAACCGCTCCTGCTGCTCGGTGTCGCTCACCGAGAACCAGTACTTGCGCAGCACGATCCCCGCTTCGACCAGCATCCGTTCGAATATCGGGCATTGCCTCAGGAAGAGCTGGTACTCCTCCTTCGTGCAGAAGCCCATCACATGCTCGACCCCGGCCCGGTTGTACCAGGACCGGTCGAACAGCACGATCTCTCCGGCGGCCGGCAGATGCTCGACGTACCGCTGGAAGTACCACTGGCTGCGCTCGCGCTCGGTCGGCTTGGGGAGCGCCGCGATCCGGGCGACGCGGGGGTTGAGATGCTCGGCGACCCGCTTGATGGTGCCGCCCTTGCCCGCCGCGTCCCGCCCCTCGAAGACGACGACCACCCGGGCGCCCTCGGCCCGCACCCACTCCTGGAGCCTCACCAACTCCGTCTGAAGACGCAGCAGTTCCTTCTCGTACGACTTGCGCGGCACCCTCGCCGCGGCCTTGCCGGCCATGCCGCCTCCACCGCCCGATGACCTACTCACGGAGCCATCCCATGTCCGAGGCACAACGCGTCGAACACCAGGACGCCACCGTACTTTCCGACGACGAGCTGCGCACCCTGGACGCCCACTGGCGGGCCGCCAACTACCTGGCCGTCGGGCAGATCTACCTGCTGGCCAACCCGCTGCTGACCGAGCCCCTGAAACCGGAACACATCAAGCCCCGGCTGCTCGGCCACTGGGGCACCTCGCCCGGACTGAACCTCGTCCACACCCACCTCAACCGTGTGATCAAGGCGCGCGGGCTGGACGCGCTGTGCGTGTGGGGGCCGGGGCACGGCGGGCCGTCGGTCCTCGCCAACTCCTGGCTGGAGGGCAGCTACAGCGAGACCTACCCGGACGTGCCGCGCGACGGGCAGGGGATGGAGCGGCTGTTCCGGCAGTTCTCCTTCCCCGGCGGGGTACCGAGCCATGTGGCGCCGGAGACTCCGGGGTCGATCCATGAGGGCGGTGAGCTCGGCTACTCCCTCTCGCACGCCTACGGTGCGGCCTTCGACAACCCGGACCTGCTGGTCGCCTGTGTGATCGGCGACGGGGAGGCGGAGACCGGGCCGCTCGCCGCCGCCTGGCACTCCAACAAGTTCCTCGACCCGGTACACGACGGCGCGGTCCTGCCGATCCTCCACCTCAACGGCTACAAGATCGCGAATCCGACGGTGCTGGCCCGCCTCCCGGAGGCCGAACTCGACGCGCTGCTGCGCGGCTACGGCCACGACCCGATCCACGTCACCGGCGACGACCCGATGGCCGTCCACCGTGCCATGGCCCACGCCTTCGACCAGGCCCTGGACCGGATCGAGATGATGCAGCGGACGGCCCGCGAGGACGGCGTGAGCGAGCGGGTGCACTGGCCCGTCATCGTGCTGCGCACGCCCAAGGGCTGGACCGGCCCGGCCGAGGTGGACGGTGTCCCCGTCGAGGGCACCTGGCGCGCCCACCAGGTTCCGCTGGCGGGCGTACGCGAAAACCCCGAGCACCTGCGGCAGTTGGAGGCCTGGCTGCGGTCGTACCACCCGCAGCAGCTCTTCGACACCGACGGCCGCCCCGTGGCGGACGTCCTCGCCTGCGTGCCGGAGGGCAAAAAGCGCCTCGGCTCCAGTCCGCACGCCAACGGCGGCCTGCTCGTACGCGACCTGCCCGTCCCGGATCTCGACCGCTTCGCCGTACCCGTCGACAAGCCGGGCACCACCCTGCACGAGCCGACCCGGGTCCTCGGCGACCTCCTCGAACAGGTCATGCACGACACCTCGTCCCGCCGGGACTTCCGGGTCGTCGGCCCCGACGAGACCGCCTCCAACCGCCTCCAGGCCGTCTTCAACGCCAGCGGCAAGGCCTGGCAGGCCGAGCTGCTCCCGGTCGACGAACACCTCGAACGGCACGGCCGGGTGATGGAGATCCTCTCCGAACACACCTGCCAGGGCTGGCTGGAGGGCTATCTGCTGACCGGTCGGCACGGGCTGTTCTCCTGCTACGAGGCGTTCGTGCACATCGTCGACTCGATGGTCAACCAGCACATCAAGTGGCTGAAGACATCACGGGAGTTGGCCTGGCGCGCTCCGATCGCCTCCCTCAACTACCTGCTGACCTCGCACGTCTGGCGCCAGGACCACAACGGCTTCTCCCACCAGGACCCCGGTTTCGTCGACCACGTCCTCAACAAGAGCCCCGAGGTCGTCCGCGTCTATCTGCCGCCGGACGCCAACACCCTGCTCTCCGTCGCGGATCACGTGCTGCGCAGCCGCGACTACGTCAATGTCGTCGTCGCCGGCAAGCAGCCCTGCTTCGACTGGCTGTCCATGGACCAGGCCCGCGCCCACTGCGCCCGCGGGGCCGGGATCTGGGACTGGGCGGGCACCGAGGACGGCTCCCGCGAACCCGACGCCGTCCTGGCTTGCGCCGGTGACGTACCCACCCTGGAGGTGCTGGCCGCCGCGCAGCTGCTGCGCCGTCATCTGCCGGACCTCGCCGTCCGCGTGGTCAACGTCGTCGACATGACCCGGCTGCTGCCCCGCGAGGAACACCCGCACGGGATGAGCGACTTCGAGTACGACGGCCTGTTCACCACCGACAAGCCGGTGATCTTCGCCTACCACGGCTACCCCTGGCTCATCCACCGCCTCAGCTACCGCCGCATCGGCCACAAGAACCTGCATGTGCGCGGCTACAAGGAGTCCGGCACGACGACCACCCCCTTCGACATGGTGGTCCGCAACGACCTCGACCGCTACCGCCTGGTCATGGACGTCATCGACCGCGTCCCCGGCCTCGCCGTCCGCGCCGCCGCCGTACGGCAGGAGATGGCCGACGCCCGCACCCGCCACCACGCCTGGATCCGCGAGTACGGCACCGACCTGCCTGAGGTCGCCGACTGGACCTGGAACGCTTGAACACCCTCACTCGCCCCCCACTCCGCTCAGCGGCGCAGTCCCAGGTCGGCCCTGCCGGCGTAACGGGCCTGGCTGCCCAACTCCTCTTCGATGCGGACGAGTTGGTTGTACTTCGCGGTGCGGTCGGCGCGGGAGAGGGAGCCGGTCTTGATCTGGCCGCAGCCGGTCGCGACGGCGAGGTCGGAGATGGTGGTGTCCTCGGTCTCGCCGGAGCGGTGGGACATGACGACGGTGTAGCCGGCGCGGTGGGCGGTGGCGACGGTGGCCAGGGTCTCGGTGAGGGTGCCGATCTGGTTGACCTTCACCAGGATCGAGTTGGCGATGCCGTCGCGGATGCCGGCGCGCAGTAGCGTGTCGTTGGTGCAGAAGACGTCGTCGCCGGTGAGCTGGCAGCGGTCGCCGAGTTGGGCGGTCAGGTCGCGCCAGCCGTCGTGGTCGTCCTCGGCCATGGGGTCCTCGATGGAGGCGACGGGGTAGCGGTCTACCAACTCCGCCAGATACGCGGCGTGTTCGGCGGGGGAGCGGCGGACGCCCTCGCCCGTGTAGTCGTAGACACCGTCGCGGAAGAACTCCGACGTGGCCGGGTCCATGACGATCGTGATGTCGGAACCGGGCTTGTAGCCGGTCCGCTCGATGGCGCTGACGACGAAGTCCAGGGTCTCCTCGGCGGTGCGCAGATCGGGGGCGAAGCCGCCCTCGTCGCCGACGTTCACGCTGTGGCCGGCGTCGATCAGGGAGCGGCGCAGCGTGTGGAAGACCTCCGAGCCCATGCGGACGGCCTCGGCGAAGGTCGCCGCGCCGATGGGGGCGATCATGAACTCCTGGAAGTCGAGCGGATTGTCGGCGTGGGCGCCGCCGTTGACGATGTTCATCATCGGCACCGGCAGCAGGCGGGCGTCGACTCCGCCGACGTAGCGGTACAGCGGCAGACGGTGGGCGGCCGCGGCGGCCTTGGCGGTGGCCAGGGAGACGCCGAGCAGGGCGTTGGCGCCGAGGCGCGACTTGGTGTCCGTGCCGTCCAGTTCGATCATCGTCAGGTCGACGGCCGCCTGGTTCTCCGCGTCGAGGCCGATCACGGCGTCCGCGATGCTCTCGTTCACGGCGTCCACGGCCCGCCGGACTCCCTTGCCGTGGAAGCGGGTCGGGTCGCCGTCGCGCAGTTCGACCGCCTCGCGTGCGCCGGTGGAGGCACCGGAGGGGACGGCGGCGCGGCCGAGCGAGCCGTCCTTGAGTTCCACGTCGACCTCGACGGTCGGATTGCCCCGACTGTCGATGATCTCTCGTGCGACGACCCGGCTGATGACGGTCACGGTGCACTCCTCGCGCTGGGCCCGCGCACCGGCGGGCGTTAAGTTCCGTCCAGAAACAAAGTGAGTTCCGAAAAGGAACCTACTATGGGTGCATGAGGATGCACAACGCCGATGAGAACTGCGGCATCGCCCAGGCCGCCACGGTCCTGGGGGACTGGTGGAACGTCCTGGTGCTGCGGGAGGTCGCCCGTGGTCATGTCCGCTTCGACGCACTGGCCGCCGAACTCGGCCTGTCCCGCAAGGTGCTCACCGAGCGCCTCGGCCGACTGGTCGCCCAGGGGGTGCTGCAGCGCAGCCTCTATCAGCGGCGTCCGGTGCGTTACGAGTACCTGCTCACCGACGCCGGCGCCGCGCTGTTGCCTCTCCTCGTCGCCATGCAGGACTGGGGCGACCGCTGGCTGCTCGGCGACGGCCGCCTCACCGCGACCGCGGCGGCGGACGGCGCGGAGCACGCCCGTGTGCACGCCCTCACCGGCACCCGCCTGCCCGAAGGGCTCGAACTCCCCTGCACACAGGGCGAGAACCTGCCCGTCGTCTCACCGGACGCCCACGCCACCGTGCTGTTCACCTACCCCGGCACCGGAGTCGAATGGGGGCCTGTCCCCGGCGCCGCCGGCTGCGCACTGGAGAACCGCCTCTTCCGGGATGCCTGGCCCGGCTTCCGGCGGACGGACGTGGACGTACGCGGAGTCAGCACTCAATTCACGGACGAACAGCAGGAGTTCGCGCACGCCGAGGTCATCCCGTTCCCCCTTCTCTCCGATGCCGGCCACCAACTGACCGCGGCCCTGCGCTTGCCGACCTTCCGCGCCGCGGGCCGGCTGCGGCACAAGCGGCTGATCCTCGTCATCGACGCCGAACGGACCGTACGGCATGCTCTGTTCCCGGTCGTCGACATCCCGCACGCGGTCGACGAGAGCCTACGGCTGGCCGCGGCCTGCGTCCGGCCGTAGGCCCGGGTCGGCCCCCGGTGTGCCGATCGCGCGAGGTATCTGTTTGCGAGAGGTGACGCCGAGCTTGCGGAACACCTTGTTCATATGGAACTCCACGGTGGACGTGGTCACGAACAACCGCGTCGCGATCTCCACGTTCGTCAGCCCCGAAGCGGCCATGGAGGCCACCTGCCGTTCCCGGGGCGTCAGATCGAACCTGGTCTCCTCCGTCCGCCTGCGGGCCGTCTCGCCGGTGGCCAGCAACTCGATCCGGGCCCGCTCGGCGTACGGCACCGCGCCGAAGGCGTCGAAGCTCTCGTACGCGGCACGCAGCTGTGCCCTGGCATCGGCACGCCGCTTGCCCCGGCGCAGCCACTCACCGAACAGCAGCCGGGACCGAGCCTGCTCAAGGGCTACCGGAACCTGGCCCAGCAGTTCGACCGACTCCTCGTAGAACTTCTCGGCTTCGTCGCCGTCGGCGGTCAGCGCCCGGCCGAGGGCCAGGGTGCCCAGGGCCCAGGGCGTACCGGCGAGTGGGGCGCGTTCCTCCAGCCGGGCCATGGCCTCACCGGCCCCGGCTCGGTCGCCGGTGCGCACACAGGCCTCCACGAGCAGCGGGAGGACAAGACTGCCGCAGGCCAAGGGGTCCTCCTCGAAAACCGCCCGCGCGTGCCCCATCGCCTGCCGGTAGCGGCCCTGCCCCAGCTCGAACAGGGTCAGTGCGTGCTGCGCCAGGAGCTGGAGCAGGCCGTGGCCGATGCTCCTCATCTCCGCCGTCCGGCGCACCGCTGACCGCAATTCCGCCTCCCTGCCGGTCAGGGCGAAGAGATGGAGCCGGTTGATGTCTCCGCCGCCGCGGAAGCCGGTGTCGGCCGCTATGTCCTCGAACTCGGCGTAACGGACCTCCGCCTCCGCGAACCGTCCGTCCCAGAGTTCGCAGCGCGCCTCCACGAGCAGCGTCATGCCCAGCGCGTACAGCGCGCCGGCATCGCGGTCCGCCGCCGCCAGACGGCCGGAGATGTCGCGCTCGGCCCGGACGTCCCACCGATCGTCGCAGGCCATGGACAGCATCACCGCGAACGGACTGTTCGCGTCCCCGATCTCGCCGGCGTTCCGCAGCCGGTCCAGAGCGGTGCGCAGCGCGGGCGCGCCGTGTTCGTAGCCCCCGGCCACGCGCCGGGCCAGACCCTCCATCAGCAGGTCACGGCCGTACGCGACGGTGTCCGGACGGTGCCGGGCGGCGGCAACGGCCGCCGCGACCTCGGTCAACGACGTGCCCTGCGTACGGCCGTGGGCGACCAGCGCGGCGTGCAGCGCCTCACAGAGCAGCTCCCAGGTCAGCCGTGGGTCCTGCGGACCGAGCCCGGTCACGGCGTCCATCAGCATCGCGGGGACATCGGCGACGACGACTCCGAACATCTGCGCGGTCGCCCGTATTCGCAGCTCGCGCGTGCGCATCACCGGGCCACGGATGTCGGCGCCGGCCAGGTCCAGCGCGGTCCGTGCCGCCGACGCGTCGCCCGAGATCAGATGGGCCTGCGCTGCGTCGAGCAGCCGCTCGGCCCGCTTGCCCGGGTCACCGGTGAAGTCGGCGGCACGCGAGAGGAACAGCGCCTGCTGGGCGTGACCGCCGCGGGAGCGGGCTCGCTCGGAGGCGGCCTCCAGATCGTCGGCGACCTGGTCGTCCACGCCCTCGCAGGTGGCTTCGGCCCGGTGCCAGGCACGGCGGTCGGCGTCCCGTACGGCGTCGCAGGCGGCGGCCAGTGCCGCATGGGTGCGGCGGCGCTCTGCGGGTTCGGCGCCGGCGTACACCGCGGAGCGGATCAGAGGATGCCGGAAGGCCGTCGGCATGCCCCGGCCGAGAACACCCGCGACGACCGCCGGCTCGACGGCGCGGGCCGACAGGCCGAGCCTCCCGGCCGCCCGCCACATCATGCCCATGTCTCCCGAGGGAGCCGCCGCGAGCAGCAGCAACAGGGCTTCGGTCTCCGGCGGCAGGGCTCGGACGAGGCGCTGGAAGTGGTCCTTCAGCAGGTGGCCCACCGGCAGCGGTTCGGGCAACGGGGCGACACCGGACAGTTGCTCGGCAGCGAGGGCGTCGGCCAGTTCCAGCAGCGCGAGCGGATTGCCGCCGGTGCCGGCGACGATCCGGTCGGCCACGGCCGGGTCGACCCGCCGGGTGCCGTAGGAGAGCAGGATCTTGGCCTCGGACTCGGGCAGGCCGGTCACGGCGTGCGCGTCCAGCGCCTCGAACAGGCCCGCGCCGCCGAGGGCGTCGCGGACGGCGATGATCAGGCCCAGGGAGTCGGCATGCAGTCGGCGAGCGGCGAACGCGAGGGCCTCGGCCGACTCCCGGTCCAGCCACTGCGCGTCGTCCACCAGGAAGAGCAGTGGCTGATCGGCGGCGACCTCGGACAGCAGGGTGAGCGTCGCGAGCCCGACCAGGTAGCGGTCCGCGGGCGACCCCTTCGCCAGGCCCAGAGCCGCGTTCAGTGCGGCCCCCTGCGGCTCGGGCAGCCGGGCCGCCCGGTTCAGGAACGGCCGCAGCAGCCGGTGCAGGGCGCCGAAGCCGAGACCGGTCTCCTGCTCGACCGCGGTCAGGCGGACCACGCGCAGATCCGTGGCCCGGGCCGCGGCGTGGTCCAGCAGCCGGGTCTTGCCGATTCCGGGTTCGCCGGTCAGGACCAGGGCTCCGCTCAGGCCGTCGCGTACGGCGTCGAGGAGCCGTCCTATGACCTCCCGTTCCGCGTGACGGCCGACCATGGCCGGGGACCGTCCGGATGCCTGCTGGACGCCGTTCCACACCATGGGACCGCTCCCCCCGACTCGTCGAGACCCTGCAGGGGGAACGCTAGGAGCGCCGCACGGCCGGCAGCGAGCGTCATGTGACGGTGGTCAGGACAGTGCGCTGACCACTGTGCGCAGCTCGGCGCGCGAGACCACGCCCAGCTTGGGGAAGATCCGGTGGAGATGCGAGCTGACGGTCCGGTGCGACAGGTAGAGCCGCTGGCCTATCTCGCGGTTGGTCAACCCGTCGGCGGCGAGCTGGACGATCTGCAGCTCGTGGGCGGTCAGCTGGTCACGGGCGTCCGGGGCCCGGCGGCGGCTGGCCTCACCCGCGGCCCGCAGTTCCCGGCGGGCCTTCTCCCCCCACGGGATCGCGCCGAGCGCGTCGAACATGTCGCGGGCCGCCCGGAGGTGGTCGCGGGACTCGACACTGCGCCGACGGCGCCGGAGCCACTCGCCATAGGCCAGGTGGGTCCGGGCCCTGATCAGTGGCCACGCGCTGAGATCGGCGCCCAACGCGGCCGTGAAGAGCGGGTCGGCGTCCTCATCGGAGGCCAGCA
Source organism: Streptomyces sp. SAI-127 (assembly GCF_029894425.1). Classification (NCBI taxonomy): domain Bacteria; kingdom Bacillati; phylum Actinomycetota; class Actinomycetes; order Kitasatosporales; family Streptomycetaceae; genus Streptomyces; species Streptomyces sp. SAI-127. The sequence goes on from NZ_JARXYJ010000002.1 coordinate 27,090, forward strand.
GGGCCCGGGCCAGCCGCAGGTCGGCGTGCAGTACCGGCGCGGGGGTCACCACGGCGACCTCTTCCAGCTCGGTCACGATCGGGAGCACGGCCTCCAGGCGCCCGCAGTGCGTCGCCGCGTCCACGAGGTCGCCTACGGTGGTCAGCCGCAGGGCGACCTGGAAGGCGGGGTCCGCCGGATCGTGAAGCCGGCGGAAGTGACCGAAGGCCTCCTCGAACCGCCCGGCGCCCAACGCGGCCAGCCCGCGCGCCATCGTCGCGGTGGCCAGCACCGGACGCGCCCCGGCCGGAAGCCCGATCTCCTCCGCCTCCTCGGCCAGTTGCAGGGCGGAATCCACCTCGCCCCGCACCGCGGCCAGCTTGGCCGCGGTGGCGGTCATCAACGCGTACATCATCGTCTGGCTGGTCTCGCGCGCCAGCCTTCGTGATTCCTCGGTCGCGGCGATCGCCGCACCGAGGTCGCCCACCACCAGGGCGCTCCACGCGTCCGCACCGACCGTACGGGCCAACAGCCCCAGCCGTCCCTGGACACGCAGCGGCGCACCGCCGGCCGCCGAGAACACCCGGGCCAGGTCGTAGCCGCCGACGAGCAGCGAGGCGGTGCTGAGCATGCGGTAGGCGCGGCCGTCGTCACCTTCTTTCAACGCGACGTGCCGGGCACGGTCCAGGACGAAGGCGCCGCGATCGACCGGCGCGGCGTAGGCGCAGATGGCCAGCCGCCACGGATCGAGTTCGTCCAGCTCCATCCGCTCCACGGCCTGAAGGACCCCGCGGCGTCCCTCCGCCCCCGGTTCGGACCAGAAGCACAGTTGGGCGGCGCTCCACAGGATCCGCAGCGCCAGCGCGCGGTCCTCCGCTGCCATCTCCTCGGCGAGTGCCGTCAGCGAGACGGCGCCGGACGAGTGGCCGTGCAGTCCCTCGTCGAAGCCCCCGCGCAGCCAGACGACCGTGGCGTGCTGCCGCCGTGACAGCGGCCCGGTGAGGGCCTGGTCCAGCAACCGGGTCACGGTCTCGGGCCGGCCGAGCTCGACGGCGAAGTCGGCCGCCCGCAACAGCCGTTCCGCTCGGTGGCCGACGTCCTCGCTGAGTGCGGCGGCCTGCTCGAGGGCCGTGACAGCCGCCGCGATGCCGCCGCGGCGCGCGGCCCGGTGAGCGGCGTCCTCCAACGCGGCGGCGACCGCCTCCGCCGGGCCGTCGGCCGCGGCCGCCCGATGACGTAGTTGTCGGTCCGGCTCCTGATCGAGTACGGCCGAGAGGGCGGCGTGCGCGGCGCGGCGGACACCGCCGGGCATGGTCTGCTGGATCGCCGACCGCATCAGCGGATGCCCGAAGCGCAGCTCGGTGCCGACGACGTGCACGAGCCGGGTACGCACGGCAGGGTCGAGTTCCGCGGCCGAGGCCGTCGCGCCGGTCAGCTGCCGGGTCGCGGTGTAGATCTCGGGAAGCGACGGACTGTCGTTGAGAGCAGCGATCCGCAGCAGAGCCCGGGTGATGTCCGGCAGGGTCTCCAGGCGGTCGGTGAAGGCCCGCTCCAGCCGCTCGGTGAGGGGCAGTTGGGAGACGTGCGGATCCGCCGAGGCGCCGAGGGTGCGTGACAGCTCCGTCAGCGCCAAGGGGTTCCCGGCCGCCTCGGCCAGCAGTCGGCGATGTGCCGTGGGACGCAGGTCCGGAGCGTGGTCCGCCAGGAGTTCCGCGGCCTGGCCGTCCGTGAGCGGGGCCAGGGTCACGGAGGTGACTTCGTCGGGGCTCAGACGCGACCGGTAGCCGTCGCGCGCGGCGCCCACCATGACCACCGGCTCCGTGCCGACCCTGCGCGCCACGAAGGCCAGGACGCCGGCGGTGGCGTCGTCGAGCCACTGGACGTCGTCGGCCAGGACCAGCACCGGAGCGACCGCGGCAGCGTCGGCCAGGAGGTTGAGAACCGCCAGACCGACCAGGAAGACGTCCGGGACAGCGGCCTCGGCGTGCCCGAGAGCGGTGTCCAGTGCTTGCCGGTGCGGCGCGGCGAGTTCGGCGGCCCCCGCGGACAACGGGCGGAGAACCAGTTGCAGACCGGCGTAGGGGATGTCGCTCTCGGCTTCGACACCGCTGGTGCGCAGAATCCGGTAGCCGAGCCTTTCGGCGAGCGTGGCGGTCTCGGCGAGCAACGCCGTCTTCCCGATTCCGGGCGCCCCACGGACCAGCAGCGCGCTCCCGTGGCTCCGCGGATCGGCAAGCAATCGGCGCAACAGATCCAGCTGATCGTCCCGACCGATGAGCTCCACGTTCCCCCCATCAGCCGGGTCCCCGGACTCGGTCTGTCTGGAAGGTCAGAGTACTGCCCCGAAAAAGGCGGTGTCCGTGCGGCGCTTCGGATCCGCCCCGGGCGCGGTCGGCCACAAGCCCGAAGTCGGTGGCGGGCCCGGCCTCCGCACGGTCCGTGGGAGACCTGGCCCGGTGTCAGGGGAGGAGTCCGTCAGAGAGCGTCGATCATGCCTCCGTCGATCAGGAAGTCCGCACCGGTGATGTTCCCCGAGCGCCGGCTCGCCAGGTAGAGCACGAGGTCGGCGACCTCGGCCGGAGTGCTGAACCGCCCGGTGGCCGCCGCCCCGGCGGCGTTGCGTGCGACCTCGCCCGGATCGACGCCCAGCGACTGCCCGACGGTGTCGGCGACACCGCCCGCGCCCTTCCACAGCGCGGTCTCGACGGGCCCGGGACTCACCGTGTTGACGCGGACGCCCTCCCGCCCGACCTGCTTGGACAGGGCCTTGCAGAAGTTCGTCAGCGCGGCTTTGGCGGCGCTGTAGTCGATGACCAGGGGATCGGGCAGGCGGGCGTTGACCGAGGAGACGGTGACGATCCGTCCGTCGCCACTCGCGATCAGGTGAGGCAGTGCGGCACGGGTGGCCCGTACGGCGGCCATGAAGTTGATCGTGAAGGCCCAGTCCCAGTCGGCGTCGGACACGGCCTGGAAACCGTCCACGCGCGGACGCACCGCGCCGACGTTGTTCACCAGCACGTCGACGCCGCCGTACCCGGCGACCGCCTCCGCCACCAGCGCGGGCGGGGCGCCGGGCTCGGTCAGATCCAGCTCCACGACGGTGAGTTCGGCGCCGCCCTTGACCAGGGCGTCGAGGGCATCGGTACGCCCTCTCGAACCCGCCACGACGCGGGCGCCGGCGCCGAGGAGTGCCTCGACGACCGCCAGTCCGATCCCGCGCCCGGCCCCGGTGACCACGGCACTCCGCCCGGCCAGACCGAGGTCGAAGGCTGCGGGCCCGAAGGTGCTCGACGTCATCGCGCGCCCCCCAGGTTCTGCCGGCCCAGCCAGGCCAGGACCGTCTCGGCGACCTCGCGCCAGCCGCTGTCGATGGTCAGGGAGTGCCCGCGATCAGGGAAGCCGATGATGTCGGTGACGGCGTCGGAGTGCCGGTACTGCTTGAGGGTCGCGCGGGTGACGGTCTCGGGAACGGTGTGGTCCTTGCCGCCCGAGATGAGCAGCAGCGGGCCCCGTCCGTTGTTCCCGGTGGCGACCTTCGCCGCGGAGTGCGGGTTGAAGTTGGCGGAGGCCGCTTCGTAGAGCGGCTTGCCGGGGGCGGGGATGGTCCAGCGTTCGTACAGCGCCGCGGACTCCTCCTCGGAGACCGCGTTGCCGAAGGCGAACCGGAACTGCTCAGCCGTCAGGGACACCGCGCGGCGCTTGTTGGCGGGGTTCCTGAACACCGGCAGTGTGGCCCTGAGCGCCGACAGCGGCAGCGGCAGGACGCCCTTGATCTGCGCGGCATCGATCGCGACGGCCGCGGCGGCGCGGTCCTGGCCGAGCAGCTTCTGCGCGATCATGCCGCCGAAGGAGTGCCCGATCAGGACGGGCGGTACGGGCAGCTCGGCGATCAGTGCCGCGTAGTGCTCCACGACGTCGTCGATGCCGTGGTCGGCGATGCTCTCCGGGTTCGCCCGGGCCTCGGCGACGGTGTCGGGGTCGCCCGGCCAGCCCGGAGCGGACGGGTCGTAGCCCTCCTTGCGGAACAGATCGATCCACGGCTCCCATGAGGCGCTGTGCAGCCACAGCCCGTGGATGAAGTAGACGGGGATCGGCATGGTCATGGCTCAGTCCTCCCGCGAGACGACGTGCCGTTCCGGCAGTCGCTCACACACAACCCGACTTCCGGCGCGCTCGAACCGGGGTGACACCCCAGTCCCTCACGGCCGGACGCCGAGCGGGCTGTACCGGCGGGGGACGGACGGGACGGCGGCCGCCGCGCGCGAACCGCTCCTTCCGCCACCCGCCGGACTCCGCTCGCGGCGCTGGCACCTGCTCGTTCACGAACTGCAGCCCGGGGCGGGCGAGTTCGGCCCGCATGGCCGGGCGTCGGCAAGCCCGCGAACAGGAGGAAGCCGAAGTGCAACAACGTATAACCCAGCGGCCGGTCACCGGCGTCGGCGACGCCATCGGCGAGACCGCCAGGAGACCTGCCGCGCCACGCCCGCTGTCCGCCGCCGACGGGCTCCTCGCGTTCGGCGCAGTACCCGCTCGACACCTGGCAGGGTCCGCAACGGGGCCCCATCCATCGCTCAGTCAGGACGGCGGGTAGCCATCAAGCCGGGGCCGTCAGGGGCTGTAGGCGACGGGTCGGTCCTCGTCGCCGGTCTCCGACATCAGCGCGTCCATCCGCTCGAGAACGCGCTGCGCCGGCGCACGCCGTTGCGCCTCAACCGCACCGGTCGACACACGAGCGCGTCACGCCCGGGGCTTTGCCTCGACGATGGCGGCCGGGTTCATGTCGCGGGTGACCAGGGCTTGGACGGTCTCGGTGAGACGGAGCCTTCGCTGCTTCGCATAGGCGGTGAGCAGTTGTGAGGCTTCGCCGATGGTGGTGTCCGCGTACTGGGCGATCATGCCCTTGGCGATCTCCAGGGTGGCCCTGGAGGCGATGACGCTCTGCACGCGGGTGATGACGTCGTCGGCCCGGGCAGGCTCGGTGGACCAGTGAAAGCTCGCGCACGCAGGCGTAGCAGCGCTTCCTCGGCGCTCACGCCCAGCTGCGTCATGATCATCCCGGTGGCCTGATGCTGTGCGCCCGGGACCGGTTACCCGTACCCTCCTGCACCGCTCACACTGCCCCGCGCTCATCGTTCCGATCGCGTGAGCAGGATGCCCGTGACCAGCTCGGGCCGGATGCGGATCGCGTGGTCCATGGGCTGTTCCGCCCACGGCTCCAGCATCGCCTGGTAGCGGTCCAGTGCACCGGGGTCGGTCACCGGCCGGGCGTAACCCGTCACCACCACGCTCCAACCGAGATGCGTCGTCGCGTCGATGTCGTCCGCCTCGTAGGCGACGACGACACCGGGGCCGTCGGCCTGCTGAGTGTATGAGGTCAGAGCGGTGCCCTCGTGGGTGCGGATCACGATGTCCCCGCCGTCCAGGACGTGGTTGACCGGGCGGACGGTCGGCAGCGCGTGCAGAGTGAAGACGACCCTCCCCAAGGACACGCTGCCCAGCAGCCGCAGTGCCTCGGCGCTGTCGAGCTCGATGCGGCGGCGCGGGCCTGCGAGGGCCGGCCGCCTGGCGTTGTGGGCCATGACGGACTTTCCGTTGGGGGTTTCGTGGCTTGCTGCCCGGTCGGAATCCATACGGAGCGACACCGCGGGGGATCGGTGCCGCTCCTGCCTCAAGCTTCTCCCTGGCCGAGGGCCGCGCCAAGGGCCGATGGTCCCCGATGAGGGCCGGACGGCCCTCACTCATCAGGAGCGGAACTCCCGCGGCCTCCGCCGCCGCGCCACGGAGGCGGCCCGGCCGACCGGCGGGCCGTGTCCGCGCGGTGCACGGCCCTCTCCACCTGGGCACGCAGCCGGTGCTCGGGATACGGCATACCCTCACCGGCTGTAGCTGCCCTCGGTGCCGGACAGCGCCGCCCGGCCCCGCCTCCAGACGTGCCACCGGGACCCGGAACGGCGGGCCGGCAGCCCAGCCGGGTCATCTCGGCCAGGTTCGCGCCCTTGCCGCCCAACAGGTCTGCCATGTCCCGGCGCCCCTCGCGAAAGTCGTGCACGTACGGACCATGACGCTGTGCTCCTCGGCTCGGCGGACCCGGTTCGGCTCCTCGGTCACGACGTGGCCTCAGCGTCGAACATCGCCCGCTCCGCCCGGCAGATGCTGTCCGTCCCCGCCCAGGGCCGAACGGCCCCAGCCCTGAGCCGGCGCTCCGCTCTCCGCAAGGACGGCCACCGGACCCGCTGCCGCCGGATCCGAACCTGTACCGTCACCCGCCGTCGGCCGGTAGCGTGGTCCACGACCGGAGCGGCCGGTGTCAGCCCGTCCGAAGGACCCGAGGAGACACAGGTGGCAAGCCCCCAGCAGCCGCAGGAGGCCCGTGTACGGCTGCCGCAACTGAGGCTGGACGAGCTGTTGGAGGAGCTTCAGGCGCGGCTGGACGCGGCCCGTGGCACCCGGGACCGGGTGCACAGCCTGCTGGAGGCGGTGCTCTCGGTCGGCCGCGAGCTGGATCTGGAGCAGGCGCTGCACAGCATCGTCGAGGCCGCCGGGGTGCTGGTCGACGCGGAGTACGCGGCTCTCGGTGTGATCGGTCCGGACGGCAGGCGTCTCTCCGCCTTCCACACGGTCGGGGTCACCGAAGAGCAGATCGCCCGGATCGGCCCCTTCCCGGAGGGCCACGGCATCCTCGGTGAGCTGATCCGCCATCCCGAGCCGCTGCGCCTGACGAAGATCTCCGAGCATCCCTCGTCATACGGGTTCCCGGACCACCATCCGCCGATGAACAGCTTCCTCGGCGTGCCCATCCGCGTGCGCGACCAGGTCTTCGGGAACCTGTACCTCACCGAGAAGCGGGGCGGCGCGCAGTTCGACGAGGACGACGAGTCGGTTCTCTCGACCCTGGCGGTGGCGGCCGGCGTCGCCATCGACAACGCCCGCCTCTATGAGGATTCCCGGCTGCGGGAGCGCTGGCTGCGGGCGAACGCGGAGGTCACCCACAGCCTCATGTCCGGCGGGGGGCGCACCGACGTGCTGGGACTCATCGCCGAGCGGGCCGGCGAGATCACCGGATCGGCGCTGGCCGCGGTCGCGTCCCCTATGGAGGACACCGGGTCGCTCGCCGTGGAGATCGCCGTCGGGCTGGGTTCCGACGCGCACAAGGGGCTCGTGCTGCCGATGGACGCGACATTGATGGGGCTGGCCTTCTCCACCGTCGCCCCCGCCGTCAGTACGGACGTCTCCCACGACGAACGCATTACCCCGGAACCGCCCCGGTTCCAGGGACTCGGTCCCGCCGTGGCCGTGCCCATCGGGACGGGCGAGGACGGAGTCCGAGGCGTGCTCCTGCTGGCACGCGAGGCCGGTCGGCCGGAGTTCACGACGACGGAGACCGAGACCCTGCAAGGCTTCGCCGCGCAGGCCGCCGTAGCAATGGAGCTGGCGGATCGACGTGAGGACGCCGAGCAGATCGCGGTGCTCAAGGACCGCGACCGGATCGCTCGTGACCTGCACGACCTGGCGATCCAGCGGTTGTTCGCCACGGGCATGACCCTGCAGAGCGCGGGCCGGTTCATCGACCATCCCGAGGCGGCCGGGCGGGTCGTGCGGGCGGTGGACGACCTGGACGAGACCATCAAGATCATCAGGTCGACGATCTTCGGGCTGCGGGCGCGTGACGGCGGGGCCGGGACGGGACTGCGCGCCCGGGTCTTACGGGCCGTCGGTGAGGCGGCCCCGCTGATGGGCTTCGCGCCCAGCGTGCGCATGGAGGGACTGCTCGACACCGACGTGCCGCGCGAGATCGCCGACCACGCGCTGGCCGTGCTCTCCGAGGCCCTCACCAACATCGCCCGGCACGCCCACGCCGACCGCGCCGACCTTGCGCTGGAGTGCGACGGCCGCCAACTGCGGCTGACGGTCGCCGACAACGGTGTGGGCATTCCGGCCGACGGCCGCCGCAGCGGACTGCTCAACATGGCCGAGCGTGCCGAACAGCTGGGCGGCGAAATGGAGTTGAGCAGCCCGCCCGACGGCGGCACCACGCTGGTGTGGCGGGTGCCGGTGGGGGAGCGGTAGCGGACACGTCTCCCGCGCCATCCGTGACAGCGTAGGGATTGTGCCGCCCACCACAGACCGGCCGCGAGTCGTTCGGCGATGCCGAGTGGGGTGCGACCGGGAGTCGTGCAGGACGTTGATGGAGACGCCGTAGAAGTCGGTGACCTCTCGACGGTGGACCGGGGCTTCCCTTCCGGGCCGCCCGGGGCGAACGTCACACCTGGCCGACGGCACGACGAAGGTTGATGTGGGCGCGCAATAACACCAGTCCCGTCCGACCGGCCCACGTCGAGCTGCGACGCACCCTCGTCCGGGTGAGCGGAGGCGCCCTCAAGCGGGTCCGCGCGCCGAGTAGCGCCGCCGAGCTCAGGGCGCCAGGGGCGCTCCCGCACACGCCGCGTGGGTGACCTCGCCGTACCACCCTGGGCAAGCGATTCACGGGTGCGGTGCAGGAACGCCTGCCCGAGTAGTCGACCCGCCGCACGGAGGCACTCCCCGATGCGAAATACTCTCCCGATGAGTTCACGCACACCCCCGATCAGCCAGCCGATCACGATACGGCGGGCCGTCGCGCGAGATGCCAAACGGCTCACGCGGCTCGTGCGTGGCTCAGGCGCCTACGAAGGTAAGTACGCAGCCGCAGTCGCGGGCTACCGGGTCGGTCCGGATTACATCGAGGCCCACCGCTCCTTTGTGGCCGTCGGCGCCGACGAGCAGGAAGGCCGGGTCCTCGGGTTCTACTCGCTCGTCCTCGCTCCACCGGAGCTCGACCTGCTGTTCGTCGCCGACGAAGCGCAAGGACGGGGCATCGGACGGCTGCTCATCGCGCACATGGAGTCCGAGGCCCGTGCGGCCGGGCTCGACCGCCTCAAGGTCGTGTCGCATCTTCCCGCCGAGGGCTTCTACCACCGCGTCGGTGCGGTGCGGACCGGGACCGCGTTCGCGAACCCGCCCGCCGTGCCGTGGGACCGTCCCGAATTCGAGTTTCGCATTCCTTCGGAATGACGCGATGTGCCGGTTCGCGGGGCATCGGCTTCGCCGGCAACCCATCAGGCTGCTGGGACTCTTCCTTCCAGGATGCCCAGCACCAGCTGCCGACAGCGTCGCCGTCGTTAGCGACACCTGGGCGCCGTCCTGGCCGCCATGGTTTTTGTGGGCGCCCTGCACGGCGCCCACCGTGCAGGCGCGGGCCTCGCCGAGCAGGCCCACCCGGCCGACCACTGCCGCGGCCACGCCACCGGGCAATTGCTGCGCATCGACATCCACTCGGGGCGGTCCCTCGCCCGTCCGGGCCAACCGGCCTGCATAGGGCCGCCGTCGGCCGGGTTGTCCGCGAACTCCCCCGGAATTGTCCTTGATCGGTAACGGACGCATCCTGTGGCCGCCGTCGCTCGTCCTGCCAGGTGGTCGCGAGGTGACCAGAGAAATGGCGACGAACTGCGTGAAGGCGGGACGGACATGGCACGGCACGGCGGGCGGGGCTGGAACGGCAAGGTTCTCGGGGCGGCGCTCGGGGTGACATTGCTCGCTGCCGGTGCCTCGGTGTGGACCGCGCAGGCCGGAGCGTTGGGCAGCCCGTCGTCCGACGCGACCACGTCCGCCAGGCCGGGAAGTGCCGTCAAGCCGGTCGCGGCCGACATCGCGCACGCCTCGGACCAGGGGGCGCGCGGCGTCAACATCACCATCGACGACGGCCCCGACCCCGTGTGGACCCCCCAAGTACTCGATGTGCTGCGCCAGTACGGGGTCAAGGCCACGTTCTGCATGGTGGGCACGCAGGCGCAGGCCCACCCGGACCTGGTCAAGCAGGTGGTGGCGGCCGGGCACCGGCTGTGCGACCACTCGGTGTCCCACGACACCACCATGGACAAGAAGCCCCAGGCCTACCAGGCGCAGCAGATACTGGACGCCGAACGCATGATCACCCAGGCGTCCGGGGGCGTCCGGCCGATGTACTACCGGGCCCCCGGCGGCGCCTTCACCCCCTACAGCCGCCACCTCGCCGCCTCCCGGGGCATGCGCCCGCTCGGCTGGAACGTGGACTCCAAGGACTTCGAACGGCCGGGCACGGCCGCCATTGTCGCCACCGTGGAACGGGAGCTGCCGGGCGGCCCGACGATCCTCTTCCACGACGCGGGCGGCGACCGCTCCCAGACCGTCGAGGCCCTGCGCCAGATCCTGCCGCGGCTCAAGGAACAGGGTTACTCCTACGGCTTCCCCGTGCGCTGACCCCCGCAGCCCCCGCAGCCCCGGCAGCTCGGCGCGCGCGGCAGCCCGGCAACCCCCGCATCCTGGCGGCCGGCAGCCGGCCGGTCCATGCGACCGATGCCCCGGCTCAGGCCTCCACAGAAGGGAACTCGGCCCTCTACTCGACGAAGTCCGGCTGCCAGGGCAACACCCGAAAGTCACCGGTGCCGCTCTTCACTCGCTCGAACGGCGCTGAACTCACGCACTTGGGCAGACCCTTGGTCTCCACCGGGTTTCCCACGGAGGCCCAGCTGTAGCCCAACCGGTCGTGCCGACCCACGTCGTGCACGGTGAAGCCCACCCGCTTGCCCTTCGCTCCCGGCAGGTCGCTACCGGTGATGACACCGGTGGCGACGGCGACCTTCCCACCGGTCACCAGACAGTCGATCCGCCCTTTGGCCCAGGCGCCCTCGCCGTCGAGGTAGTGGCTGAAGCGGAAGGTCCCGGTGGCCTTCGCCGGATCCATCCGGTGTCGGGCGGCGAGGTGCGCGTCGAAGGTGAAGGTGATGTCGTCCCCGAGCGTCCGGGAGAGCTTGGCGGACCCGGTGAGGGCAGCGGCTTCCCGCGACCCGCCGGGGGAGTCGGACCCGGGCGAACGACCAGAGGCCGCGGCGGAGGCGGTGCAGGCGACGGCGATCAGGGCGGCGGCACCTGCGGCGACACGGATACGGGCGGAGGCTGACGCACTGCGGCTCATGACCGGTCCTTCCTCGTGGATGACGCCCGTTTCCTGCGGGCGCCATTCCAGCGTCCCGCGACTGACGGGGCCTCACATCGCTCCCCGAGCTGACGTATTGCTCACCCAGCCGACGCACACGGGTGATCGTCATGCGCCCGCAGAGTTACGCCTGCATGCCTCCTGGGTCTCACCGCAGCAGCGGTACCAGGCACGCTCTCGGCAATCGCCTGCCCGGTCATCGAGACAGTCCCTCTTCCCGAAGAGCACCACGTCCAGGGTCTGTCAGACAGAACTTGCCATCGGCAGGACACTCGTCCCGTCGCAGCCCGCGCAGAGCACAACGTCGGCGGCGGACCCGGCGAACAGGAGACCCATGGCGAGGCCGTGGACGCAGCCCGGGCGACAACGCACTTCATGCCGATCACCGTAGGCCAGAGCCCCGGCAGCGGGATCGGCCGAACGGCCGAGGGCCGCCCGCGATCCCGGCCGTTCGGCCGAGGCGCGCGCCCGTGCCCGCGGGCGAGGGTGGATCCGCATCCTCACCACGGACATCAGGAGTACGCGATGCAGCGCAGCAAGTTTCTCGTCGGCGTCGTCGGAGGCGCGACCGCGCTGGTTGCGCTGGGCGGCCTCGGTACGCATGTGCTGGCCGGCACAGAGTCGACCAGTCGCCTGGACGAGTACAGCACGGCGTCCGTGGACGGCCACAAGGCGCTTGCGGCGAACGTCGTCGCCGGGCGCACCGAGAGCAAGTTCCACCCGCTGCCCTGGGTCGGCGACAAGGTCTCTGCTGTCACCTGCCCGACGGGGCTCAAGGCCGTGGCCGGGGCCACCATCACCTGCGCCGGCGAGAAGAGCGGCGGCGGGAGCGTCGAGATCCCCGTCCGGGTGATCAAGGCCGACGCCAAGAGCGTCACCTGGAAGTTCGAGCGCTGAGAAGGAGCGACGAGACACCGTGAGCATCGTTCTGACCGGGTACGGCCTGGTCAAGAAGTACGGTTCCACCACCGCTCTGGCCGGGGTGGATGTGGAGGTCCACGAGCGCGACTCGCTGGCGATCATGGGCCCGTCCGGGTCCGGCAAGTCCACATTGCTGCACACTCTCGCCGGGATCGTCCGACCCGACGACGGTCAGGTGCTGCTGCGCGGCGAGCGCATCGACAACCTGGGCGAGAACAAGCTCAGCGCCCTGCGCCGCAAGCGGTTCGGGTTCGTGTTCCAGTTCGGCCAGCTGCTGCCGGAGCTGCCCGCCGAGGAGAACGTCGCGCTGCCGCTGATGCTGGAGGGCATGCCGCGCGGCGAGGCCGTCGCCCGCGCCCGCCGCTGGTTCGCGCCGCTGGGCCTGGACGGGTTGGAGCTTCGTCGTCCCGGGCAGCTCTCCGGCGGCCAGGCACAGCGCGTGGCCATCGCCCGCGCGCTGGCCGCCGAGCCGGACGTGGTGTTCGCCGACGAGCCCACCGGCGCCCTGGACCAGCGCACCAGCACGGAGGTGGTCCAACTGCTGACCTCCGCCACCCGGGAGACGGGCGCCGCCCTGGTAATGGTCACCCACGACGCCGACGTGGCCGCGCACTGCGACCGGATCCTCCAGGTCCGCGACGGCCGCATCAGCGGCCACTCCCAGTACACCGTCGCCTGATCTCCCCTGAGGAAGCTGCCATGCGTTCCCCCGTCCTGCCCCTGACCTGGCACCTCGCCAGGTCCTCCGGCCGCCGCGGCCTGCAGTCCCAGCTGCTCGCGGCCGGTGCCGCCGCCGTCGGCTCGTTTCTCCTGCTGCTGATGATTGCCGCCGCCCTGGGCGCGGGCGCTCGCGCCGGCCACACCACATGGCGCATCCCCGACGCCGTACCGGCCGGAGACGCTACGGCGGTCCAGGCCACGACCACGACACACGTACGCCAGGAACCCGTGACCGTCGTGAACCTGGCCGGACTGGCCGGCCGTGGACTGACCCCCGCGCCACCCGGCCTGAGCCACTTCCCGAAACAGGGTCAGGTGTACGTCTCTCCCGCCCTGGCCGAGCTGCTGCACAAGCTCCCCGCCGGCCAACTCGCCGACCGCTTCCCGAAGGTGAGCTCCTACGGCACGATCGGCGCCGCCGGTCTCGCCTCGCCCGACGAGCTGGTCGCGGTGATCGGACGGGCGCCCGGCGACGCGGCCGTCTCCCCGGCAGCCGGGGAGCAGAACTATTACGACGACGGGCTGACCGAGCGCGCACTGGTGTCCGAGTTCTCCGGCACCAAGGCCAGCGTGTTCACCGGCATCGACCAGGGGACCGTGCTGCTGGGCGTTGTGCTGCTCGTCATGCCGGTCGTCGTGCTGGCCTCGGCGGCCGGACGGCTCGGCGCGGCCCGGCGTGAACAGCGTCTGGCCGCGCTGCGGCTGGCCGGGGCGACGCCGCGGCAGATCCTCGCCATGACCGCCGTCGAGGCCGCGGGAGTAGGCGCAGCCGGGGCAATGGCCGGCGCGCTCGCCTACACGGCACTGCTGCCCGCACTCGCCGAAATCCCGTACGGCGTCGGCGCCTGGTACACCGGCCAGTTGTGGGTGGGGCTGCCCTGGCTCGCGGCAGTAGTGCTGACCGTCACCGCGCTGATCACCGTCAGCGCGGTGACCATGCTGCGCCAGGTTGCCACCTCGCCCCTGGGCGTCGCTCAGCAGGCCAACCCGCGCCGCACCCGCGCGATACGTCTGCTGCTGTTCGTCGCGGTCCTCGGCTACATCTGGGCGACCACGGGCGACAGCGGACAGCTCAAGCCCCGGCAGCTGATCGCCCTGCTGGCGCTCTTCTACGGCGCGTTCTGGCTGTTCGGCCCCTGGGTCGTGGACCGGTTGGGCCGGATCGTGGGCCGCCGCGCCAGGCGCCCGGCCACGCTGCTGGCCGCGCGGCGGCTCAGCGACGACCCGCGTGCGGTCTGGCGCACCGTCAGCGGCTTGGTCCTCGCCGGGTTCGTGGCCGGGTTCTTCTCCGTCAGTACGCTGGGCGCCGAGGGCCCCCACCACCAGGGCCAGGTCGGGGTGATCACCGCGAACGCCGCCGCCGCCCGGCACACCGCCGCCCAGGCCCGTACGCTGCTGCGGCAGGCCGGTGTCACCGCGACCGTCACCGTCACGAACGAGGACGACTACGACAGCCTGCTCGGTGGTGTCGACGGTGTCATCGCCCGCGTCTCGGGCGGCCAGGACCGCATCGACACCGGCGTCACCGCGCTCACGCGCCTGGGATCGGGTCGCTACCCGTTCACACAGGAGTACGTGTCCGCGTCGGACGACATGGTCCTCGCCCGGGTCGCCACCGTCAGCACCGCCACCCTGGTGCTGAGCTTCCTCGTCGCAGCCGCCTCCGCCGGCCTCACGGCCGCCGCGAACGTCCTCGACCGACGCCGGATGTACGGCCTGCTGCGGCTGGCCGGCACCCCGCTGAAGGTGCTGGATGGAGCCCGGATCCGCGAGACCGTCATCCCGCTTGCCGTCCTGGCGGGCGGCACCACCGCCATGGGTGCCTTCGGCGCCATGCAGCTCAACAAGGCGGCCGGCACCACGATCAACACCTCGGGTGTCGTGCAACTGGTGATCTGCCTGGCCGTCGGCACGCTGGCCATGTTCGCCGCGGTCACCGGCAGCAGGCCGCTGCTGCGGAAGGTCACCGAGGGTCCGGCACAGACGGCGGATTGACACCTGACCAGGTTCGGCTGGCCTCGGCGTCCTGCCTGGCGGCTGTGCTTCTGGCCTCGCGTTCCTGGGCGAAGGCCGCGCTGAGTTCACCCGTCACTTCGTCCATGGTGAAGGGCTCGCCGCACCCTTCGCACACGGTGCCGCTCAGGCCCACCTCGCGCCCGCATGTCTTGTGGAGGTGATGGACGGCAATGCCTTCCCCGGGCTCCTTGCACCATGTCTCGCCCCATGCCCGCAGGGCGAGCAGCACCGAGGCGAAGGCTTCGCCCTTGGCGGTCAGGTGGTACTCGTAGCGGCGGGGTTTTGTGCTGTAGGCACGGCGCTCGAGCATGCCGTCGGCCTCCAGCCGCTTGAGGCGGTTGGTCAGCATCTGCGGCGAAGCCAGGGTCTGGACCTGCAGCGAGTCGAAGCGGCGGTTGCCCATGGTCAGCTCCCGCATGATCACGAGCGTCCAGCGGTCCCCGATGACCGCGCTCGACCGCGCGATGGGGCACTCCGTGCTCGTGATCTCCGACCAGCCAGCCATACCGACATCCTCCTCGTGAACCGCGTTCCTTCTCCATCATCGCAGAGATCGAGAGGATGCTATGAAAAATAGAGTTTGTAACTATGATTTCTTGAGTTACGGTGTGGATGAGCCGAGCGGGCGTCCGCGACACAAGATGCGGACCCCTTGGCACCTCTGGAGGGACGACTCATGACCGACACCCAGTACGAGCCGGCGCACACAGGACTGCTCCTGATGGACCCCTACAACGACTTCCTCTCCGAAGGGGGGAAGCTGTGGCCCCTGGTCGAAGAGGTCGCCACCGAGGTCGGCCTGCTCGACAACCTGCGCGCGGTGACAGCCGCCGCGCGTGCGGCCGGCATCCAGGTCTTCGTCGTCCCGCACCGCCGCTGGCGCGAGGGCAACTACGCGAACTGGAACTTCCTCACCGCGGACCAGGCCGGCGGCAACGAGAACCGGGTCTTCGAAGACGGAGCCTGGGGCGGCGACTGGCACCAGGACTTCGCTCCCCAGGAGAACGACGTCGTCGTCCATGAGCACTGGGGACAGAGCGGGTTCGCCAACACCGATCTCGACCTCCAGCTCAAAAAGCACGGCATCACCCACGTGGTGACCGTCGGCATGCTGGCCAACACCTGCATCGAGTCGACCAGCCGCTACGCCATGGAGCTGGGCTACCACGTCACCCTGGTACGCGGAGCGACGGCCGCATGGACCCGGGAAATGCTCCACGCGGCCCACGACCTCAACGGCCCGTCCTACGCCCACGCCATCCTGAACGCCGACGAGATCGTCACCGCGTTCAAGGGGACACAGGTCTGACGCTCACCACAGAACCGCTCATGCCGGCAACCCCGATGGCCTGCGCGCGGACGACGGTTCCTCGAAGATGAGCAGCTCCCATGGTGGTCGATCCAGGCTGTCCGCCGGGGGAGCGGCGGGGCCGGTGAGCCGCTGGTCCAGCCGGTCCCATGCCCGCGCGGGCGCCTTCCCGTAGAGCCTCGCATTCGGGCAGTTGGACGTCCGCCCGGCCTGCACCGCATGGGTCGGCCGGTCGCATCCGCCGCCTGCGCCGTGACCTGCATGCAGACGAGCGGAGCACGCCCACGACGCAGCGGCGGCCTCAGGGCGTGACTCTCCCGCCGACTTCGGCTACCCGGTGGTGAGGGCTTTGGCGTAGACCGTGGAACTGCGCTGGACGGTCATGCCGATCCGCTCGTACAGCGACAGTGCGCCGGTGTCCGAGTGCGTCCACAGGGTGCAGGTCTGCTTCCCCTGGCGGTAGAAGGTGCGGAACGCTTCTCGCAGCAGCATGCGGGCGATCCCTCGATTGCGGTGGTCGCGTCGTACCGCGACCCGCTCGACGTACCCTTCGTCGTTGCCCGGGACGTCCAACGACAGCACCGCGCCGACCATCTGGTCGTCGGCGAAGGCCACCGGTGAGGCCGCAGGTTCGAACGTTGCTCGTTCGACCGTGTGCCGGGCCCACTCCGCGTAGGCCTTCCGCCGCTGCTGCCACTCGTCGAACGCGTCCTCGGTGAGCTGGTGCGCCGCTTGTTCGTCGCCAGGCCGAAACGGCCGGACGGTGATACCTGCCGACGGCTCGGGCACCTCCGGTTCAACGGGCATCGCGATCTCCAGGAGCCATTCGGTGACGAGCCGGGAGTAGCCACTTGACCGCAGGAGTGCGATCGCCGCGTGATCGCTGTCGGAGACCGTCTGAGCAATGCGGTCGCTTCCCAGCTGCCGGGCCCGAGCCTCGGCCCAGACCAGAAGCGAACTGCCAAGACCCTGCCCCTGGTGATCGGGATGCACATGGACCGTGGCCCGCCGTCTCTTCACCCAGCCCCAGCCCGCCAGCTCTCCCCTGGAGTCGCGAACGAGCACCGTGTCGGACTTCGGTTCCAGTCCTGGCAGGCTGAGGTCAGCGGCGACGCGATCGGAGCCGGTCGTAGCACGGCCATGCAGCTTGTTCTCGCATGCGGTGACCAAACGGTGAACTGCCTGGACGTCGGCGGTTGTTGCCGATCGGCTCTGGTAGCCGACGGGCAACAACTTCGGGGAAAGATCAGACATGAGGTGAACACTGCGCCATGCGTACTTTCATGTCGACCTGATTAGGTTGTGAAGATGGCGGTTCCCCGCGCTGGTGCGGGCGGTCGTACGAGCTCTCCTCAGTCGGTCGTCACGAGGGGGGCGAGGACGGAGCGGGCGTGTCGGCGTCGAGGGCCGCAGTGCGGAGGGCGGCGGCCACTCGGATGCTCGGGTCGGTCGGCGGGGTGGGGGAGGCGGGCCAGGAGCAGGCGCCGCTGTTCCTGGGGGCCGCCGCGGACGGGCAGGACGCGGACGCCCGGTGGTGCGGCGGAGGCGAGTAGGGCGGGCACGGTGGTCAGTCCGCAGCCCGCGGCTACCAGTTGGAGCTTGGCGAGCCAGTCGCGGGCGGTGTGGGCGATGTCGGGCCGCTCGTCCAGGCCCGGCCACACTCCCATCAGCCGGTCCTCGCCCGAGGAGGTGCCCGCGATCCAGCGCTGCCCACGCAGGTCCGCCACGTCGACGAAGTCGCCGCGGGCCAGCGGGTGGGTGGCGGGTACCGCCAGGCAGAGGGCGCGTTCGGTGAGGGTCTGCAGTGCGAGTGGGGGTGACTCGGCGTCCGGCGGCCTGAACGGGGGCGCTGAGGCGAGCAGGGCGAGGTCCAGGCTGCCGGCCCGCAGCGCCCGTACGAGCGCCGGGGTGCTGCCCTCCCGGCCGACGATCTGAAGGCCGGGATCCGTGCGGCGCAGCCCGGCCAGGGCGCGGGGCACCAGCACGGCGCCGGCGCTGGGGAACCAACCCAGGCGGACCGTGCCGGACTGCTCGGGCAGGCCGGACAGCTCACGCGCGGTCGCGTCGATCTCGTCGATCACGACCGTCGCGCGGCGCATGACGACACGGCCGGCAGCGGTGAGCCGTACTCCTTCGCGTCGCCGTTCCAGCAGTTCCGCGCCAGCGGCCCGTTCGATCGCCGCGATCTGCCGGGAGACCGCGGACTGGGTGTATCCCAGCGACGCGGCGGCCGCGGTGAAGGTTCCCTGTTCGGCGACGGCGCGGAAGACGCGCAGTGCGGTGAGTGACACATCCGAGAAGTCCATGACGTTTGCGCATACTAGCCGTGCCGAACTCTCGTTGGACTCATGAGTGCGAGCTTCCTAGCGTGGCATGCATGAACGCTTCGCATATCGCCCTTGTCACGGGCGCCAATCAGGGACTCGGCCGTGCCCTCGTCGAAGGACTGGCCGCCCGCATGGACCAGGACGACCTGGTCCTGCTCACCGGCCGCAGCCACCAGCGCGTGGCCGATGCCGCCCGCGAGGTCGCGCTGTTGCCCGGCACACGTGCCCGCGTGGAGGGCCGCGTCCTGGACGTCACGGACACCGATGCCATCGCCCGCCTCGCCGAGGACCTCCGCGCGCGGCACGGGGGAGTCGACGTCGTCATCTCCAACGCCGTGGCCCGCGTGTTGCCCGAGGAGTCACAGGCCGCGCGGGCGGACGAGTTCATCGACGTCTCCAATACCGCCACGCACGCGATCCTGCGGTCCTTCGGCTCTGTTCTTCGCCCGGGCGGCCGTCTGCTCGTCGTGGCCAGCAGCCTGGGCACCCTGGGTCATCTCGACCCGCGGCTGCACCACTTGTTCGACGGGGCGAGCCTGGAGCAGGTCGAGTGCGCCGTCGAGTCGTGGCGCAGCGCCATCCACCACAAGAGTGCGCAGGAGGCGGGCTGGCCTCTCTGGCTGAATGTGCCGTCCAAGGTGGCTCAGGTCGCCGCCGTCCGCGCCCTCGCCGCCGAACGCCGCGAACGTGACCTGGCCACCGGCACCCTGATCGCGTCTGTGTGTCCCGGCATGGTCGACACCGCCACGTCACGCCCCTGGTTCAGCGACTACAGCCGTGCGCAGTCACCGGCCCAGGCTGCCGCGGCCGTACTGGATCTGGTCTTCGCCGATCACGTTGATCCCATCTTGTACGGCGAGTTGGTCCGCTTCGGAAAGGCTCTGCCCTGGCACGACGGCACACCTCCACTGGAGCAGGACCGGATGCTCACGCCCTGAACGCGCGGGGTTGTGGCCCGCTGCACGAGAATCGGCTGGAATCCACGGACCCTCTGGCTGAATTACCGCGCAGAGGGTTACTGAAATTTGGCGTGGATTGAGTCATACGAAAAAGTGCATCGCATTTCCGGGAGATTTGAGTGCACGATCCTGGCACGCTTTGCGACGACGCAGACACCCGGTGCGGGCGGTCGCGTCATCGCTTTCGTTGTCGATCGGGAAGAGGAAGCAATGCGACCTTCTTTGGCCAGGGCACTTGTAGCCACGAGCGCGATCGTCGGTATTGCCGCTGGCGGCCTTGCGGGTGCGAGTGCGAGCGTGGCGGCCTCCCAGCCCGTCACCAAGCCCGCGGTCAGCAGCCAGCGTGTCGCCCCCCTGGCAGTGAACAACCTCGGCCTGAACACGGCCCGGGCCAAGAACTGGCAGAGCTGCCTGAACGCCTGGGGCTTCAACGCCGGCACCGAGGACGGACAGCTGGGCACCAACAGCTGGAAAGCGGCGCAGCGAATGCTCAACGCCTGGGGCTACAACGCCGGTGCCGAGGACGGGATCGTCGGAACCAACACGATCAGGGCGCTGCAGAAGTTCCTGAACGCCGTCGGTGAAAACGCCGGAACCGCTGACGGGATCGCCGGGCCGCAGACCAGGGCCGCGTTCTGGAATTACAACGCCACGGGCTGCTGAGCCAACGCTTCGTGTCGCGTCGGGCTGGTCGAGCGGGAATTGGCTGCTCGACCAGCCCGGAACACCGTCGTAGTTGAATTCCGTTTCATCCACACGTATGTTCCCGACAACGGCAGATCGAGCACCTCCCAGTCGATGCATGGGCGGCTGTCTCCACCGGGAGGGGGCCGGGCTTCGGCCCCCATCCGTTGGTGCATGCCCTTGGCTACTGCGCGGTGTGGGCCTTCAGCTGCCTTCGGGCTGCGCGTCGGGCGCCGGCGTGGTCTCCGCTTCCGGTGCGGTGTAGAAGACGGAGGAACCCTGCTTGGCGCGCTGGGCCTGGCTCCTGGCGACAAGCCCCTCGAGGGTGACGCGTACGACCTTGGTCTTGATGTCGCGCTCGGGATGGGCCTGGCCGAGCGCGGTGGAGATCTCCGCAGCGGAGCGGGGTTCGCCCTGCTCGGTGAGGTGCTGGCGGATGAGTTCCACCAAAGTGGGCTGGGCCGTCTTCGTCTCGGACTTGGCGGTGGACTTCTTGGCCGTCGTACGTTCCTGTGCAGTGGTGGTCTTGCGTGCGGCTTGCTTGCTGCGAGGTGCGGTCTTGGTCTTCTGCCGGGGAGATGGCACCGCGGCGGTTTCGGTCGACGGCGTGGGCTCCTTGGTCGTCTGCGTGACGCCGAGAGCCTGTTGGATGTTCACCAGCACGCTGTGATCATGCTGCAGGGCGGCCAACTGCTGCTGCAGGGCAGCGACGTCCCCGCTGATGCGTTCCTGCTCCTTGAGGTTGGTCTCGAGATCGGCGGCTACTTGGGCGCTGTACTGGTGTGTCAGTCCCGTGGTGTCGGTCGTGCTCTCGGACATGATGCTGGCCTTTCCTCGGTGTGCGGCTGTGACGCAGAGGCGGAGCGCGACGCTGAACCAGGCAGCGTGGGCTGCACTGGCAGCGCGGATGCCTTAACTGCCGCAGAATGCCTTGGTGTAGAGATACTACGGACAAGTGGAGCCAACTGTTCCTTGCGAACAGCTTCTTCTGTCCGGTGCCGAGGTCATGGCTGCCATGTCATGTGCGGTCGGGACCGTGTTGCAAGGTGACAAGGCAGGGCCGTGTGCAGGAAGTGGCGTAGCCGCGCGTGCTTTCGAACGCGCAGGTGTCTGCTCGGGGCTTGACCCTGGCGTCGCTCATCGTCGTCGCCGTGTACGTGAAGACAGCCATGGGCCGTCGGCATGAGGCGGCTGGCTGCCTCGTCGGCCTCGGCGTTCAGGCTGTGTTCACATCCGGGCGAGTCTTGGGCAACGCGAGCACCAGAAGCACCAAAAAGCTGGCAAAGGGGTCTGGGGCAAGGGTCGAGTGCCATGTCATCGTGCCTGCCATGTCGACTGATCACCTCACTCACAACCGGCCCGCGGGCCACCTGCGTCACGCGGCGAGCAAGGTGCCGGAGGTGACCGTCTACTTCTGGATCATCAAGGTGCTGACCACCGGGATGGGAGAGACAGCGTCCGACTTCCTGGCCCACTGGCTCGGCCCGATCCCCGCCGTCGCGCTTGGCGGCATCGCCCTGGTGGCCGCCCTGGCGGTGCAGTTCACGGCCCGCCGGTACGTGGCCTGGATCTACTGGACGGCGATCGTCATGGTCAGCGTGTTCGGCACGATGGCCGCCGACACCCTGCATGTCGGCCTCGGCGTGCCGTACACGATCTCGACCCCGTTGTTCATGGCCGCGCTGGCCGCCGTCTTCGCCCTCTGGCACCGCAGCGAACGCACCCTGTCCATCCACAGCATCCACACCCGCCGCCGCGAGACCTTCTACTGGGCCGCCGTGCTGGCCACCTTTGCGCTGGGCACCGCCGCGGGCGACCTCACGGCGACGATCGGACTCGGCTACCTGGGCTCCGCCGTCCTGTACGCCGCCGCGATAGCTGTCCCGGCCGTCGCCCACCGCTGGGGCGGCCTGAACGCCGTGACGGCCTTCTGGTCCGCGTACGTCATCACCCGACCCCTGGGCGCCTCGATCGCCGACTGGATGGCCGTCGGCCACAGCCGGGGTGGACTGAACCTCGGTCTCGGACCGGTCACGCTGTCCTGGACCGTGGCCATCTTCGGCTTCGTCGGCTACCTGGCCGCCTCCCGGACGGACGCTCGCAGCACGCCCAAGCCCCTGATCCCGCAGTGATGCTGAGGGGTGCTGCGAGACCTGTCAGAGTCACCGGGCCGTAGCCGTGGTGCGCAGCGTTCGATTGCCCAGTACACAGAGCTCCGGGCCCGCGAGGCACAAAGCCGCGAGGCGCGCGAGGTGCAGCGGCGGGTGGCCGGTCACCCGCCGCTGCCGCGCAGTCCTGTTGATCTGCCCGTCCCGCACGGCCGTACGATCGCAGTGAAACCGCGCACTGCGCCCGTTAGGATCCTGGCATGGCCCTGACCTTCAGTGACGTGGATCGGTTCGAGGCGGCCAGGCCGCGGCTCGAGGCCATCGCCTATCGCATGCTCGGCTCGGTGAGCGAGGCCGAGGACGCCGTACAGGAGACGTATCTGCGGTGGCAGGCCGCCGAAGTCGGGCGCATCGAGGTGCCCGAGGCATGGCTGACCAAGGTGCTCACCAACCTCTGCCTCAACCAGCTCACGTCGGCCCGTGCGCGTCGGGAGACTTACGTCGGCCAGTGGCTGCCCGAACCGTTGCTCGAAGGGGACCCGATGCTGGGCCCGGCGGAGACGGTCGAGCAGCGCGAGTCGGTGTCGTACGCCGTGATGGTTCTTTTGGAGCGGCTCTCGCCCAACGAGCGGGCGGTGTACGTGCTGCGCGAGGCATTCGCGTACTCGCACCGTGAGATTGCCGAGATCCTGGACCTGAGCGAGGCGGCCAGCCAGCAGATCTTTCATCGCGCGAAGAAGCATGTGGCGCAGGGCAGGGCGCGGGTCGAGATCGACGAGGCGGCCGTGCGCAGGATCGTCGAGGAGTTTCTCGCTGCGGCGACCAGCGGTCAGACCCAGCCGTTGATCGAGCTGCTCACCTCGGATGCCGTCGCGGTGGGCGACGGCGGCGGAAAGGTGCCTGCCCGGGCCAGTGCCTTCGAGGGCGCACGCGCGGTGGCGAAGTTCCTGCGCGGGCTGTTCAAGCCGGCCCCGGCCAAGCGGGACCTGGCCGGCGGTTCCCCCGACCTCTACGCCGCCACGGTCAACGGCGGCCCTGCGGTCGTCGCGGTGGTCGACGGCCGTGTCTTCGGCATCATGTGCCTGGAGCGGACGCAGGACGGCATCGTCGCGGTCCGCAGCCAGGTCAATCCGGACAAGCTGGAGCGGGCGACGCAGCGTTGGGCGGCGGGCGATTTCGGTCCTCCGGTCGTGACCGAAGCCCTCTGACTCCGCGTGTGACGCAGGTCACTCCTGTCTCCTGTCAGGAATCGGCGGGCTGCCCGGTTCAAGGGGCGTGACCGGGCCAGAAGGCACCGGACCCGCGCAGACAGGAGCAGGAAATGCAGCACCGGATCATCGTCCTCGGCGCCGGCTACTCCGGAGCGATCGCGGCAGGCCGACTCGCCAAGCGGCTGCGTCGTGAGGACGTCGCCATCACCCTCGTCAACGCAGAGCCCGACTTCGTCGAGCGGGTCCGGATGCACCAGTTGGCCGTGGGCCAGGACCTGAAGCCGCGCCCGCTGCGCGAGATGTTCGCGGGCACGGGAGTCGAGCTCAAGCTCGCGAAGGTCACATCGATCGACGTGGACCGCAAGACGGTCGCGGTGGAGAGCGCCGAGGGGACGGCGGAACTGCCGTACGACACCCTCGTCTACGCCCTCGGCAGCAGCGGCAACGACAACGGCGTCCCCGGCGTCGCCAAGCACGCCCACCAGATCGCGAGCCGCCCCGGCGCGCTCCGGCTGCGCGAGCGCCTGACCCAGCTCGCCGAGGGCGAGACGGTCCTCGTCGTGGGCGGCGGCCTGACCGGCCTGGAGTTCGCGACGGAGGTGGCCGAGGTCCGCCCGGACCTCGACATCGCGCTCGCCGCGCGTGCCGGGCTGGGCGACTGGCTCTCCCCGAAGGGCCGCGCGCACCTGCGCAACGTCACCGACAAGCTGGGCATCACGGTGTACGAGAACGCCGCGGTGACCGCGGTCGAGGCGGACCAGGTCATGACCGCGGACGGCCGGACCCTCCCGGCTGCCGTCACGGTCTGGACCACGGGCTTCGCGGTGCACCCGCTGGCCGCGGCCACCAGCCTCGAGCTCGCGGACACCGGCCGCATCGTGGTCGACGCGACGATGCGCTCGGTCTCGCACCCGGACGTGTACGCGATCGGCGACGCCGGCCACGCACTGGGCGCCGGCGACAAGCCACTGCGCATGTCCTGCGCCTCCGGCACCCCCATGGCCTGGCAGGCCGCCGACTCCATCGCCGCCCGCCTGACGGGAGGCAAGCTGCCGAACGCCCCCCTGCGCTACTTCAACCAGTGCATCTCTCTCGGCCGCAAGGAGGGCCTGATCCAGTTCGTCACCGCCGACGACCGCGCTGTGGACCACGCCCTGACCGGTCGCTTCGCGGCCCGCTACAAGGAGCTGATCTGCAAGGGTGCGGCCTGGAGCGTCGCCAACCCGACGATGGGCATCCCGGTACGGCGGCGACGGGTGGTGGCCGACCGGGTCGCGTCCGAAGAGGCGGCACGAGTGTCGGCGTGAGGTACGGCCTGGTGTACGACGCGGAGGCCTCGGGCTGCTGTGGGGTCGTCCGCGGCGTACGAGCCCAACGGGCGGCGGCCTGCATGCGGGGCGCTGACCTCCGAGCTCGTGGTGGGCGGGCGTGGCTCCGGGGAGCGACCTCGTCGGCGAGGCCCTGATCAGTGCGGAGCCCGCTGATTGGCCGGCCGGCATGACTGGGCTGGGGCCACGCTCCCGGCCCGGGATGGGCGAGACCTTGCCATCAGTTCCAGCCCGTCAGTCGTCACACGCAGTCCTGCCTGTTATGCGCCCGAGCTACGGAGCGTTGACGCATGCCGATATAGGCATATAATGATGCCATGGCACGAGCGGCGACGACCTCGGACGCGTTCAACGCGATCGCCGAACCGCAGCGGCGGGAGATCCTGCTGCTTCTGCGGGGCGGCGAGCGGCCGGTGACCGACCTGGCGCGGGACCTGGGGATGACCCAGCCACAGGCGTCCAAGCACCTGCGGGTCCTGCGGGAGGTCGGGCTCGTGCGGGTTCGCGGGGCGGGCAAGCAGCGGCTGTACGGCCTGGACGCCCGCGGGCTGCGGCCGGTCCACGAGTGGGTGGGCGGCTTCGAGCGGTTCTGGAGCGAGAGCTTCGACCGGCTGGACGAGTACGTCCGAGACCTGAATCAGGCAAGGCAGGAGGAACCAACCGATGACGACGACCAGTAGCGGCGCTGAGCCTGACCGCACGACCACGGACCGCGAGGTCGTGATCTCCCGGGCCATCGGTGCCCCACGGGAGCTGGTGTTCGAGGCGTTCACGCAGGTCCGGCACCTGTCACGATGGTGGGGACCGGAAGGGTTCACCACCACGACGCGGTCCTTCGAGTTCCGCGTCGGCGGGGCCTGGGACTTCGTGATGCACGGGCCTGACGGGACCGACTACCAGGAGTGGATCACCTGGCGGGAGATCGTCCCGCCGGAGCGGATCGCGCTGCTGCACGGCGAGTCCCGCGACGACCCCAACGCCTTCGAGTCGTTCCTGGCCTTCGAGCCGGCCGGCGACGAGACCCGGATCGTGATGCGCACGGTGTTCCCCACCAAGGAACTCCGCGACGAGGCCGTGGAGAAGTACCACGCGATCGAGGGCGGCGAGCAGACCCTGAGCAACCTGGCGGCCTACGTCGCCGAACTCACGCGGGACGACACCGGCCGCCACGGGACCACCCCGAAGGAGGGGGAGAGCTGATGGCCGGGAAGGTGTTCTTCAGCGTGACGATGTCGCTCGACGGCTTCATGGCACCTGAGCCCGTACCCCCCGAGGATGCCTTCTCGCCCGAGAAGCAGGACGAGCCGGGCGTCAGGCGCTGGATGTCGAAGTGGGCGGAACTGCAGGCGTGGGCGTTCCCGCTGCGGTGGTTCCGGGAGAACCTCAAGCTCGGTGAGGGCGGCGAGGAAGGACTCGACAACGACATCGCACGGGCGACGCACGAGCGCACCGGCGCGAGCGTCATGGGCAAGCGCATGTTCGACGCCGGCGAGCCGGCGTGGCCGGAGGAGGCGCCGTTCCACACCCCGGTGTTCGTCGTCACCCACACCAGGCGCGACCCGTGGGAGCGGCCGGGCGGCACGACCTTCCACTTCGTCAACGACGGTATCGAGAGCTCCCTCGACCAGGCTCGCGAGGCAGCCGGCGACCGCGACGTGCGCATCGCCGGCGGCGCCGAGACGATCCAGGAGTACCTGGACAGCGGCCTGATCGACGAGTTCTCGATCACGCTCGCGCCCGTGCTGTTCGGCACCGGCATCCGCCTGTTCGACCGCGTGGACCCCGACCGCCTCACCCTCGAACAGACCCGGACCGACGCATCGTCCCGGGTGACCCACCTGACCTACACCGTCGGCAAGCGCTAGTCGGCGTTCCCGGAGCTTGCGGTGCAGGCATGTCGCCGCGGGACGAGGTGACGGTGGGTCAGGTCGGCAGGTCCGACCACGGCTCGACCGGACTGCGGCGGATCCCACCGCTGAGGACCCGGGGTGCTGACTGGGGACGGTGGTTCGGCCGCTGGTGAACGCCGATCCTCCGGCAGGCCGGTCCGCCTATTCTCCGGACATGGTTGATCAACGATCGGTCGACGTGGGCGGGGTCCGGCTGACGTGTCAGGTATCGGGTCCGCCGGATG
Source organism: Streptomyces sp. SAI-127 (assembly GCF_029894425.1). Lineage (NCBI taxonomy): Bacteria > Bacillati > Actinomycetota > Actinomycetes > Kitasatosporales > Streptomycetaceae > Streptomyces > Streptomyces sp. SAI-127. The sequence continues at coordinate 53,797 of NZ_JARXYJ010000002.1, forward strand.
CTCCGCCGCTCGTCCTGTTGCACGCGTTGGGCGAAGATGCCACCGACTGGGAGGCCGTTGTGCCCGCCCTCGCCCGGAGTCGGCGGGTGTATGCCCTCGATCTTCGCGGTCACGGCCGAAGCGACTGGCCGGGGGAGTACTCGCTCGAACTCATGCAGGCTGATGTGCTCCAGTTCCTGGACGCACTGGGACTTGGCCCAGTGGATCTGATCGGGCACTCCATGGGCGGGATCGTGGCCTACCTGCTCGCGGAGGACCATCCACAGCGGGTGAGCCGGCTCGTTCTGGAGGACGTTCCAATCCCGCGTCCTCGGGAGCAGACCACCCTGACCAGGCCGGAAGGCGCCCTGACTTTCGACTGGGAGTTGGTACCGGCCGTCAGGCGGCAGATCGACATGCCTGACCCCAGGTGGCTGGAGCGGCTCAGCCAGATCACCGCCAAGACCCTGGTGCTCGCCGGCGGCACAAACAGCCATGTTCCCCAGGACGGCGTCGCCGAGCTCACCCGCCGCATCCCCGGCGCGCGAATGGTCACCATCCCGGTTGGACACCTGATCCACCACGCAGCGCCCGAGCCGTTCATCGAGGCGGTTTCGGCGTTCCTGCACGAGAACTTCCGCCCTACCCGCCAACCCTGAGTCGCGGTCACAGGCCGTGACGTGGGCAGGCCCGGCGGCAAACGGCATTGCGTCAGCGGCGGAGAGGGAAGCCTCCCCGTGCAGGGGGAGGGTGTCGCCCGCCCGAGCACCTCGGCCGCGAACATCGGGCCCAGAACTTGCCGTACCGGACGACGGACTCCTCGTCCCGTCAGTCGCTGCTCGTCACTGTGACCCGGCGGCCACCAGCGTCGCGGTGATGGGTTCGAGCTCGGCGACCAACTCGTCGAGTTCGGCGGGAGACAGAGCGTCGTACGGCGGGGCGGCGAGCTCGTCCGTAAGGGCTTCGATGCGTTGATTGGTCTCGCGGCCGGCGTCGGTGAACCGGCCCTCGATGTCGACGAGCCCGCGCTCGCGCAAGCCGTCCATGACCGCGGCCAGCCGCTCCTTCGGCAGGTGATGGATGCGCCCGAACGACTCCGGCGGGTGGATGCCCTGTGCCAGAGCGGAGAGCACGTGGGCCTCCGTACCGCCGATGCGCGCGCCGACGAGAGCAGCGATGTGCCCGTCACCGCGGTGCTCGCGCAGCATGGTCGCGGAATGCCACAGCCGGGCGACCGGGTCGCCCGGCACCGGAAGGGTGCGCATCCCGGCGTACATCACCCGACCTTCCATGGGCGCGTTCGTCGCGGCTTTGGTGGTGAGGTCGGCGGCCCGCAGCAGGCCGGGGGAGTCGGCCGGCTCTTCGCCGAGGATGCGCCGTAGGGAGGCCGCGCTGCCCCGCTCCCGTGCGGCGACGGAGGCCTCGGGCGGGATCGTCTCCCACGCGCTGGGAATGTGCCGCGCGGCCTCCCCGTCGGCGAAGTTGTAGAAGGCCGCGTGCACGACCTGCGCCGGTACTCGCCCCAGCGGCGCGGCGCGGCTGGCGAAGTAGCCGTCCCAGTAGGTGCGGTGGCCGAGCGCGGCGAGCTCCTCGTTGCACTCGTCGGCGAAGAAGGTGACCAGGCAGATCGGCTCCAGGAGCTCGAACATGCGGCGGGCGGTGTGAGTCATGCCCTACATCATTCCTGCGGTGACGCCCCATGGAGCAGTACTTCTCGGAGTCATGAGACCGGGCCTGAGAGGCCACTGCTCGACGAAGCGCTGCCGTAGCCGATGTCGGCCCAGACCATGCGAAGGCCGGGGGTGCCGGTGGCGAATGCGCGGGACGTCGCACGACCCCAACAGTGAGGCCCCCAGGGCCATGCACGCGTCCCATGGCCTCACGATCACGACATTCGTGCTGATCTTTCGAATGTCAAACCCACGGTCGGCTCGACGATGAGGCCACCGTCACCGCTTGGCCGAATGGCGCGCGCCGGCCACCAGCACGAAGGGTGCGCGGTGTCTATCGCTGCGTACGGAGTCCGTCCAGGATGAGCGCGAGCATGCGGGGGGCCCGGTCTTCGGGGCCGGCCGCAGCGCGCCAGAGTGCGGCGGTGAGCTGGAGGAAGTCGCCGGGGTCGGCGTCCGCGCGGATGCTTCCGTCCTTCTTGCCCGCGTCGAGGATGTCGGTGATCGCTGCGATGACCGGGCCGTAACTCTGCTCGCTGATCGCCTGGTGCGCGCCAGGGCTGAGGGCGTCGCCGAGACCGTGCTTTCTGCGCATGGCATCGACCAGATCGGTCGTCCAGTGGCGGAGCGCTTCCAGCGGCGACATCCCGGCCAGCAGGTCGGGCACGGTGCCGATGATGCGGGCGACCTCGTCCTGGTAGACGGCCAGGACCAGCGCCTCGCGGGTGGGGAAGTTGCGGTAAAGGGTGCCGGCGCCGACTCCTGCCCGCTGGGCGATCTGGTTCATCGACGTGTTGCCGTCGGCTGTGAGCGCTTCGCGGGCGGCAGCGAGGATGCGCGCCCTGTTCTCAAGGGCGTCTGAACGGACCACGGGACCTCACCTTGCTAAGTGGAGAGTTCTCCACTACGTTATGCGGAGAGCTCTCCACATACTCTAAGGAGCGTCATGCAATACATCAAGCTCGGCATGACCGGCCTCGACGTGTCCCCGATCGCGATCGGCGCGATGACCTACGGCGAGCCCGACCGCGGCCACCCCGTCTGGTCGAAGGGCGAGGAGGACGCACGCCCGCTCATCAGGCACGCGCTGGAGACGGGTATCAACTTCTTCGACACCGCCAACATGTACTCGAACGGTTCCAGCGAGGAGATCCTCGGCCGCGCGCTCAAGGACTTCGCCGACCGCGACGCCGTGGTGATCGCCACGAAGCTGCGCCACCCGATGCGGCTGGGACCCAACGGCCGCGGCCTGTCGCGTAAGGCGATCATGACCGAGGTCGACCATTCGCTGCGCCGCCTGGGCACGGACTACATCGACCTCTACCAGATCCACCGCAACGACCACGCGACCCCCTGGGAGGAGACCCTCGAGGCGCTCAGCGACCTCGTGAAGGCCGGCAAGGTCCGCTACCTCGGCGCCTCCTCCATGCATGCATGGGAGTTCGCGAAGGCGCTGAACCTCCAGAAGCAGCACGGCTGGGCGCGCTTCGTGTCCATGCAGAACCACTACAACCTGCTCGCCCGTGAGGAAGAGCGAGAGATGGTCCCGCTGTGCCTGGACGAGGGCGTCGGCACGATCATCTGGTCGCCGCTGGCCCGCGGCCGCCTCGCCCGGGGCTGGGACGACGCGCGCTCGACGGCGCGTTCCGAGACGGACGGAGCCTACGCCGACCTGCTCTACTCGCCCGCACAGGAGGCGTCCAACCACGCGATCATCGACGCGGTCGGACAGGCCGCCGACGCCCACGACGTCAGCCGCGCACAGATCGCGCTCGCCTGGCTGCGCCGCCAGCCGGTCGTGACCGCACCCCTGGTCGGCGCAGGCTCGATCCGGCAGATCGACGAGGCCGTGGCCTCCCTCGACATCGAGCTCACCGACGACGACGTACGCGCCCTGGAAGCCCCGTACACCCCCCGCTACGACTGGCAGGGCGTCTCCGACGAGGCCGAGTTGGAGGCCATCCGCCGGCGCGTCCCCGGCATGGCCCTGGCATGAACCCTTTCGTCCGCTCCGGCGCCGCCGCCCGCGCCGGAGCCCTCCTCATCCTCCTCGGCCCGCTCGTGTCCTGGCTCGCCGAGTTCATCACCGCCGCCGCATGGCAGGACCCGCCCTACTCGCCCCTGCACCACTGGGTCAGCCACCTCGGCCTGACCGGTCCGCCGCAGACCGCGTTCGGCCAGCTCGCGAACTCCCCCCTCGGCGCCGTCATGGACGTCGGCTGGGTGCTCTACGGCACCCTCCTGATCGTCGGCGCGTTCCTCCTGTTCGACCCCCGCAAGGGCACCCGCCCGGTCGTCGTCCTCATCCTCGCCGTCCTCGCCGGTGTCGGGGTCTCGCTCGTCGGCATCGTTCAGGGCTCCAACGCCAACGTCGAGAGCGGCCTGATCGCGTTTCACACCTTCGGCGCGCAGGGCGTCATGCTCGCCGGGAACATCATGGCGATCGCCGTCGGAACCGGCGGAGCCGGCATCGGTCTCAGCAGGGGCCGGTCGATCGCGAGCATCGCACTCGGCACCGCCGGACTGATCGCGTTCCCCCTCTTCATGGCCGACGTGTTCACCGGCTGGATGTGGAACGTCGGCATGTTCGAGCGAGCCGTCATCTACCCGATCATGATCGGCCACGCCCTCCTCGGAAGCAGCGTGGCCGCCGCCCAGCGGCGTCATACGACGGACCCGCTGCCCCCTCTTGACGCACGACCTGCGAGCTGAGGAGACACAAAATGACACAGGTACTGGTCACCGGAGGGACAGGATTCATCGGGAGCTGGTGCGTCCTGACCTTGCTCGACGCAGGGCACACCGTCCGCACCACCGTCCGCGACCCGCGGCGCGAGCCGGCACTGCGCTCCTGGCTTCACACGGCCGCACCGTTCGACGACGACCGTCTCACGGTCGTACGCGCCGACCTCGAGCGCCCCGACGGCTGGGACGACGCCGTCGGCGACTGCGACTTCGTCCTTCACGTCGCTTCGCCGACCCTGCGCCATACACCGGCGAACGACGACGAACTCGTGGTCCCGGCACGGGAGGGCGTCTTGCGAGTGCTGCGCGCCTCCCGCGACGCCGGCGTGCGTCGGGTCGTCCTGACGAGCGCCTTCGGTGCCATCGGGATCGGGCACCCCCGGCGCTCGACCCCGTTCACCGAGGAGGACTGGACCAACGTCGACAGCGATATCCCGCCCTACCAGCGGTCCAAGACGCTCGCCGAACGCGCCGCCTGGCAGTTCGTCGAAGAAGAAGGTGGCGGACTGGAACTGACAGCAGTTCATCCCGTGGGGGTCCTTGGACCGCTGCTCGGCCCCGACGACCCACCATCCCTGCGTCTGGTCCGCAGAATGCTCGAGGGACGGGTGCCTGCATGCCCTCCCTTCGGTATGGGCTTCGTCGACGTGCGCGATGTCGCGGATCTGCACCTGCGCGCGATGACCGATCCGGCAGCCGCCGGCGAGCGCTTCCTCGCGACCGCCGGGCACAGCCTTCGCGTCATCGAGATCGCGCGCATTCTGCGCGACCGCCTGGGCGAGCGCGCCGCCAAGGCCCCGGCCCGCGAACTGCCCGTGTGGCTCGCGCACGCCCTGAGCACGGTGAACCCGGAACTGCGACTCCTGAGGCACCAGCTCGGCCGGGATCTCGACGCCACGAGCGCCAAGGCCGAGCGGCTCCTCGGGTGGCGGGCACGACCCATCGAGGACACCATCGAGGACACCATCGCGGACACCGCCGAGACTCTCCTCGCCCAGGGCGTCGGTGAACGACCTGCTCGTAACTGACCGATGCGGCAACAGCCCGTCCGGTCCCGGGCCGCGATCCGGCCCGTCTCGTGGCAACGGAACACTGCCCACCGGGTGATGTCGCAGACGAAGCACCGCCGATGGCGGGACAGTCCCACACGGCCCAGTACTCACCCTCTCCCGAACGGTCCAATTGGTGCTGTTCGCGGCGCACTTGGTGTGGGCGGACCCTCAGCTTGATGCTGGCGGACCCCCGGCGGCATCGGCTCCCGCCGCGGGGGCCTGCCGCCCAGCCCCGGGACCAGCACGGCCGCCACTGCCAGATGCATCAGAGCGAGGGATACCCGGGTGCCGCTGTCCATGCCGTCGCCGATGAACGGCAGGAGGGAAACGACCAGTACGGCGCCGGCCACCCCGGTCCAGATGGCGCGGGCCCGCCGCACCCCGAACCGCTCCAGGGAGGCCAACAGTCCCCAGCCGGAAAGCGACGCGAGCAGTGCGACGACGCCCACGGGCACGGCGTGGATGTCGAGACTCCGCTCGCCGTCCTCGATCCGCAGCCGGTGCCCCAGCAGTGGGTCCGCGACCAGCCACATCAGCACCGGGGCCAGGACGGACAGGGCCGTCACCCCCAGGCGCCTTCTCCGCACGCTCACTTGGCGCCCTCCGAGAACGCCCCGTGCAGGAAGACCTCCACCAGCTCCTGTGGGGTCAGGTCGGGCTGGTCCTCCGTACGCGGCTGGGTGAACAGCAGCCCGAAGAAGAGGGCCGCGATCTGCTCCGGCGGCCGGCGCAGGGCGGCCTTGTCGGGCTCCAGCAGTTCTGCGAGGGCTGCGCGGAGACGGGTCGTCGATTCGGTGCGGCCCGCGCCGCGCACCGTGCCGGGGTGCTTGCCGCCGCCATGCCCCAGCGAGCCGGCGATCGCGCCCATCCTGGCCAGGTGTGCCTGCAGCGCCTCGGCCGCCTCCGCGAGCCGGTCGGGCAGCGGCTGGGACAGGTCGATCGCGTCGAGCTCGCGGACCGCGTGCTCGGGGGAGAGCGCCTCGGCCATGCAGGCCTGCAGCAGCTCGTCCTTGTCGGCGAAGACCCGGAAGATCGTTCCCTCGCCGATGCCTGCGGCGCGGGCGATCTTCGCGGTCGTCACCGCGGCGCCGTACTCGGCGATCAGCGGGATCGCGGTCTGGATGATCATCGCGCGCCGCTGCTCCGGCGACATGGCGGGGGCGCGGCGGCGGGTGGTCTGGTTCTCCCTGGGTGCTGTCATGCCTGTGAGAGTACGGAGTGAGTCCTCACTCCGTCAATGAGTGAGGACTCACTCCGGTGGACATCTTCGCGGGCCGGCCTCGTCCTTGACAATAGGCAGGTGAATACCTGCATAATGTTGAGCGTGAGCCTAGAAGCAACAGCGATGGACTCGGTGTTCAAGGCGCTGGCCGATCCCACTCGGCGGCTCCTGCTCGACCGGCTGCGTGAGCACAACGGGCAGACACTGCGCGAACTGTGCGAGCGCCTTGAGATGGCCCGTCAGTCGGCGACGCAGCACCTGGACATTCTCGTGCGGGCCAACCTCGTCACCGTGGTACGGCGCGGCCGGGAGCGGCTGCACTACCTCAACCCGACCCCGATCCAGGAGATCGAGGAGCGCTGGATATCCGGCTTCGACAGGCCCCGTCTGCAAGCGATCAGCGCCATCAAGCACCAGGCAGAGGAGTACGCCATGACCAACGCACCGACAACCGTGCCGGACTACGTATACGTCACCTACATCCGCGCCAGTGCGGAGCAGGTGTGGCAGGCCCTGACCGACGCCGACCTGACGGCGCGCTACTGGGGACACGCCAACGTCTCCGACTGGCAGCCGGGCTCGGCATGGGAGCACCGGCGAGCCGACGGCTCAGGCAAGATCGACGTGGTGGGCCGTGTCCTGGAGGCCGAGCACCCGACCCGGCTGGTCATCACCTTTGATGACGCCCCCGACGCCGAATCGCCGAGAGAGCCGTCGGTCGTCACCTTTCTCGTCGAACCGCATCAGGACATCGTCCGCCTCACCGTGACCCACGAGAAGCTCCCCAACCTGGAGATGCTGGGCGGCATCTCGGCCGGCTGGCCGGCCGTGCTGGCGAACCTCAAATCGCTGCTGGAGACCGGCGAGGTCCTGCCGCAGGCGCCCTGGGAGATGTCCCGCGCCCACGCCTGAGCCGCGACTCTCCCCTCTTCCCCGTACCGCCCAGAGAGGTGCACGACATGCTGGACACTGCCCCACTCCAGGACGCCTACCGAGCACTGCTCGACGCAGCCGCCACCGTGGCCGACGCCGACGACCCCGCCCCACCACACGGCGAGTGGAACGCCGACCAGATCCTTGCGCACGTCTCTCTCATCGGCGCCGCCACCATCGCCGCCGTCGCAGGTATCGCAGCGGGGGCCAACACGACGTACGACAACCGGATCGCCCTCGACGCCTGGACCATCGAGCGAACCATCGCTCACGCCGGCGGCAACGCTGGGCTCCGGGACCGCATCAGCGGCCAGGCAGCCGCCCTGTGTGCACTCGCCGGAGGTGCGGCGCTCAGCGACGCCGAGCTCAGTACCCTCGCGCCCGCACGGCTCCTGTCCAACGACACCCTCCTGGTCGATCAGCCCATGTCGCTGCGCGACATCGTCACTGGCCTGGCGGAGGCAGAACTGCCCGGCCACACGAAACAGCTCCTCGCCCTCCTCCCCACCCGGCCCACGGCCGAGGCCACGCAATCGGTCAACCATTCGTAGGAGGTGCTCAGGCGATGACGAAGCTGGGGCGCAACAGTCCGGCGGGGTCGTACTTACGGGCCAGCTGCAGCAATCGGTCACGACGCTCGGCGTCGAACAGTTCTGCGGCGGCGCGTTGGTCGGGTCGTCCGAGAGTGAAGTTCGGCGAGCTGCCTACGGCGGTCCCGGACCAGCGGGCCAACAGTTCATCCTGCAGCGCCCGCGCACTTGCCGCGTTCGGCTTGGTTGTCGGGGATACCACACACAGCAGGTACATCGCCTCGCGGTGGCTGACTGCGTTCGGCACCCTCGGCGGAGTGGACAGCGCCCCACCGAGATGACGTACCGAAATGATGGAGCGAACCGACCGGCCTGGCGCTGACAGGGCGATGGCGTCGCGGAGACGTTCCTCGTCGATCGCCCGCAGCAGGACATTGTCGGCGACATACGCGTGCGGCTGATCCGGTTCGCTGAAGACGGTGTCGGACCGCCGGTACGGGATCTCCCGCAAACCGTCGTACGCAGGTCTCAACGCCCGCAACGGGGCCACCAACTCGTCTGCCTCCGCAGCCGAACCCAGGTAGGCGATCTGGACATGGGCCATGTGCCGCTTGGAAACCTCAAGCGTGGTCATCGCCGAGGTCATCTCCGAGGGCATTGTCGCCGTCCAATGCAACCAGGTTGAGACAACCTCCGGCGTCTCGCCCAGGTCGAAGATCAGGCCGCCCCCGACCAGCCCGGCGACCGGCATCAAAGCCATCTCCAGCGCGGTCACGATGCCGAAGCTCCCGCCACCGCCGCGGAGCGCCCAGAACAGGTCCGGCTCCTCGTGTTCCGAAACCGTCAGCAGGGAGCCGTCGACGGTGACCAGCTCCAAGCGCGTGACATGGTCCGCGGCGAAGCCGTAGCGACGAGCCATCAGCCCGATGCCGCCGCCGAGCGTGTAGGAGACAGCGCCGACCCCCGGCATGCTCCCGGACAGCGGTGCCAGATCGTGGCGTGCGGCGGCCTCGATCACGTCGCGCCACCGCGCTCCAGCGCCCACCCATGCGGTGCCGGCACCGGGGTCGACATCGACACTGTCCATCCTTCGCGTCGACACCAATACACCTTCACCGGCGAGCGGGTTGGCGAGTCCATGTCCCGTGGCCTGGACCGCGATCGGCATACCTGACTCCGCGGCGTGCCGGACGGCCGCCACGACGTCGCCGGCGGCCCCTGCCGCCACCACCTGGGCCGGCTGATGTTGCTCCCGCAACTGGAAGCCGGCACGGTGCTCGTCGTACTCGGCAGACCCTGGGTGGTACGCCACCGGTGATGCGGCGTCGGTCGTGTGGGCACTCATCGCGAGCACCTTTCTGGATCGGGGGGTGCGTGCGCGTACCCACTCGGCGAACAGGCAGGTGGTAGGTACGCATCCACCAGCCTCACCGGGATATGCGCCGTATCGTGTCGCAATTCTTGAAAAGATCGGTGTGTGACCCCAGACCGCTTCTTCAGCCTGATGCTGCTCCTCGAATCGAGGGATGCCGTGACCACACAGGAACTTGCCTCAGCGCTCGGGGTGTCCCTTCGAACCATCACCCGGGATCTGAACTGGCTCCGCGACGCCGGTCTGCCGGTGACCGCACACCGGGGCCGCCTCGGAGGCGTGACCATGCTGCCCGGATCCGGACTCGACCTCACGCGCCTCACACCGGGCGAGCGTGATCATCTGTCGCTCACCGGGCTGGATGAGAGGCAACGTGCGGAGCTCAACGCATCGGTCGAGAGCCGGCGCGCGCTCTCCAAGATCGCCGCTACACAGCCACGTCGAGTCGATGAGCTTCTGCCGCTCGCCGACGTAGTGCACGTGGACAGCCGTTCCTGGCGTCAGGCCCGAGCTTCCGGCACGACTCCGGCTTCGCTGATCGGCCCAGTGCGGCGAGGTCGCCGGCTACGGATCGCGTACGACAGCCCACGCGCGTCATGCCCACGCGACCTGGTCGTGGATCCCTACGGGCTGTTGGCCAAGGCCGGCATCTGGTATCTCGTCGCCGACTGTGCCCGGGTGCCGCGGATGTACCGACTCGAACGGATCACGACGTGGAAAGAAGTCGACCAGCCACGACGGATCCGCGAGAGCCAGACCCTGGCCACCGTCGCTGCGGCGCTCATTGATCAGTGGGAACACAACCATGCGATAGAGGTAAGCGCCACCATCGACCAGACCCAGATCGAGCGAGCGCAACGGATCTTTGGCCTACGACTCGTCTGGGACGACCATGAAGAATCCGCCACCGGCAGCAAGGTAATAATCCGCTTCCTGCATCTGGAGGACGTGCGAGCACTACTGCCGTTCGGGAACGCCATCACGGTGCACGGCCCCACCGAAGCCAGGGCTCACCTTCGCGACCTCGCCACCAATCTTGCCCACCACTATGCGCCGTCACCAACGTCCTGACCCGCAACACCTAGTCGGCGCCATCCGACGTGGACTGGCTCCAGCGGCTGCTCAACCGAACTACCCGCCCCGGCCGGGGCGTGACCAGCCCGCGGCGGCAGCCACTTTGATGCGGCTGACGCTGCGGCAGCCCGGCGGACTCATGCGCCCAGCCCAAGGGTGATCACTGCGGCGACTGACGCCCTTCCTTGATCATCTTGCGGAGGCTTCCCCGAGCAGCCGCCAAGTCGTCCTGGGTCTCGGCGAGTTGGGCCTCCAAGGCGCGAACTCGCTCGCGGGCCTGAGCGAGATCGCGGTTCACCTGCTGGTTGTCGCCGACGAGTTCATCGACCCGAGCTGTCAGATCCGCCGTGCCGAGGCGGTCGAAGCGGTCCAGCGCAATCTCGGACAGGTACCCCAGTCGCGCACCGCCCGCATCCTGGGTGCGTCCGGTGCCTGGCGGTGGCCGCAAGCCGTCGGCGCTTGGGATGCCCGCGCCTCCGTCTGCCTTTACCTCCAGCACCTCGCGTACATCGTCGCCGAACACCGACCGCTCGGGCTTCAGTGAGGTGCCGTAGGAGCCCTTGAGTGCCTGCTCGGCGATCGCGGCGCGGTGATAACGCTCCTGTTCATACAGCCCGTGTCGGCATGCCGGCGGACGCCGGTCAGCTCCACCTGACGACAGCCGGTGACGCGGCGCCCGGGATCAGTTCCCTGCTTCGGCTTGTGCTTGGAAACCGATCAGTTTACAGTGAGGTGAAGCGAAACCGATCGGTTTCCAAGAGGGGTTGGGAGTGCATGATGGCGACAAATCGACCGGTGGCGCTGGTGACGGGCGCGTCCTCCGGTATCGGGAAGGAAACCGCGCTCGCGCTGGTCGCAGCGGGTTTCGACGTGGCCGGCACAGGCCGGGACACCTCACGTGTCACGCCGCTGGGCGGCGTGACGTTCCTCGACCTCGACGTGGCCGGCGACAAGTCGGTCAGCGCCGTGGTCCAGCAGGTGATCGAGCGGTTCGGGCGGATCGACGTCCTGGTCAACAACGCCGGCATCGGCTCGATTGGTGCGGCTGAGGAAACCTCCGTCGAGCAGGCCCAGAGCGTCTTCGACATCAACGTCTTCGGGGTCATGCGCATGGTGAAGGAGGTCCTCCCGCACATGCGCGCCCAGGGGCGCGGGCGCATCATCAACCTCTCGTCCGTGCAGGGGTTCATCCCCGCTCCCTACATGGCCGTCTACGGCGCGTCGAAGCATGCGATCGAGGGCTACTCCGAGTCCCTGGACCATGAGGTCCGGGAGTACGGGGTCCGGTCGGTTCTCGTCGAACCCGCGTACACCAGAACCGGATTCGAGTCCAACAGTGCGAAGCCCGACACGCCCCTGCAGCCCTACGCTGAGCAGCGGCGCGTCTTCGACCGCCTGATGGCGGATGCGATCGAGGACGGCGACGACCCCGCCGTTGTCGCCAAGGCGGTCGTCGCGGCAGCGACCGACGCGAAGCCGAAACTGCGCTATGCTGCCGGCCCCATGGCAGGACGCGCGCGCCTACTCCGCTTTGTTCCTGCCTGGGTCGTCGACAGGCAGATCCGCAAGATGAACAAGCTCGCCGGCTGACACCCGCCCCCCCCCCGCAGCCCCATCGCGCCGTCGATACCGGGAGAGACCATGTCCGAGACGCTGCACTCCGCCGCCGCCACCGTGGCGAACTGGCGCTCCGCCGAGGAACGCGGTGACGTCGACGCCGCGGTCGCGTGTCTGAGCCGGGACGTCGTGCTCAGCTCGCCGCTCACCGAGCAGTTCCGCTACGAGGGATCCGATCAGCTGCGCTCCTTCCTGACCTCGGCGTTCGCGGCGGTCGAGGGCGTCCGCTACCACACCCAGACCGGCGAGGGAGACACGTACGCGCTGGTCTACCGGGCGCGGGTGGGGTCCCAGACGTTCGAGGAGGTGCAGTTGCTGCGGCTCGACGACGAGGCACAGATCAGGGAGATCACGCTCTTCGGGCGTCCGATGCCGGCCCTCACCGCCCTGATGACCACCCTGGGGCCGGAGCTCGCCCGCCAACAGGGCCGCCGGGGCCTCGCGGCGCTCATGCGCGCCAGCACCATGCCCGTGCACGCGATGGTCACCTTCGGGGACCGCAGCGTGATTCCGAAGACCCGGCCGACGGCCCCGTAGATCTGAGAAGACCAGGTCCACTGGGCGTTTGGCCCGGCCACTCTTCCGGGAGTTGGCGGTAGCCCCGGGCGATGAAGCCGGAAGAGACCGGGTTTCCGGCGCAGCGGAGACGCGGCCCGCACTCGGGCGATCGGTTGACATCTCTGGGAGAGCGGCTGCCGGAGGCGCTGGCCTCCGCCGGCCACCACACTGTCCGGCCATCTCCTCCACGTGCCGAGGTGATGCGGCAACTCGCCGCGCTCTCCGGTGACTTGACCCGACACGGAGACGCTCGCATGAAGCGACGTACGTTCCTTACGGCGACCACCGCGTCGCTGGCCTCCACCCAACTCGCCGGGCCCGCCTACGCCGCCGGTTCAACGGCCAGAAACTACGAAGTCGGAAACCGATCGGTTTACGATGGCGTCGAGTCCGACCGGCTTCCGAGATCGAACATTCCGAGGGCCGCCGCTCCGCAATGAAGCTGTCCGGCCGTCTCCGGATACGAGTGCGTCAACCCAGACCGGAGTAACAAGTCATGAGTGGGATTCCCCCCTTCCGCGTACTGCGCGCCAAACCCTTGTGGATCGCCAACGGCGTGATCACGGGCGTCCTCGCGCTGCTGTTCACCGTGTTCTACGTCGGCGCCAACATCGATCCCGTCGACCACATGAAGAATCTGCCCGTCGGCCTGGTCAACGCCGACAAGGGGGCTGCTGTCGGTGGCAAGCAGGTGAACCTGGGGGCTCGGATCTCGGGGTCGATCACGAGGTCCAGTGCGAGCGAGGACAAGATCGACTGGAAGGTGATGGACGAGAAGGAGGTGAAGGAGGAACTCGGCAAGGGCAAGCTGTACGGCGCTCTCGTCGTCCCCGCCGACTTCACCTCCTCCACCGTCGCGCTGACCGGCGCCGCGACCGCCGGCACCCCGGCCCGCCCGACGCTGACGGTGCTGACCAACCAGTCCGCCGGCAGCGTGGGCTCCGCCCTGGCCCGTACGGCAACGACACAGGCGGCCGAGAGTGCCTCGCTCCAGGTGGGCAGGGAGCTCAACGCGCAGAGCGGGGCAGGGCAGGCGAAGCTGCCCGCCGCGGCACGCGTCCTGCTCGCCGACCCCGTCACCGTCACCGTCAAGGACGGACATCCGCTCGACTCGCACAGCGGCCTGGGCCTGACGGCGTTCTACTACGCGCTCGTCCTGGTGGTCTGCGGCATGCTCTCCGCCAACGTCATCAGCGGCCAGGTGGATCACGCCCTCGGCTACACCCACAACGACATGGGACCGCTGCGCCTGCACCGTCCGCTGATCCGGGCGACGCGGGTGCAGACCCTCGCCATCGCCGGCACCCTCATGGCCGGGCTGTCCCTGCTGATGGGCACGCTGGTCATGGCGGGCGCGGTCGGCCTCATGGGCATGGACGCCTCCCACTTGCCGCTGCTGTGGCTGTACTCGGTGTGCGCCATCGCGGTCTCCGGCATCGGCGCCCTCACTCTGCTCGCCGTGTTCGGCACGCCGGGCATGCTGGTGGTCACTCTGGTCTTCATCGGGATGGCGGTGCCGACGGCCAACGCCACCACGCCGCTTCAGGCACTGCCCGGGTTCTACCGCTTCCTCGCGGAGTTCGAGCCGCTGCGCCAGATCACCGGCGGCATCCGCGCGATCCTCTACTACGACGCCCAGGCCGACGCCGGCCTGACCCGGGGCTGGGTCATGATGGCCGTCGGCCTCGCACTGGCCGCCCTCTTCGGCTTCGGCGTGCTGGGCTGGTACGACCGCAAGGGGCTGCACCGCATCCCCGCCGAGACGGAGCCCGAGAAGACCGCTGCCCCGGCGTAGCGGAACCAACGCGGCTTACTGGGATGGGGTCATTGCCCCGGGTGGCGCCGGTGTGTGTCGCCCCGGGGGGCGTGTGCAGCGTCTGTCCCTCCTCGGAAACCGATCGGTTTCTATTTCGTCCGATTGGAGTTAACCTCGCGGTATGACCACCAAAGTGAAGCCAAGTCCCAGAGAGCGGCTGCTGGAGGCAGCGGCCACGCTCACCTACCGAGACGGTGTCGGCATCGGCGTCGAGGCGCTGTGCAAGGCGGCGGGGGTGTCCAAGCGCTCCATGTACCAGCTGTTCGAGAGCAAGGACGAACTGCTGGCCGCGAGCCTGCAGGAACGCGCCGCTGACTTCGTGGCCGCGCTCCTGCCGCCGGCGGACGACGGCCGATCACCGCGCGAGCGGATCCTGCACGTCTTCGAGCGGGTGGAGTCGCAGGCGGGTCTCCCCGAGTTCCGGGGCTGCCGGTACCTGGCTGTGCAGATCGAGCTCAAGAATCAGAGCCACCCCGCGAGCCAGGTGGCCCACCGGATCAAAGCGGACCTGACCGGCTTTTTCCGTTCCGAGGCCGAACAGGGCGGCGCGAGCGATCCCGACCTGCTGGCCCGGCAGCTCATCCTGGTCTTCGACGGCGCCAGCGCCCGCGCGGGAATCCAGGCCGACAACCTGACCGGGCTCGTCGCGCCCACGGTGACGACCCTGCTCGACACGGCAGGTGTGCGCTGACGCGCCCCGCCCTCGAGCAGGTCCGGTGACCGAAGCGCTCTTGCAGTAGCCGTACGCGTGTAGCCGAGCATTTGCCGTCGGCGAAGAGGCAGACGGCCGTGGAAGCGCGTGAGGACGTCCTGGTCTTCACCACGGAACCGTTCGCCGAGGACCTGGGGGTGACCGGCCGCGTCCGGGTGGTGGTCTTCGCGGCCACGGACGGGCCCTCGACCGACTGGGTGGCCCGCCTCTGCGATGTCGACGAAAGCGGCGTTTTCCGCAACATGTGGTCGAGCGCACGACCCCTCCCGGCCGTCCCGCATTTTGCGCCCGCATTCGATGACCGTCCTGCCGTCCCGGACCTCAGCAGCAGCCTGCCGTATGCGCGCCCGTGGCCGGCATCGTCGTCCCCGAGGGGGTGGCGGCCTCCTGATCCTGGGCGATGCGGCCGCGCAGCATGGTCTCCACGATCTTCATGAAGCGCTGTGCTGTCGAGGTGCCCACGACGAACGGGTTCTCGCGACGGTTCGGCGCGCTGCGCAGCTGCTCCATGCGCTCGAGGCCGTAGTCGGCGAAGCCGTGGTTGCTCAGCTCGATGTCGACGCCGGCCCGCCTCGTCCGGGAGGCGAAGGTGAGGGCGGAGGAGAGGTAGGTCTCCTTGCTCGCGGTGGCCGCGGGCGGGTTGGTCCCGCCCCACAGCATCGCGGTGTGGGTGCGGCCCCGCCAGCGGGCCGGGAAGATCGGCGACACGGTGCCGGGTGTGTGGCCCGGGGAGTGGTTGAGCGTCACGGTGGTGCCGCCCAGCGTCAGCTTCTGGCCGTCGGCGATGTCCAGGTCGCGGGTGGGGGCATTGGCCGGGGACGTGGAGGCGAGGAGGTCCCAGTCGGCCGGGGCCATCATGACCCGGGCGCCGTACTGGTCGGCCAGGTACTGGGCGCCGCCGAAGTGGTCGCCGTGGCCGTGGGTGACCACGACGTACCTGATCGTCGAAGGGTCGGCCCCCAGGCTGCGCAGTCCGGAGACGATGTACTGCTCTGCCTCGTCCGGGTTGTCGAGGGCGTCGACGAGGATGATGCCGCGTGGGGTGAGGATCGCCGTGGCGGACACGAAACCGACGCTGAGCACGGCGACGTTGTCGAAGATCCGCAGGGGCGCGGGGGCGGCGGGCCTCGGTGGGGTGTAACCGGCGGTGAGCGCGCTGACGATGCTCTTGAGGACCGGGTTGTCGCCGGCCAGTTCGGTGGCGCGGTCGAAGTAGTCCTGTGCGGTGGGGTCAGCGGACACCGAGGTGTCGGCGGAGGCGCGTCCGGGAAGCAGCGACGCAGCGCCGGCGGTGAGTGCCGCGGCGGCGCCGAGCTGCCACAGGCGGCGGCGCGTCAGGGCTCCATGAGGGTGGTCTTCGGGCGATGCCTGATGGATGAGGCCGGGTTGCGGCTCGTTCATGCGGGAGCTCCTCGATGTGTGGGGGACGGGAGTGGAGTGGTGGGGCCGAACGGGCCGAACCGCCTTTCGCCATGGCGTGGGTTGCGTCGGCCGGTCCGAGGGTGCTCAGGCGGTCGCGACCGCCTGCTCGTCCTTCTTGCCGGCCTCGGCCTCGGCCTCGCTGAGCGGCGCGTCCTGGCGCTCGTTCAGGACGAAGGTGACGACGAGTCCGATCACCGTCACTCCCGCGAGGTAGACGGCGACGGAGTACACGGTGCCGGTGCCGGACTGCAGGGCTTCGGCGATCATGGGGGCGAAGGCGCCGCCGAGGACGGCTCCGATGGCGTACGACAGGGCCGCACCGCTGTACCGGACGGCGGTGGGGTACAGCTCCGCGAACAGCGCGGCCTGCGGACCGTAAGTGAGCCCCAAGCCGATGCTGTAGAGGACGAGCGCCACCACGACGAGACCGGTGTTCGCCGTGTTCAGCAGCGCGAAGAACGGGAACATCCAGGCGAGTTGGATGACGAAACCGACTCGGTAGACAAGGAGGCGGCCGAACCGGTCGGACAACCGACCGCCCGCCAAGGTGCTGGCCAGCCAGCCGACCGCGGCGACCATGACGCAGATGAGGATCAGCGTCGGGCCCATGCCCAGATGGTTCACGGAGTAGCTCTGGACGTAGCCGCCGGTGGTCATGTAGCCGACGGCGTTGTTCGCGGCGAAGAGCAGGGCACCGGCCACGACGAGCGGCCAGTGGTTCTTGAACAGCACGGCGATCGGGGCACGCGACTGGTGCCCGGACTCCTTCAGCTCCCGGTAGACCGGGCTTTCCTCGACCTTGCGGCGGATGACGAACCCGGCGGCGACGAGGACGACGCTGAGCAGGAAGGGGATGCGCCAGCCCCAGGCGAGGAACTGGTCGTCCGTGGTGAGCGCGGTGACCGCGGCGAGGGCGCCGTTGGCCAGCAGCAGGCCGAGCGGTGCGCCGAGTTGCGGGTAGGAACCGAACCTTCCACGCTGTCCCGGTGGTGCGTGCTCCACGGAGATCAGCGCGGCGCCGCCCCACTCGCCGCCCGCCGACAGGCCCTGGAGGATCCTCAGGAACACGAGGATGACCGGGGCGCTCATGCCGATGGCGGCGGACGACGGCACGAGGCCGATCAGGGTGGTGGAGATGCCCATGAGCAGCAGGGTGGCGATCAGCATCGCGCGGCGGCCGAGCCGGTCACCGAGGTGGCCGGCGAGTGCGGCTCCGACCGGCCGGAAGAAGAAGCTGATGCCGATGGTCGCGAAGGAGATGACCAGCGAGTCCTCGCCGAGCCCGTCGAAGAACTGGCTGCCGAACACCAGTCCGGTGCACAGGGCGTAGATGAAGAAGTCGTACCACTCGATGGTGGTGCCCGCCATGGCGGCGAGCGCGACCGTGCGGTGCTGACTCCGCGTGCCGGTTGTCCGAGCGGATGCCTGAGCGGATGGGGACATGGGGAGTCCGTTCGTCGGCGGGTCGTCGTTGGCCCGGGGGAGTGGGAGGTGCTGGACAGCGCCGTTCGGTAGGGGGTCAGACGGCGTAGTCGGGGGCGATGCGGTCGATCCTGCGGCGCAGCGCGTCGAACAAGGTCCTGCCCGCCTCCGTACGGTCGCCCATCTGGAAGGACTCCTTGGCCGAGCGCACCGCCGCCTCCCGGCTCACCGGGGTCAGTGGCTGCCCGGACTGCTGGGCGGCGAGCTGGATCTCGCAGGCCCGTTGCATCGTCCACAGGGCGGCGAAGGCGGCGGGGACGGTCGGTCCCACCGCCAGCAGGCCGTGGTTGCGCAGGATCATCAGATCGCGGTCGGCGAGGTCGGCCACCAGCCGTGGCTTCTCCTCGGGGTCGACGGTGATGCCCTCGAAGTCGTGGTAGGCGACCATGTCGTGCAGTTGGGCGGCGTAGAAGTTGTCGGGGTCGAGGCCGTCGCGCAGACAGGCGACTCCGGTGCCGGCGGTGGTGTGGGTGTGCATGACGCAGTGCGCGTCGGGCCGATTGGCGTGGATCACCGAGTGGATCAGCAGCCCCGCCTCGTTGATGGGCCACTCCGAGTCCGACAGGACGTTGCCGTCGAGGTCGATCTTCACCAGGTTCGACGCGGTCACCTCGTCGTACATGAGACCGAACGGGTTGATCAGGAGGTGCCCGTCCTCGCCGGGCACCCCGACGGTGATGTGGTTGAAGATCATCTCCACCCATCCGAGGTGGTGGAAGACGCGGTAGCAGGCGGCGAGTTCGAGCCGCGCCCGCCACTCCGCATCGCTCATGTACGCCGGTTTCGCCGTGCTCGTCGGGGTGTCCAGAACGGTCACTGCCGTGCTCCTTGATTGCTGCGTGGGCATCGCCGGTACCGGGTGAAGGCCTCGGTGTGCAGGAGCATGGGTGCGCGACCGCTCGCCGGCCAATGTCGGGATCGACAGTGAATTCGATGGAGCGGTGGCCGATACGACATCAGCCTCTCGTGGGCGGCTCCGACAGGCCGGCCAGGGCCGTCAGTTCCAGCGTCAGCAGAAGGCGCCGTGTCGGATCGGCGAGCGCTACGTCGAAGAGTTCCTCGGCCCGGCGCAGCCGCAGCCGCAACGTGTTCTGGTGAATGTGCAACTCGGCGCTGGACGCGCCGACATCGCCGAAATTCCGCAGATAGGTGAGCAGCGTGGCGCAGTAGTCGGTGGCGTGTTGGGCGTCGTGTGCCCGCAGGCGTTCCGCGATGCCGGTGCGCAGTTCCGCGTCCTCGCGTACGGCGCCGACGAGCCGTCGCAGTACCAGCTCCGGACGCAGGTCCCCGGCGTGGTACGCGCCGGGGTCGGCGCGCCGCTCCCGTAGGTGGTCGAGCGCGGCGTCGATGTCGCGGCGGGCCGCGAGCAGGCCGGAAGTCGTTTCGACCGTGCGGGAGTCGACCGCCATGAACGACCGGTGCAGACTGTGCCGTGCCCGGTCCAGGAGGTGGTCCAGCAGGACACCGGTGGACACGGAGCCGGAACCGGCGGCCGGCAGCAGCACGTAGACGCGGTCGCCGAGCAGGGCCGCCGCGGGTTCGTACCCGAGGGAGCGTCCGTCGAGGACGGCCAGATCCAGCGCCCGAAGCAGAGCGGCGCGGCGTCGGGCCGCGGTGCCCGTTTCCCACGACTCCTCGTCGCCGCGCTCTTGTACCGCCTCGGCCAGCCCGACCAGCACGGCGGGAAGGCGGCCACCGCCGGGCGGGTCCTCCTGCCCCGACCGTCCTTCCAGCGCGTGACGCAGCGCGAGGTCACGGCTCTCCTGCTCGGCGTCGACCTGGCGGCGCAGCGCCAGCATGTGCAGCGCCGCGACCCGGGCCGCCTCCTGCAGAGTGGGTCCGCAGTCGGAGGCCGCGGTCTCGTCGGGAAACGCGACCCAGAGGGAACCGAGTACGTCCTCGCCCGCCCTGATCACCACGGCCATGCGCGGCAGATCACCGGGCCTGTGCCGGCGTACGACCGTGTCGCTCACCCACACCTCACGGTCCAGGTGATCGGCGATCGCCTCCTCGGGCACCCGCCTGCCCAGGATGCCGCGTCGCCGGGTCTCGTCGATGGGCTGGTCGGGCAGGTTCGAGTAGGCGACCACGACCTGCTGGGTGTCCATGATCGCGACAGCGCCGCCGACGATTCCGGCGACCGCGTTGGCCAGGGAGAAGAGGTCGCCGCCCGTCGCTCCGCCACTCGGTTCCGCGACCGCCGCGCGCGCGGCCAGGATGGTCGTGACCAGGCGCTGCACACGCGTCCACGGCATCTGCGGATCGACGGCCAGGACGGGGACGCGGGTCGTGGCGACCTGTGCCGACACCTCCGGCGGTGGGGGAGTGGGGCACTTGACGGCGAGTGCGCAGGACTGGCCTGCCGCCGTGCGAAGCGCAGCGCCCAATGCGTCACGGTCGGCGATGTCCAGGCCGACCCCGAGCAACAGGTGTCCGGGTGCGGTGGTCGCAAGCGCCTCCGGGTGGTCCAGCAACTCGGCGCCGGTGACGTGCCATTCACCCGCACCGCCGTCGGACAGCAGGCTGATGACACCCCCTCGCAGGGCCTCGACGAGCTGCTCGAGAGGCATCGCGGTCATGTCGGCCTCCGTTCACGGTGATGTCGGAATCTACATCACCCAACCCCCGCGACTGGAGGCACCGACATTGTTGCGGGGCCGTGAGGCGGCGCATGCTCGCTGCGAACGGTCACACCGGCCCATGGACCCACCCGAAAAGGAGGTGCGAAGGCGATGTCTCATCCGCCCGCATCCCCGCCGCGCAGCCTGCCACCGCGGATCACCGTCGTGGGCCCGGGTGCCGTCGGCGCCACCCTCGCCGGGGCGTTCGCCGCCTCGGGCGCCGAGGTCTGTCTGCTCGGACGGCCGGGCCCGCACCTCGATGCGATCGCCGCGCAGGGGCTCCTGCTGCGCGGCCGTCAGACGGGAGACGAGGTCCGCCACCGCTTTCCCACGGCATCCGACGCCGCCCGGCTCCCCGTCCCGGACCTGGCCGTCGTCTGCGTCAAGAGCCAGTACCTGCTGTCAGCCGCCCGTAGCGTCCGGACCTGGATCGAGCATGGCGTGGACGTGCTGGTCGTGGCCAACGGAGTGCCCTGGTGGCTGCTGTCCACCGTCGAGCACACCGGTCAGGACCCCGTGCTGCGGTCGGTCGACCCCGAGGGGGAGCTGCTGCGGCTCCTGCCCGCGGAGCGGGCGATGTCCGGGGTGGCGCACTTCAGCAGCGCGGTCGACGGACCGGGCCGGGTGACGCATGTCAGCGGTACCCGCCTGATCATCGGCGATCCGGTGGGCGGCGTCTCCCAGCGCGTCACACAGTGCGCCGAAGCCCTGTCCATGGGTCCCGTCCGCCCCGAAACCAGCACCGACATCCGCCGGGACATCTGGGAGAAGCTCCTGGGCAACGTCAACCTCAACCCCGTCAGCGCACTCACCGGCGCCACCGTCCTGGACATCCTCGACGACCCGGACGTACGGCAGGTCTGTGCCGCCATGTTCGACGAGACGGCGGCCGTCGGCGCCGCTCTCGGCATCGAAAGCGCCATGACGGCCGAAGACCGGCTCGACATCGCCCGCAAGCTCGGCGCGTTCCGCACCTCGATGCTGCAGGACGCGGACCGCGGCCGGCCCCTCGAACTCGACGCCCTCATCGGCGCCGTACGCGAACTCGCGCGCCGCACCGGTGTCCTGTCACCCTCCCTCGACGCGGTGCACGCACTGCTCGCGCTCCGCGAGCGCGTCCGCGGCGGCGGCGAGACGGCCGGCAGCTGAAGGAGTCCCGTTGCCACACCCCCTGGGGAACCCCCCATCGAAGATCATCGCTGTCCACCTCAACTTCCGCAGCCGCGCCAAGGAGCGCGGCCGGACCCCCGCTCATCCCTCCTACTTCCTCAAGCCGCCGTCATCGCTCGCCGGCACCCAGGAGGCGATCGTCCGGCCGCGTGGCTGCCGGCTCATGGGCTTCGAAGGCGAGATCGCCCTCGTCATCGGCGCACGCGCCCGCCGGGTGCGGCCGGAGGACGGCTGGCGCCACGTGCGCTGGGTGACCGCCGCCAACGACGCCGGCGTGTACGACCTGCGCCACGCCGACCGGGGCTCCAACCTGCGCTCCAAAGGCGCTGACGGCTTCACCCCGATCGGCCCGCGGCTGCTGGACGCCACCGCACTCGACCCCGGCGCGCTGCGGTTGCGGACCTGGGTCAACGGCGAGCGGGTCCAGGACGACACGACCGACACGCTGCTGTTCCCGTTCGGGGAGCTGGTCGCGGACCTGTCCAGGCTGGTCACCCTGGAACCCGGAGATGTGATCCTCACCGGCACACCGGCCGGCGCCTCGGTCGTCCAGCCGGGGGACGTGGTCGAAGTGGAGGTGGACGACGGCCGGTTGAGCACCGGAAGGCTGCGCAGCCCGATCACCGACGCCGATCATGCCCTGGAGCCGTGGGGCGCGCAGCTCAGGACGGACCGGGCCGAGGAGGAATCGGCCTACGGGTCCGGGTACGTGCCCGACCCGTTGTTGGACGTAGACCTCGCCGACGGCCTGCGCTCGGTTGCCGTGGCGACGGTCAGCGCGCAGCTGCGGCGGCGCGGCCTGCCGCACATGTCCCTCGACGGGGTGCACCCGGCAGCGCCCGGCACTCGCATGGTGGGCGTGGCACACACCCTGCGCTATCTGCCGCTGCGCGAGGACCTGTTCGAGAAGTACGGCACCGGCATGAACGCCCAGAAGAGGGCCATCGAGGAACTCCGTCCCGGACACGTGCTGGTGATGGACGCCCGACGGGACACCTCCGCCGGAACGCTGGGCGACATCCTCGCCCTGCGCGCCCAGCAGCGCGGCGCGGCCGGGGTCGTGACCGACGGAGGGCTGCGGGACAGCGCGGTCGTCGCCACCCTCGGACTGCCCGTGTTCCACGGCGGAACCCACCCGTCGGTGCTCGGCCGCCGTCATGTCCCGTGGGACACGGGTGTGCCGGTCGCCTGTGGCGGGGCGCTGATCCAGCCAGGGGACCTGATGGTCGGTGACGACGACGGTGTCGTGGTCGTTCCGCCGGAGCTGGCCGGGGAGCTGATCGCCGACTGCCGGGAGCAGGAGCGGCGGGAGCGGTTCATCACCGAGCAGGTGGCCGGGGGCGAGAGCGTCGACGGCCTGTACCCGCTGGGTCCGGCCTGGCGGGATGCATATGAGAACTGGTGCAAGGGAGAGACACAGTGAAGTTCCGTAGCGATCCGTCCATGATCCGCGGCTCGATCGCCCCGGTCGTCACCCCCTTCACGGCCGAGGGAGCCGTCGACCACGAGTCCCTGCGGGAACTGATCCGCTGGCAGTTGGAGTCCGGGTCGCACGGCATCTCGCTGGGTGGCTCGACCGGTGAGCCCAGTGCCCAGTCCGTCGCCGAGCGGATCGCCGGGATGCGTACGGCGGTCGAGGTGATCGCCGACCGGGTGCCGTTCCTGCCCGGCACCGGCTCGCACAAGCTCGACGAGACCCTCGAAATGACGGCGGCCGCACGGGAGTTGGGAGCGGACGCGGCTCTGGTCATCACCCCGTACTACGCCCGTCCCACCCAGGAGGCGCTCTACACCTGGTACGCCACGGTGGCCCGGGAGTTTCCCGACCTGCCGATCGTCGCCTACAACGTGCCCTCCCGCACGGCGGTGGACATCGCGCCGGAGACGGTCAAGCGGCTGTTCACCGACTTCGACAACTTCGTCGGCGTCAAGGAGACGACGAAGGACTTCGAGCACTTCTCCCGCGTGCTGCACGCCTGCGGACGCTCGCTGCTGGTGTGGTCGGGCATCGAGCTGCTGTGCCTGCCGCTACTGGCGCTGGGCGGGGCCGGGTTCGTCTCCGCCGTCGCCAACCTCGCGCCCACCGCCGTGGCGCGAATGTACGAGCTGTGGGAGGCGGGCGACTTCGATGCCGCCCGCGACCTGCACTACCGCCTGCACCCGCTCGTCGACCTGCTGTTCGTCGAGACCAACCCGGCACCCGCCAAGTGGGTCCTCGCCCAGCAGGGCCGGACCGCCTCCGCCCACGTCCGCCCACCGTTGACGACGCCCACCGAGGCGGGCCTGACGAAGATCCGCGCGCTGCTGGCCGAGGGCGGCGACCTCACCGCACAGATCGGAGCATGACCATGAGCATGCCCATCGAGGACCTGCCTCCTGTCATCCGGCACTGGATCGGCGGCGAGTTGGTCGACAGCGCCGACGGGCGGACGATCCCCGTGGCGGATCCGGTGTCCAACACGCCCTACGCCGAGGCCGCGGCCGGCGGCCCCGCCGACGTCGAACGGGCGGTGGCGGCTGCCAGTTCAGCCTTCCCCGCCTGGTCGTCCCTCGGCAACCGGGAGCGTGCCAACGTTCTGGTCAGGGTCGCGGACGCCGTCGAGGCCCGCCACGACCGGCTGGCGTCCTTCGAGTCGTACGACACGGGGCTGCCCATCACCCAGGCGAGGGGCCAGGCCCGCCGGGCGGCGGAGAACTTCCGCTACTTCGCCGACGTGATCGTCGCCCTCGGGGAGGAGGCCTTCCGGCAGGGGGACGAGCAGTTCAGTTACGTGGTGCGCAAGCCGGTCGGCGTGGCCGGACTGATCACGCCGTGGAACACCCCGTTCATGCTGGAGAGCTGGAAGCTGGCCCCGGCCCTGGCCTCCGGCTGCACGCTGGTCCTCAAGCCCGCCGAGTGGACTCCCCTGTCCGCCTCGCTGTGGCCGGAGATCTTCGCCGAGGCAGGAGTGCCCGGCGGGGTGGTCAACATCGTCCACGGCTTGGGGGAGGAGGCCGGGCAGGCTCTGGTGGACCACCCGGACGTACCGCTGATCTCCTTCACCGGCTCCACCGACACGGGCCGCCACATCATCCGCTCCAGCGCCCAGCACCTGAAGACCACCTCGATGGAACTGGGCGGCAAGTCCCCGGCCGTCGTCTTCGCGGACGCCGGCCTCGAAGCCGCCCTCGACTCGGTCGTCTTCGGGGTGTTCTCCCTCAACGGCGAGCGCTGCACGGCCGGTTCACGCGTCCTTGTGGAGCGCCCGGTGTACGAGGAGTTCACCCGCCGGCTGGCGGAGCGGGCGGACGCAGTCCGCGTGGGGCTGCCCTCCGACCCGGCCACCGAGGTCGGCGCGCTGGTACACCCCGAGCACTACGAACGCGTCCTGAACTACGTCGAGATCGGCAGGAAGGAGGCCCGCCTGGTCGCCGGCGGCACTCGGCCGGTCCACCTCGCCGACGGCAACTACCTCCAGCCGACGGTCTTCGCGGACGTCGAGCGTGACGCCCGGATCTTCCAGGAGGAGATCTTCGGCCCCGTAGTCGCCGTCGCCCCCTTCGACGACGAGTCCGAGGCGATCGAGCTGGCCAACGCCACGCAGTACGGTCTCGCCGCCTACATCTGGACCTCGAACCTCAAGCGCGGCCACCGCATCGCCCACGCCGTCGAGTCCGGCATGGTCTGGCTCAACTCGCACAACGTCCGCGATCTGCGGACTCCCTTCGGCGGGGTCAAGGCGTCCGGAGTGGGCCGCGAGGGCGGCGCCCACTCCATCGACTTCTACACCGAATCCAAGATCGTCCACGTCGCCCTCGGCGACGTACACACCCCCCGCTTCGGAGCCGCCTCGTGACCGCGCCGGATGTGATCCGCTCCGCCTACGCCCAGCTCGCCGTCACCGACCTCGCGGCGGCCCGCTGGTTCTGGGTCGACATGCTCGGCTTCCACGTCCAGTACGAGGACTCCGGCACTCTGTGCCTGCGCGGCACCGACGAGTTGACCCACCACTCCCTCGTCCTGCGCAAGGGCGACCTCGCCGCCCTCGACCACATCGCCTACCGGGTCCGCACCCCCGAGGACGTCGACAAGGCGGAGAAGTTCTTCGCAGACCTGGGCCTAGCCGTGCGGCGCCTCCGGAAGGGCGAAGGCACGCCCGGTGTCGGCGACGCCGTCCGCGTCATCGACCCGCTCGGCTTCCCGGTCGAGTTCTTCCACGACATCGAGCGTGCCGAACGCCTCATCCAGCGCTACGACCTGCGCCACGGCGCCGAGGTGGCCCGCCTGGACCACTTCAACATCTGCACCCCGGACATCCCGGCCGCCTACGCCCACTACCGGTCCCTCGGCTTCGGCTGCTCGGAGACCATCGAGGGCGACGAGCACGAGCTGTACGCCGCCTGGATGTACCGCAAGCAGACCGTCCACGACGTCGCCTTCACCGGCGGGGCCGGCCCCCGCCTGCACCATCTCGGTGTCGCCACCCACGAGTCCCACCAAGTGCTGCGCTGCGCCGACCTGTTCGGCTCGATCCGCAAGGAACACCACATCGAACGCGGCCCGGGACGGCACGGCGTCTCCAACGCCTTCTATCTCTACCTGCGCGATCCCGACGGCCACCGGGTGGAGATCTACACCTCCGACTACTACACCGGCGACCCCGACCACGAGACGTACCGCTGGAACGTCAACGACGACCGCCGCCGCGACTTCTGGGGCAACGCCGTCATCGAGTCCTGGTACAAGGAGGCCACCCCCGTCCTCGACCTCGACGGGAAACCGCAGCCCGTCTCCGACGCCGTACTGGACGAGTCCGCAGCGCAGGTCGGAGCGGACGGCCTCGGCTGACCCGGGCGACCACACAGGGCTTTGGCGGAAGTCGTCAGGACGTTACCGGGCAGCAGCGAGGAGAACGGGGCGGCAGGGCCTCGTCCGAGGCCCTGCCCCTATGCGCGGTTCTATCGGTGGCGAGGGTGAGGCGGCTGTACGGCCGTCACGCCAGGCGCGTTTCTCACGTCTGTCCCGCGAGGGGACGCGCGGTCCCGCCGACGCCCCCGTGACCTGCGGCCGCTTCCGCCTGCGGGGTGCGGGGAACCAGCCCGACCAGCAGGGCGCCGAGGACGCCGGGTACGGCGAGTGCGTAGAAGTTCCACTGGAACGCCATCCCGGCTCCGATGATGAGCCCGAGCAGCGGCGGGGCGAGCATCGAACCGAGGCGGCCGAACCCCAGTGTCCAGCCCATCGCCGTGGCTCCCATACGAGCCGGATAGTGCTTGGAGACATAGGCGAGGACGAACGACTGCGTGCCCATCGCCCCGACACCACCCAGTGCGACGGCCACGTACAGCACCGCCGTGGGCAGCCGCAGGCTGAGCAGTATGACGGCCACGCTGGACACCAGGTAGGTGGTGGTGATGACCGGTTTGGAGCCGAATCGGTCGGCCGCCAGAGAGATGATGAGCGTGCCGACGACGGCTCCGATGTTGAACACCAGAAGGAATCCGAGTGAGGAGCCCGCGGAGTGGCCGGCTCGGCGCATGATCTCCGGGAGCCAGGTGTTGAAGCCGTAGATCATGAACAGGCACAGGCACGTCATCACCAGGAAGCAGACCGTCGCCACGACGTAGCTGCGCGAGAAGAGGGCACGTACCGGCGACATGCTGCCCGAGTCGGTACCGGACGGGCTCTGCTCCGGTGCCGGTACGCCGTGCTGTGCGTCGTCCGAGGCGATGTCCCAGCGGTCGGCGATCCTGTCCGCCTCGGCGTGCCGCCCCTTCGCCCGGAGGAATGTGATCGACTCCGGCAGAAACCTGACGGCCGGCGGCAGGACGAGGAGAAGCGGGAGGAGACCTACGAGGAACATCACCTGCCAGCCGAACCGGGGCAGTACGAAGATTCCGGTGAGGGCGGCGATGATGCCGCCTACCGGGAAGCCGCTGAAGAGGGTCGCGAAGACGAGGTTGCGTGTCTTGGGGTGCGAGTACTCACCCACGAGCGCGCTCGCGGTCGGCAGCACGCCGCCGAGGCCGAGGCCGGCGAGGAACCGCAAGAGGCCGAAGACCTGCGGAGAGGTGGCCGTCGCACACAGGCCCGTCATCACCGAGAACCAGATCAGGCAGCCGATCAGCGTCCTGCGCCGGCCCAGGGTGTCGGTGAGCGTGCCGACGGTCGTGGCTCCGATGAGCATCCCGACCAGGGCGAATGAACCGATCAGACCGGCACCTGCGGGAGTGAGGTGCCACCCGGGTTCGTGGAGCAGGGGCGGAATCACCGCGCCGTAGACGACGACGTCGTACCCGTCGGCTATGACGGTGATCCCACAGATCGCGAGGACCAGCAGTGTCACGGGGGGCCAGGTGGCGTTGCCACGACTTCCTCTGCGGCTGTCTTCGTGCATGACGGTTCCTCTCACATGGCTGTGCTGTTGCGGTGAGGGTTCTCTCGCTCGGGTGTGGCGCCTCGATGTACGGGAGACATCGTGTGTGCTCGCCTCGCACCGCTAAGTGTGCACACTGTCACGGGCCTGTAAAGGCTTGAGGGCAAGAAACGGCTCCATGTGTCCAGTTTGATGCGGTGCTATAAACTAAGGTGTATTCACATCGGGGGCTGCTGTGACGCTTCCAGGTCGGCTGCAGTCACCTCGCCACTTGCAGACAAGGCAGGGCCCAGCTCGGTGACGTGGTGCAGCGTCTCCACGACGAAGGTGCGAAGTGGCCGACCGGTGCCTGCGCGCCGGGGCATCCCCATTGACCCGAAGGAACGGTGTCATGCAAGGCTCAGAAGGCTCTGTCATGCGACGGCTGACCGTGGGAATCTTCCCCGGCGCGGGTGCCGTCCATCTCTACCACGCCCTCGACTCCGGGTACTTCCAGAAGGCGGGACTGGAGGTGAACCTCGTCCAGGTCGTCTCCTCCGACCAGCAGATGGCCGGCTGGAACGACGGCG
This sequence comes from Streptomyces sp. SAI-127, assembly GCF_029894425.1. Classification (NCBI taxonomy): domain Bacteria; kingdom Bacillati; phylum Actinomycetota; class Actinomycetes; order Kitasatosporales; family Streptomycetaceae; genus Streptomyces; species Streptomyces sp. SAI-127. The sequence continues at coordinate 82,697 of NZ_JARXYJ010000002.1, forward strand.
CCTACGACGTCATGCACACCTCTCCCGACCACCTCCTGCGCGGCCTGCTGAAGCGGGACCCGGTGGCCGTCCAGGCCGAGGGCATGGGCGAACTCGCCGTGCACCGACGTCCCGGCCGCCCGGCGGCGACGGACCGATGGGCGGTCGACAACGCGCAGAGCGCCTTCGCGTTCGTCCTGCGTGCCGTACTCGCCGACGTCGCCGGCGCGCCGGTCACCGACGGCCAGCTCGTTCCGGTGGGCGGCACCCTGCAGAGGTTCCAGGCCCTGGCGACGGGCTCCGTCGACGGGACCACACTCCATCCGCCCTTCGACGTCCTCGCCGCGGAGAAGGGATATCCGCGCCTCGGCGGCCACCTTCAGGTGGCACCGGACATCCTCACCGGTGTGGTGGTGGCGCCGCGCACCGACGCCACCAAGCGCCACGTCGGCGCCTACCTCGACGTCTGCCGCCTGAGCACGACGGAGCTCCTGACCTCGGGGGCATCGGGCATCGAGGCGGCGCTGGTACGGCACGGCCTGCCGGAGAGTGCCGCCCGGGCCGCGGCGCCCGGCCTGCTCGGCCCCGCGGGACTGCCCACCTCACCCGACGTGACCCTGCGCCGCCTTGAGGCGGTGGCCGACCTGCGCCGTCGCTTCACTCCGGACTGGCAGCCCTCGTGCCCGCTCGAGTCGCTGATCGGCCTCGGCCCGGAGCGCTGAGCTCCCCGACGGCCGCGCGGCGATTGTTCTGGTAGTGGATACAGTGCGCCCTCATTCCAGGGCGGTCGACATGGGATCGAACCGGCAGGGACTCCTTCCTGCCGGTTTCCGCGTACGACAGCTGCATACACCTGGGTAGACTCCGGGTATGAGCAGGAGGAGGGGCGAGGCCCCTGAGGAACCACGGTCGGAAGCGTCGGCAGCTGATGGCAGCGACGCGTCGCAGGTCCCGGTCGAACCGACGGTCGGGGCACCCGGGCCGGCCGCAGGCGGACGCCGACTCGCCCTTGACGTCCACGGACGCCTGCGGGAGATGATCCTCAGCGGTGCACTGCCGCCGGGATCCGCGCTGCTCCAGGCCGAGATGGCGCGGAAGCTGGGCGTCAGCCGCACGCCGATGCGTGAGGCGTTCCGGCTTCTCCAGGAAGAGGGGCTCATCGACGCACAGCCTGACCAGCGGGCGAGGGTGCGGACCGTGGACCCCGAGGACCTGGACGGCGTCTACGGGGCCCGCATCATGCTCGAATCGCTCGCTGTGAGTGTGACGGCCAAGTCGCTCGCGCCCGGCGACCTGGAGCGCATGAGCGAAGCACTGAAGCGTATGCAGGAACTGTCGGTCGACGACCGTCCCGACGACTGGCATGCGGCACACAGGGAATTCCACCGCATCGCCACGCAGGCGGTGGCACCGCATCTGCAGCGGATGCTCGTCTCGCTCGGCGAGCACAGCGAGCGCTACATCCGGCTGGCGCAACTGGGCCTGCACAACTCGTGGGCCCGGGCGCACTCCGAGCACGAGGCACTGCTGGAGGCGCTGCGTCTGAGTGACAAGGACGAAGCGGTACGCGTGATCTCCCGCCATCTCGCGCGCACCGCCCTGAACGTGCTGGCGGACATCGCCCCGGAGTACGAACCCGCGGCCACGCGCACCGCGCTGGGGATCGCGGGCAACGGCCAGGCTTGAGGTCCGGTCCGCGCGATCAGGCGCGGTTCTGTCCGACGGGAGAGATCGGGCCCGGTAACGCGCCGGTCTGCCTCCCTCCCCAACGTCGGCTGTGCGGACGGGACTTGGATGCTTCCGGCGGATACGATCGCCGCGCGGGACTGGGAACGGGTCGAGAAGCTGGCCCGTGGCGGCGTCGGGGCTACGGGCGCAGGTGCGAGGTGTCGTTGAGGAGCCGCACGCTCGCGTTGCCGTCCGCTCCGGGCACTGCTCGACCGGAGCACGTCACCGGCTGCCCCGGCTGGCGTGACCCGGTCGAACTCAGCCGTCCCACTCGGGGAGCTGCCCGGAATTCTTACGCTTCCCAGTCCCCGGGGCCCAGGGTGAGTGCCACCCGCCCGAGGTTGCTGTCGTCCTCCATGTAGCGGTGAGCGTCGGCAGCGCGGGCGATGGGGAACGTACGGTCGACGACGGCGCGGAATCCGTGCTCGACCTCGGTCCACAGTGCGTTGACCGCGGCGGCGTTTCCGGTGCGTACTCCGATGATGCGGTGGCAGGCGGAGTAGAGGCGCCGCAGATCGACCTGGACCTTGCCGCCGAGGAACGCACCCGAGGTGACCACGGTGCCGCCGTGGGCCAGGGTGTCGAGGGTGGCGTCCCAGATCGCCGGGTCACCGAGGTTGTCCACGGCGATGTCCACCCCGTGCCCACCGGTGGCCTCGCGTACCCGGATCACGAAGTCCGGGTCGTTGGCGTCGAGCACGAGCTCGGCACCCGCCGCGGCCAGAGCCTTGCGCTTCTCCGCCGAGCGCGAGGTGGCGATGATCCTCGCGCCGAGATGCTGGGCGTAGACGGCGGTGGTGGAGCCGAGGGCGGAGGCCGCGCCCTGGACAAGAACCCACTGTCCGGGGCGCAGCCCCGCCTGGGTCAGCTGGTTGGCGGCCACCGCGCCCACGAGCGCCAGGGAGGCCGCCATGGAGGCGGGGATGTCGTCCGGGACCCGGTGGACGTTGCGCGCGGGCACCGCACAGTACTGGGCGTACGCACCGGGGCGGTGGGTGCCTATCACCCCCAGGTCGGGGCATGCCTCCTCGCGGCCCTCCAAGCAGAAGGCGCAGCTGCCGCAGGCGACCGCGGGAAACACTGCCACGCGCTCCCCGACCCGGACGGAGTCCACACCGGCTCCCAGCGCGGCGACGACGCCGGCATGGTCGGCGCCCAGCACGTGGGGCGGCTGGATCTTGGCGTAGGGGTGGTTGCCGGCGCGGGCCGTGAGGTCGAGCAGTCGGCCGATGCCGACCGCGCCGACCTGCACGAGGACCTCGCCCGGGCGGGGCCGGGGCGTGTCGATCGTGGCCTGCTCCAGGACCTCGGGCGGTCCGAACCGGTTGAACACCATGGCCCGCATCGTCCCGGGCACGGGCAGCAGGTCCGGCCAGCCCAGTTCAGTAGCCGTGCTGTTCATGACGCCACCACCGGGTTCTCCAGGCGACCGATCCGCTCGATCTCTACGACGACCTCGTCGCCGGCGGTCAGGAACTCCCCGCGCGCCGCGCCGACGCCGGCCGGTGTGCCGGTGAGGATGACGTCCCCGGGCTCGAGTCGGGTGAGGCGGCTGGCCGCCGCGACCACTTCATGTATCGGCACCATCATCTGCGCCGTCGAGGAGTCCTGCTTGACCACACCGTTGACGCTCAGCCGGATCCGCAGGTTCTGCGGGTCGGGAATCAGCCAGGCGGGAACGACTCCCGGGCCGAGCGGGCAGAAGCCGTCCTGGCCCTTGTGGCCGACCCAGTCGTAGGCGAACGGTTTGCCCACCGGCTTGGGCGCGGTGAGCCGGTCTCTGGCCGAGATGTCGTTCGCCGCCAGGTAGCCGGCCACGTGATCGAGGGCCTCGTCGGGGGAGAGGTTGCGGCCGGTGCGGCCGATGACGACGGCGAGTTCTGCCTCCCAGTCGACGCGCGCGCCCGGGTAGGACGGCAGCGGCACAGGGTCGCCCGGTCCGGTCACGGTCGTCGTGGGCGGCTTGAGGAAGAAGAACGGTTCACCCAGCTCGTCGGGGGGCTCGACGCCCATCTCGGCGCAGTGGTCCCAGTAGTTGGCGCCCGCGCAGAGCACCTTGCCCGGATATGTGAGCGGGGTGGCGAGTCGGGCCTCGGCGATGACGTCCGAAGGCGCGGGAACCCATTCCCGCAGGAGCGGGGCGAGTGAGTCCCATCGGCCCAGCACCTCCATCAGCGTCAGACCTTCCGTCCCGGGTGGCCCCGGTACGACGCTCCCCTCGACGCTCACGCCTACGGAGAGCTTCTCCGAGTCGTCGACCCGGTACTGCACCAGTGACCATTCAAGGCGTTTCATGTGTTCCTCCATCACGCGGCTCTCTGAGGGCAGCAGAACCATAGTGCATACACATTGGACGCGGAAGAGGTGGCCTGCGGGTCAAGAGCTGCAAAATGTCCGCTGCTCCACTAGACGCAGCGCCCGAAGGGTGTACACACTTAAAGAGGTGTGGTGCGTGAGGGACGCGGATCCACCGGAACCATGAGGAGTACAGAATGTTGCGTGTCAAAGGCCTCCTGCACTACGGACTCCAAGTGCCCTCGCTGGATACGGGCGCGAGCTTCTACGGCGCGTTCGGACTGGAGACGGCGGAGCGCGGCAACGCGGTCGTGATCCGTTGCGACGGCCGGGAGCAGGACCAGACAGTGCTCATGGAAGGGCCGGTCAAGCGGCTCCATCACGTGGCCTTCGCGGTCGACCCGGGCTCACTGCCGGAGTGGCAGCGCCACATCGAGGGCATGGGGCTGAAGCTGCTGGACGCGCCCGCCGAGGTGCCCGGCGGCCTGTGGCTGCGGGATCACGAGGGCAACCTGATCAACCTCCGTGACGAGGGAATCGCGTCCTGGCGCGACTTCGGCACCACGGACGCGCAGGATGCCAACGTCGGAGACCGCGTCCGGCGGATCGACCAGGCGCGCTGGCTGACCGCGAGGGAGAAGACCCGCCCCCAGCGTCTGGGGCACATGCTGATCTTCAGTACCGACGTGGGCGCCTCCGAGGCCTTCTACGCCCGCACGCTCGGGCTGCGCCTGTCGGACCGCATCATCGGCGGGCCGGTCTTCATGAATTCGGGGCCCGGCGACCACCATGTATTCGGTTTCGTCCCGGCGACGCACCCCGGCCTGCACCACTCCAGCTGGATGGTGTCCGACATCGACCAGATCGCCCGGGGCGCGCGGAACATGGCCTCCGTGGGCTACCGGAAGGGCTGGGGCCTGGGCCGCCACACCCTCGGCTCGAACCTGTTCCACTACATCCAGGACCCTTGGGGCAGCTGGATCGAGTACTCCAGCGACATGGACTGCATCACCGAGAACTGGCAGGCCAACGACTGGGACTGCCCGGAAGCCATCTGGAGTCCCGAGGTGCCGGCCGACTTCATCACCAACCAGGAGGAGAAGCCCGCCTGATCGGTCGCCTCCCTCGAACGCCCCGCGCTTGTGCCGTTTGCCGGTCCGGCAACTTTGTGTGCGCATCGGCACGGCGCCGAGCACCATCGACAACGCGTCCTGCACGCCGGTTGGGGATGGCTGATCAGCGGGGCGGCGAGGCACAGCATCACGAGCAACGGGAGGCATCCGGTGTCAGGTCACCACGAGCACGGCCGAAGCGGCGAGCAGGACGAGCAGGCGGCAGCCGCGATGTTCGAGCCGGCGGGCTGGGACGAGCGGTACGCGGGACAGGAGCGGTTCTGGAGCGGCGAGCCCAATCCGCAGCTCGTCGCTACCGCCGGTGAGCTCAGCCCTGGCACGGCGCTGGACGTCGGATGCGGCGAGGGCGGCGACGTCGTCTGGCTGGCCGGTCAGGGCTGGCGCGTTACCGGCGCCGACTTCTCGGCCGAGGGCCTGGCCCGCGCCGCCCGCCACGCCGAGCAGGCCGGCGTGGCCGACCGCGTCGACTGGTGGCAGGTGGACGCCCGGACCTTCGATGCCGGCGACCGCTCGTACGGCCTGGTCACCAGCCACTATCTGCACGCCCCCGACGGCGGGATGGTCGAGGTGACCCGCCGGCTCGCCGCAGCCGTCGCCCCGGGCGGATTGCTCCTGGTGGTCGGGCATGCGCCGTCCCATGAGTTCACGCAGCTCTCGGAGAGCCACCGCAAGGCGATGTTCCTGGCCGCGGAACTCCTCCCCGGTCTGCCGGACGACTTCGAGCCCGTCGTCGTGGAACAGCGCACCCGCACGCTCAAGCGGGACAGTGGGCCGGTCGAGGCCGAGGACTCGGTCCTGCTGGCCCGCCGAGCGGAGCGCTGAAACCAAGCCTTCCTCGGCGGGTCGGCTCAGCGGACCCGGATGAAGACCACGTCGTAACCGCTGTTCGTGGAACGGGACTTGACGTAGACGCCGTCGCTGCCGCCGTTGGGGTTGCCGGTGTTGCCCTCGACGGTGGTGAAGGACGACCCCGTGGGCGCCGTGCGCACGATGCCTATGTGCTCGTTGCCACCGGTGAAGTCGCTTCCGCCGTCCCAGTCGAAGGCCACGATGTCACCCGGCTGCGGGCTGGTCGTCACGGACAGGTGGTAGTTGCCGGCCCGCGCCTGCTTGACCCAGCCCGAGACGTAGGAGTTGCGGTAGGAGCTGGCTCCGGTCTGCTTGGCCACCCAGCTCACGAAGGTCGCGCACCAGGCGTAGTTGCTGGTGGACAGTGAGAGCCCCACGGACGCGCCGTAGCTGTTCGCGCGGGCGCTGCCCTCGACCGTGCCCACCTCGGCCGCCGCCACGTCGAGGATCTTGGCGTACCCGCCACCGGGCGGGGGCGACGACGGCGGGGTGACCGCACCGTACAGGGCGGCCTTCGTGTTCGGCCCCACATGGCCGTCGACCGCGAGGCCCTTCTCGGCCTGGAAGTCCCTGACGGCACTGTCGGTGAGCGGACCGAAGTCGCCGTCGACGGCGAGATCGGCACCATGGTGGTTGAGCAGGCTCTGCAACTCGGTGACACAGCCGCTGCGCTGGCCCTGCACGACCTCGTTCGGGCAGGAGGCGGAGTTCAGGTTGATCGGCGCGGGCGCGCCGTTGCCGCCGCCACCGCCGATGTTCGAGTACAGCGCGGCCTTGGTGTTCGGCCCGACCTGACCGTCGGCGGTGAGTCCGCTCGAGGACTGGAACGCCTTCACGGCCGCCAGTGTCTGCGGGCCGAAGCTGCCGTCGACGGCGAGGCTCTGCCCCTTGCCGTTCAGCAGGGACTGGAGCGTGGCGACGCAACCGCCGCTCTGCCCCTCCACGATGTTCGCCGGGCAGGACGCCGACCTCAGGTCCAGGCCCGTCGACGGTGACTCGTCGGTGTCGTACAGCGCTCGCTTGGTGTTCGTGCCGACCTGGCCGTCGACCGTAAGACCGTGGGCGGACTGGAAGCTGCGGACGGCACTCGCGGTCCCTGCGCCGAAGTCGCCGTCCACGTCGACTGTGTAGCCGTGGTGGATGAGCAGCCGCTGGAGCTCGGTGACGCAACCGCCCTTGGCGCCCTGCACGATGTTCGCGGGGCACGAGGAGGAGTTGAGGTTGACGGGGGCGGGCGCCGAGCCGCCGGTCGCGTACAGCTTGCTCTTGGTCGCGGGGCCCACCCGCCCGTCCACGGCGATCGCGGTGGCGGCCTGGTACTCGCGGACCGCGTAGAGAGTGGCCGACCCGAACTGACCGTCCACCACCAGACCGGCGCCGTGCGCGTTGAGCAGGGTCTGCAACTCGGTGACACAGCCGCTCGCCTGGCCCTGCACGATCTCGTTGGGGCAGGACGCGGAGGTCAGCCTGATGGGGGCCGGCGCCGCCGACGCCGGGCCGGCACCGAGCACGATGCCGGCCGAGACCATCGCCGCGGTGGCGGCGAATGTCCCGACGCGGATCCGCCAGCCCGGCGGGGTGCGGCGCGCGGCCGGATGCGGTGGGTTTTTGTCTTGGGCGCGAACGGGGAACGCGAGTCTTCCCATGGCGGCGAGGTTCTCCTTCTCGAGGCGAGCGTGGGGCGTGGGAGCGGGAACACACAGCCGCGGCCCGTCCTTGCCGGGCAAGGACGGGCCGCGGCCGGTCTCTCGACGATCAGCCCGGACAGGCAGGTCGTATCGGACAGGCGGGTCGTACCGGTCGGGCGGGTCCTACCGGTCAGGCGGCGAATCGCTTGAACGCCGCCCGGGTGCCCGAACCGGCGATGCCGTCGATGGCGCCCGTGTAGCCGTAGGAGTCCTTCAGCAGACGCTGCAGCGCCTTGATGGTGTTGGGGCCCGGGTCCCCGTCGATGTCATCCGTGTAGCCCCAGTACGTCTTGAGGCAGCGCTGGAAGGCCTTCCAGCTGTTGGTGCCCAGCTGGCCGTCGATGGCGCCCGTGTAGCCCCAGTGGTCCGCGAGGAAGTCCTGGACGTTCTTGGCCTCGGCCGTGGTCAGACCGAAGTTCTGCGTCGCGGCCACGGCGGCGGGCTGGGCGACAGCCGTCGTCCCCGCCGTGCTCGTGGTCGCCGCGAAGCTGGTACCGGCGGTCGCCACACTGCCGGCGGCGAGCCCGACAACGGCGATGACGCCGGCGATGGTCCTGCCCAGAGCGTTCGGTCGCATGAGTTCCTCTTTCGTTTGTGGGGTCTGCACCTGTCACGCCGAGCGGGCCAGGTGGCGAGACCAAGGTGCAGGGTGCCCGGGCACGGCGGCCACGGCTGCGGCCCAAGTGGCGGTCCAACGGGACGACCACCCTGCTGACCTGCGACGACAGCATCCGGCGGGACGGTGGTGTGGGACACCTGTGACAGATGTGGCGTGCTCATGCAGAATGCGCAGGAGCGGAGGGGGCCGCTGCTCACGCACACGACCATGCTGATGACCGCTTTGGGGGAAACATGCCGCGCTCCAAAACGCTGCCCGCGGAACTCGACCCCAGCGCACGGCAGTTGGTGACCCGCTTACGCCGGCTGAAGGACCACAGCGAGCTGACGATGCGGCAGCTCGCGGTCAAGACCGGCTACAGCGCCAAGTCGTGGGAGCGCTACCTGGGAGGCACGTCGCTGCCACCGCGGGAGGCGGTGGAGGCACTGGCCCGGATCACCGGCACCGACCCCGTCCCCCTGCTCGCGCTGCACGAGATCGCCGCCGACTCCCGGGACGGCCGCCGCGCAAGGCCCGCTCAGCAGCAGGACGAGCAGCGCGAGCGGGAACAGGAGCAACCGGCCAGTCCTACGCCCCCGCACCCCGGGCCACCAGCCGCAGCGACCGCACGCACACCACCCCGTGCGACCGAACCGGCCCCCGGTCGCTCTCCGCACGTCGCGCTCATAGCAGGCACCGCCGCCCTGGCCGTAGCCCTTTCGGCGGCGCTGCTGCTCGTGCTGCGCCTTGACGACGAAGCCGGCCAGGCAGCCGTCACCGCTTCGCCCCGCACCACCGCGGCCTCCCCACCGCCCTCCTACACATGCCGCATCACACGGGTCGACGGCCGCTGGTCGGCGGGCATCAACAAGGGCCGCAACACCGAGATCGTCTACGGCGCCACCGGCGCCGACGTCGCCGAGGCGCAGTGTCTGCTGCGCCGGGCAGGCATCTCACCCGGCGGGATCGACGGCATGTTCGGCCCGTTGACGCTGCGGGCGGTCAAGACGTTCCAGGACCGCGCGGGCCTCACCGTCGACGGCATGCTGGGGCCGCGCTCGTGGAAGGCCTTGCGCGGATGAGAGCCGGCGCATCCTCACCGCCGGGCGCGCGACTGGCCGCCGTACTCCAGCAGTTGCGACAGCGCACCGGACTGAGCCTCGCGCAGCTCGCGAACGAGACCACCTACAGCAAGTCGTCCTGGGAGCGCTACCTCAACGGCAAGAGCCTGCCACCGCGCAGCGCGGTCAAAGAGCTGTGCCGTCTCGCCGACGAACCCGCCGACCATGCGCTGGCACTCCTGGACATCGCCCGCACGGACCGGACGGAGGACACCGGGCCGACACGGGGGACACCGGTTCGACAGCGCACGGCCACCGGGACGGACACACCGGCCCCGGGCTTCACCGCTGTCCTACCCGACACCGCCACCGGCGAGACAGCTCCGGTCCACACGCTCTTGCCCGCCACCGGCCCGAGTGTGACGGTCCCGAGCGACGCCGACCACGCCCGCACCAGCCCAACCGGCCACCGGGCGCGTGAACGTCGTCACCGCCCTCGTGTCGACCTGTGCCGTCGTCCTCGGGGCGCTCGTACTCACCCACCTTCCCCCCACGCACCGCGAGGAGGCGCCGCCGTCGCCCATACCCTCCGCGGCCACCGGGGCGCTCTGCCGGCACACGGCCTGTCAGAACAAGGACCCGATCGCGACGCGATGCGCTGCCGAGCCGCTGACCCTGGCAGAGCACGAGACCGCCACCGGTGCCTTCATCCAGATCCGCTACAGCCAGGAGTGCGGGACGAGTTGGACCCGGATGTGGGGCGCCGTCGTGAAGGACCGCGTCGAGATGCGGGTGGGAGGCCGGCACGGTTCCCTCCACAGCGCCCGGGTCACCACCCGCAACGAGGCGGACACCTACGTCCACACCCTCATGAGCGTGGTCAGCCCCGGAACGCCCGTGCAAGCCTGCTTCAGCCCTGCGGCCGGCGGCGAAGAAGAGTGCTTCAAGGTCCTGGGCCGGGCAGGGTCACCGTCTGCGGGCGCCCCGGGCCGAGCCGCCCGCGCACGTACTGCCAGCGTGAGGGCGTGAACCGGAGCGAGTGGTGCGGCAGCACGAGATCAGGCTGCCGCGTGCCCTCTTCCTTCGACCCACGGCCGGTCAGGCCGCCGCGCTCGGCGAGGGTGGGGAGTTCAGCAGCCGCCGGAGGAGGCCGGGGCGCCGATGCCGATCTGGAGGGTGGCGGGGGCCGCGCAGCAGCCGCCGCCCTCAGCGTCCTGTGCGGCCTCGGGGTCGTCGAAGAGGCCCGCTCCGCCGCAGACTCCGGTCTCCGGGAGGGTCAGCTCGACGCGCTCGGCGGCCTCTTGGTCTCCGGCGATGGCGGCGGCGACGGAGCGGACCTGCTCGTAGCCGGTCATCGCGAGGAACGTGGGGGCGCGGCCGTAGGACTTCATGCCCACCAGGTAGGCGTCCTTCTCCGGGTGGGAGAGCTCGTTCACGCCGTGCGGGTAGACGGTGCCGCACGAGTGCTGGTTGGGGTCGATGAGCGGGGCCAGCGCGGTCGGGGCCTGCAGGCGCTCATCGAGGCCGAGGCGCAGCTCGGAGAGGAAGGAGAGGTCAGGGCGGAAGCCGGTGAGGACGATGACCTCGTCGACCGGGTTCAGGCGGCGACCGTCCTCGCCGACGAGCACCAGGCGGCCGTCGGCGTCGCGCTCAATGGCGTCGGTGCGGAAGCCGGTGACCGCGTCGGCGTGGCCGTCGTCGACGGCGGCCTTGGCGGCGAGTCCGAGGGCGCCGCGGGCGGGCAGCTGGTCGGCGGTGCCGCCGCCGAAGGTGGAGCCGGAGATGCCGCGGCGCAGGATCCACACCGCCTTGGTGCCGGTGCCTTCGTCGGACGTGGCGAGGTCGGCGAGGTACGCGAGCGCGGTGAAAGCGGAGGCGCCGGAGCCGATGACCGCGGTGCGCTTGCCCGCGTAACGGGCGCGCACGGCCGGGTCCTTGAAGTCAGGTACGCGGTAGGCGATCCGGTCGGACGCGGCCTTCTCACCGAGGGCCGGAAGGCCGCTACCGCCGGCCGGACTCGGGGTGGTCCAGGTGCCGGAGGCGTCGATCACCGCGCGGGCGAACAACCGCTCCTCGCGGCCGTCCGCGTGGGCGACGTGGACGACGAACGGCTGGTCCTCGCGGTCGGCGTCCACGACCCGGTCCCGGCCCGCGCGGGAGACACCGGTGACCGTGGCCCCGAAGCGCACCTGCTCGCCGAGGACATCGGCGAGCGGCTGGAGGTACTGCTCGGCCCAGTCCCCGCCCGAGGGATAGGTGGCACCGTCCGGCTTCACCCAGCCGGTGGGGGCCAGCAGCTTCTCGGCGGCCGGGTCGGTGACCTCGTCCCAGGTGGAGAACAGCCGCACGTGCGCCCACTCGCGCACCGCCGCCGCGGCGACCGGGCCGGCTTCCAGGACCAGCGGGGTGAGGCCGCGGTCGACCAGGTGGGCGGCGGCAGCGAGTCCGGCGGGACCGGCTCCGATCACGACGACGGGCAGCTCTGTGGTGGCAGGCGCGTTCACGGTCGACTCCTAGTTGTTTCGACATCTGTCGATGGCTTGCGCGGTCAGCATGGCACCTGATTCGATAAGCGTCAACATAGACATTCATCGAATCTGCGGGTTCTGTGGTGGAGCGGTTCGACGGCGTGGTGTCGCGCTGCTCCGGCCGTCTCACGCTGTTCCCGCCCGCGGGCGGGTGCACCGCCATACCCGAGGCTGACGATGCCGGGCCTCGACCGCTTGGTTCGATGTGTGTCAACATAGACGTATGTCGAATGCCGAGGTGCTGCCGCTGATAGAGCCCGCCGACAGCCAGGCCGTGGCGCCGTGCTGCCCGCCGCTGACCGAGCGACCGTTCAGCGCGGAGGAGGCCGAGGCGGCCGCGCGGATGTTCAAGGCGCTCGGCGACCCGGTGCGGCTGCGGCTGTTCTCCGCGGTCGCCTCACACGAGGGCGGCGAGGCGTGTGTCTGCGACATCTCCGATGTCGGCGTCTCCCAGCCGACCGTCTCCCACCACCTGAAGAAGCTCAAGGAGGCCGGGCTGCTCACCTCCGAGCGGCGCGGGACCTGGGTCTACTACCGCGTCGAGCCGTCCGTGCTGGCCGCGATGGGACAGCTGCTGACCAGCGCGTCGGCTGTGGCCTGACCACAGCACTGTTTACGGCCCATCGCTGGACCTGGGTGGTGAGCAGGCCCCGCCGAACGGCAGGTCAGCCGATCGTGGACGTTACCCCGTCCGGGGCCGGGGCCAAGGTGGTAGCCGGCCGCGAGCCCCGCTTGGCCGCCGCCGATGACCACCACCTGCGTCCTGTTGGTCACTCGGCCGATCGTCCGCGCATGAAGATGAGGGCCACCAGCGCCAGTCCGACCACACCGCCGACGACTTGCATGCCGATGAAGCCCAGGAGCGAACCCGGCGCGATGCCCGCGAAGGTGTCGGTGAAGGCGCGGCCGATGGACACCGCCGGGTTGGCGAAGGACGTCGACGAGGTGAACCAGTAGGCGGCGCCGATGTAGGAGGCGACGGCCACCGGGGCGAAGCGCAGCTGGTCGGTGCGGGCCAGGCCGAAGATGAGCAGGATGAGGCCGGCCGTGGCGACGACCTCGCCCAGCAGCAGGTGCCCCGCCGACCGGTCATGCGTGGACCACTCCACCAGCGGCTTGCCGAACATCGCGTCCGCCAGGATGGCGCCCGCGATCGCGCCGACGATCTGCGCGGGCACGTACACCGCCGCCTCGCGCAGGGTGACCCCGGCGCCGCCGCGTCGGGCGGTCCACCACTCGGCGAGGGTGACGACCGGGTTGAAGTGGGCGCCGGAGACCGGACCGAGCAGGAGGATCAGGATGCCGAGGCCGAAGACGGTGGCCGTGGAGTTGGCCAGCAGTTGCAGGCCGACGTCCTTGGTCAGTTCGGTCGCCTGGATGCCCGAGCCGACCACGACCGCCACCAGCAGCGCCGTGCCGATGAGCTCGGCGGCGGCCCGGGCGACCAGGGGGTTACGAGGCGGGGTGGCACCCGGCGCGGGCTGCGGCTCGGCGCCGGAGGCTGAGGCGGACTCCCCGGCTCCGTCGTGCTCGGTGGCCTCGGTGGCGGTCAACAGGACTCCTTGGTGCAGGTCGCCACAGGGGCGGGGATCAGGGGCAGGACCGCTTGACGTTGTTCTCGGCGGTGGCGCGCGCGGTCTCCGCGAGGTCGGCGAACTGACCGGCGAGGGTGGCGATGACGTCGGGCTTGAGCCGGTAGTAGGTGAACCGGCCGCAGGGTTCCGTCTCCACGACCCCGGCCTCGCGCAGCACCTTGAGATGGTTGGAGAGGTTGGTCTGTCTGGCCCCCGTCTCCTCGATCAGGTGCGTGCTGCAGAGCGTCTCCTTGGCGAGCAGGGTGACGATCCGGAGGCGGAGCGGGTCTGCCAGGACCCGCATCAGATCAGTGTCGACTGACGTCAGCATGCGCTGATACTCTCACATCAGTGGTGACTGACACCATCGGGTGCTGATGCGCCCGTGCCCTCCTCTGCCGCCCGACAGGCGCGAGATCAAGAGAGACCTCCTGATGTCCGACAAGCCCTCCGTGCTCTTCGTCTGTGTCCACAACGCCGGCCGTTCCCAGATGGCCGCCGCGTGGCTGACCCACCTGGCCGGGGCCCGCGTCGAGGTCCGCTCCGCCGGCTCCAACCCGGGTGACAACGTCAACCCGGCCGCCGTCGAGGCCATGGCCGAGGTCGGCATCGACATCTCCGCCGAGGTCCCCAAGATGCTCACGGTCGACGCCGTGAAGGAGTCGGACGTCTGCGTCACCATGGGCTGCGGCGACACCTGCCCGGTCTTCCCCGGCAAGCGGTACCTGGACTGGCAGCTGGAGGACCCGGCCGGCCAGGGCGTCGAGGCCGTTCGCCCCATCCGCGACGACATCGAGCGCCGCGTCCGCGGACTCCTCGACGAGCTCGGCGTCCCGACACAGCACTGACCGCACGCGGAGGACAGCTCGTTGGCCGTACGGATCAACCGTGCTGTGCGGGCAGCCAACGCTCCAGGTAAGCCCGGAGCCCTCCGAGATGTGCACCGCGCGCGACATAGCCGAGGTAGCCGTCAGGGCGTACAAGCCCCTGGACCGCGTCCGGCCACGGGCTCTCCCCGCCAAGCCGGTGCGCGGTGACCAGATCCTCCCGTCCGCGCAGGACCGAGGCCAGGCGTTCGGCGGGCCAGAGCGCGGGCGGTCCGGACAGCAGCAGGTGCCAGCTCGGCCCCGCGCTCCGCGCCTGGAGCCCGCGCGGCAGGTCGGGTAGCCGGTCGCCCGCTCGTGGCCCCTTCCTCGGTGGCCGGGAGCCCGCGGTGGCGGCGGGACTTCGTCGGTAGCCGATGCCCAGCTCGGAGACCGTACGGAAGACCCGCGATCTCAGTCCCGTCGCGCGCAGCGCCAACGGGGCCAGACGCGGGGCGAGTCGGGCGCGGGCGAAGCGGAAGAGCGGGTGGCGGCTGGTGCCGATCGTGAAGGCGCGGTCGGTGAAACGCAGCACGCTGCGGCCGACCGGGGCGCGCTCGATCTCGTACGTGTCCAAAAGCTCCGCCGGCGCCCTGCCCTGGCAGACGAGGGCGAGTTTCCAGCCCAGATTGAGGGAGTCCTGGATGCCGGTGTTCATGCCCTGGGCGCCGGCCGGACTGTGAATCTGGGCCGCGTCGCCGGCGAGGAAGAAGGGGCCCGAGCGGTAGTGGGCGGCCCCGCGGTTGTGGAGCCGGAAGTCGGTCATCCAGACCGGGTCCCGCAGGACCAGCCCGTCAGGGACGTACAAGTCGGCGATCTTCTGCAGGAATCCGAGATTCACGTCGGTGTCCGGGGCGCCCGGCGGACGCATCGCGAGCATCCGCCAGGTCGCCGGCGAGCCGAGCGGGAAGAAGAACAGCATCCCGGACCCGGTCATGTACGTGTGCACGGCATCCGGCTCCAGGCCGTCGACCTCCAGGTCGGCGAGCAGGAACGTCTGCGGATAGGCGTGACCCTCGAAGCCGATGCCCGCCTGGGCGCGGACGGTGCTGTGCGCGCCGTCGCAGCCCACGACGTACCGAGCGTCCACGCTCTCCTCACCACCGTCGCCACGCCGAAGCCGGCAGGTGACGGCCGGCCCCTCACGCTCCAGCCGGACCAGCTCCGTGCCCCGCTCGACGACCACGTCCCGCCTGGCCAGATGCTCCGCGAGGATGCTCTCCGTCTCCGCCTGCGAGAGGAACAGCACAAAGGGATACGCAGTGTCGGCCAGCCCGATGTCGAACAACGGCAACTGCACCACTCGTCGCGGCAGATGCATCCTCAACCGCATCGCGGGGTTGCCACGTGTGACCAGCTCATCCGTCACCCCGAACCCGGCGAGCACTTCCAGGGTGCGCGGCTGGATACCCAGTGCGCGCGACTCATGGACCCGGTCGGGAGATCGGTCGACGATCCGGAATGACACGCCGTACGTACGCAGCTGTGCGGCGAGCGCGAGCCCGGTGGGCCCCGCGCCGACCACCAGCACGTCCAGGGGCGCCGTCATGGATCCACCGTAGTGCTAGACCGCCTCCGGGAGCCTGAGCGGGGGCTCGTCCTCGCCGAGCGCCGCCACCCGAGCCCCGTCTTCAGCCGCGAAGCGAGCCCGAGGGTTGAGCGAGGATCTCGCCGCACAGCGTGGCGCCGTCGGTGCAGATCCACACGTCGGGGCGGGCGGCCAGGCGGCATCCGGCCCGGTCACCGAGCCCCGGCGACGTCTGCGCCACCCGTGTCGGTCTCGGACGTGGGGTCTGTCCGTACGCGGTGGCGGCGAGCGAGGCGTCCACCGGCAGCGACGTCGTGCCCTCCGGCGGGGACAAGGGCATGCTGCCGGGCCACGCGAACACCGGCGTGATCGGCCATGGAGACGCCGTTGCCCTGCGCGGCGGTCAGGGTTTGCGGGCGAGGGCGGCGGCGATGAGGTGTTCCCAGACCGTGAGTTGCCGTTCCCCGCTGTTGTTCCACGGGGTTTCGGTTTGGTCGGGGCGCCACAGCGGTGCGGGGACGATACCGGGTTCGAGGATCTCCAGGCCGTCGAGGAGGGAAGCGATCTCGGCGTCGGTGCGCCACCGGCCGCGACCGAACGTCTGCTGGAGGACTGCCTCGGCCTCCCGTGTCTCCGGGTTGTTCCCTGAACGGAAGTGGCTGATGAAGAAGTAGCTTCCGGAGGGCACATGGTCGCGCCAGTAGCGGACGATGCCGGCCGGGTCCTCGTCGTCGTTGACGTGGTGGAGGATCGCGCTGAAGATCACGGCGACGGGACGAGTGAAGTCGATCATGTCGAGGGTGTCGGGGTGCGTGCGGATGCCTTCGGGGTCGCGTACGTCGACCGCGACGACCCGGGTCCGCTCGTCCTTCTCCAGCAGCGCCCGGCCGTGGACGAGGACTTGAGGGTCGATGTCGACGTAGACGACGCGGGCCTCGGGCGCGTGGCGTTGTGCGACCTGGTGGACGTTGTCGGCGGTCGGCAGGCCGCTGCCGAGATCGATGAACTGCCGGATGCCGGTGGTTTTCACGATCTCCCCGACCGCGCGGGTCAGTGCTGTGCGGTTGGCGAAGGCGATGGCCACCGAGCCGGGCAGGTCGCGTTTGAACACGTCGCCGATCTCTCGGTCCACGGCGTAGTTGTCCTTGCCGCCCAGCAGGTAGTCGTACACGCGGGCGATGCTGGGCTTGGACGGGTCGATGGGGGAGCCTTCGTACGTCATGGCGCCATTTTCCCCGCAACACCGCCCGGTGACCATGGTTTTGGGATGCTTGGGCCGTAGTCCCGCGTCCACCATCGCGGTTCTGCCCGAGCGAACCTGCCCGCCACCCGAGCCAACACCGACGCCAACTCGGCGGCTCAGCAGGCGACTTCAGCTACCCCCTTCCCCCCAGCGCCGGCACACCGGCGGCAAGCGCTGGGGAGTGCGGTCATCATCGGAAGGACTGCACAGGACGTCAGGAGTTCCACGTCACCTTGAAGACCCAGACGTGCTGTCCCGCTTTGCGGGCCGCCGCGGGAACGTCGATCACCAGCGCTCCCTTGCTGACGGTCCAGGTCAGTGGCCGGTCGTGGCCCAGCATGGTCACTGTGTCACCGTTGCGGATCGGGATCGGCGCCTCAATGGTGAGCCGTGAGCCCGGCTGTGCCAGGGAGTGGATGTAGAAGGCTCTGTTCGGGCGGACGGTGAAGCGGATGTCGTCGCCGAGTTCGGCCATCTTCGACCAGTACGTGGTGTCGTAGACGGCCTCGCCGTTCGTCCGCAGCCATTGCCCCGTCTCGCGCAGTCGCGTCTGCATGATCTCCGGGACGGTGCCGTCGGCGCGTGGGCCGATGTCGAGCAGGAAGTTGCCGTTCTTGGAGACGATGTCCACCAGGCTCTGCACGACCTGTTCCGTCGTCATGTAGGAACCGTCCGGGGTGGCCTGGTTGTAGCCGTAGCTGAAGGGGTCCAGGCCGCGGCTGGACTCCCATTTGGCGATCACGGTGTTGTCGTACGTCGTGTACTCGGGCGTCGTGAAGTCGTGGAAGGAGATGCCCGAGCGGTTGTTGACGGTGACGTCGATGGGGCGGGACCGGTTCTTGGCGTGGTTGAAGTACTCGGCGAGCACGTGCACGCTGTCGTTGGCGCCGCCGATGTCGCACCAGATGAGCTCCGGGTCGTAACCGTGGATCAGCTCCAGCATCTGCGGGGCCTGATAGTCCTTCACGAAGTCCTTGCCCGCGCTGTATCCGGTGTAGGGCACGGGGGCGAGGGTGTACGGGTTGCGCGGGGCGTGGCCCATCCAGGGGTTGTCCGGGTTGAACCACTCGGGCATCGAGAAGTAGAGGCCGCGGTGGAGCTCGGGCGTGTAGCGCCGGGACGCCTCGAACAGCTCCTTGACCAGGTCCCGCTTCGGGCCCATCTTCACGGCGTTGCGGTCGGAGACCTTGGTGTCCCAGAGGGCGAATCCCTCGTGGTGCTTGGAGGTCAGCACGTGGTACTGGGCACCGGCGTCCCGGAACAGCTCGACCCAGGCTCGCGGGTCGAACCTCTCCGCCGTGAAGCGCGGGATGAAGTCGTCGTAGGCGAAGTCCTCGCCGTAGGTGTCCCGGTGGTGGGCGTACGTGGGGTTGTTCGGGTCCTGCATCTGGTCCCAGTACCACTCGGCGTACTGCGTGCCGACCGGCGCCCAGGCGGGCACCGAGTACACGCCCCAGTGGATGAAGATGCCGAACTTGGCGCTGTGGAACCAGTACGGCGCCTGGTGACCGGAGAGGGAGGTCTCGGTCGGCTGGTAGTCGGCGACGCCGAGGGACAGTCGGCTGCGCTGGGTGGCGGCCGTGGCGCCGCGGCCGGTGACGGTCACCACGCCGTCCTGGGAGGTGCCGGGTGCCGTCCCCGTGCGGTTGCGGATGCCGATGCGGACGCGAGCCTGCTCGCCGGGGTCGAGGCGGCGGACGGTGCCGGGCTCCACGGTTCGGGCGCCCGGCACCGTGACCTGTACCGACACGGCGTCGCCGGCCAGGACGGCGGCGGTACCCGCGTTGACGACGGTGGCCTCGACGCTCTGGGCGCCGGTGGACGGCAGGAGCGAGTTCGTGGAGTGGGCGTCGCGCAGGATCAGGGCGCGTCCCTGGGCGACCGGCTGGAGGGACAGTGCGAACACGTGCAGCGAGGTCTGGTTCGGCGCGGGTGTGTTGGTGGTCGGCAAGGTGATGGCGATCGCCTCGCGCTGCGGATCGACCCACACCTCCGATGTGCCGATGCCGACGCTGTGTTCGTCCTTCGCGCCGCTCGGACCGTAGCGGTACGGCGCCGACAGGGAACCGCCCGCCGCGTACCAGTCGGCTCCGGTGAGGCCGGCCGTCGTGGTCGAACCGTCCGCGTAGTGCACCGTTGCCTTGCCCGAGGCGTTGCCGTAACTCCCCGAGGTGAGGAAGTAGGCCGCCATGTAGCGGCCCTTGGGCAGGTCGATGCGTTGACCGAGCGCGACGACGTTGTTCTTGGCGCCTGCGGCCGAGGACGGGAAGGCGAAGGGGACTCCGTCCACCTCCACCTGGCCTGCCGGGAGTTCCTCGCCCGGGAACGTGTAGCCGGAGCCGTCGAAGTCGCCGTCTCGCGCGGAGGCGGTGTCGATGCCGTCGTTGTCGTAGAGGCTGTCGAGGGGGACGGGAACCGGTGCGGGCACGGGCGCCCATGTCCCGCTCTGCTCTGTGCCCGCCTCAGCAGCGTGGGCGTCGGTCGTGGAGGCGAAGGAAAGAGCGGCTGAGGCAGCGACACCCGCCGTGACGCCGAGGACATGACGTCTTGGAAACGTACTCATGGCGGCTCCCAATCATCGGATGTCTTGATGATTGGGGAGGCGTAGGGGAGTGTCAATGGGGGGTGCGTGGAAGAAAGTCGAAGCAGAGGTCGGATGGATGGGTGTCTCTGGAAGAGGTGGCCTCAGACCTACCGGGCGCGGGCGAGAGTGGCGGCTCGACATCTTCCAGCTCTTCCGTTACTTCAAGGAGGAGTTCTGGCTGATCCTCGGCACCTCGACCGCCGAGCCCGCGGTTCCGGGGCTGATGCGCAAGCTGCAGTTCATGGGGGCCGAGCGGTCCACGGTCGGTCTCGTCGTGCCGACCGGCTACAGCTTCAACCTCGACGGCGCGGCGATCCACCTCTCGCCGGCCACCCTGTACATCGCCCAGGCCACCGACACCTCCCTCTCCCTGGGGCAGCAACTCGGGCTGCCGGCCGTCATGTTGCTGACGTCCAAGGGAGCCGCGGGCGTCGCGGGTGGCGGTTCATCGCGCTCACCGCGACCCTGTCGACGGTCGGCTCCGTCCCGGCGGCGGGCATCATGCTCATCTTCGGCATCGACAAGTTCATGTCGGAGTGCCGGGCGCTGGTCAACTTCTTCGGCAACGCCGTGGCCACGCTGTCCGTCGCCAAGTGGGAGAACGGCCTCGATCTGGAGCGGGCCCGGGCGGTGCTGTCCGGCAAGGCGGGCGAGCCGCCTCTGACAACCGAGGCCGAAACCGAGGCCGAGACCGAAGACGTACGGCCGGTCGCCGCGTTGCCCGCCCCGCAGACCGCCGAGGTGCCGTCCTGATGGTGTCCGTACTGATATCCCCGGACAAGTTCAAGGGCTCCCTCAGCGCCGACGAAGCCGCCCGCGCACTGGAACGCGGCCTGCTGGAGGCCGCTCCCCGGATCCAGGTCGACCGACTCGCGCTCTCGGACGGGGGAGAGGGGAGCGTGGCCGCTGCCTGCGCGGGCCGGTTCAGCCCCGAGAAGATCACGGTGACCGGGCCGAACGGCAGGTCCGTCACGGCCGAGGTCGCGGTGCACGGCCGTATCGTGCTCATCGAGGCGGCGGCCATCTGCGGACTCGCCATGCTGCCGGGTGGGCGCAAGATGCCGCTCACGGCCACGAGCCGCGGCATCGGTCAGACCACCGACGGCGCCGCGGGCATGCTGCAATCCCTCGGTGCGATGCTGGCCCGGGAGGACGGCACACCGATCGGCCCGGGCGGCGCCAAGTTCGTCCTGCGCCCCGAGGACCTCTCGGTCGTCGTCGCCTCCAACCTCAACGCCGACATCCTCTCCGACCTCGGCAGCGCACTGGCCGGCAGCCTGGGCCTGGCCGCCAGCGCCAACCTCAACCCCGAGCGCCGCTTCCCCAGCATGTTCGAGCCGGTCCACGGCTCCGCCCCGGACATCGCCGGCCAGGGCCTGGCCAACCCGATCGGCGCGGTCGGCAGCGCCGCGCTGATGCTGGAGCACTTCGGTCTGCCCGACCAGGCGGCGCGTCTGAACAAGGCGATCGAGGCCACGACCGGTGCGGGCATCCTCACCCGCGACGTCGGCGGCACGGCCACGACGGACGACGTGGTCAAGGCGCTGATCGACGCGCTCGAGGCCTGACGGTCCGAAAGGGAGCGGACTTCCGGTACTCGGGGATGCGGTGCCACGAGACGTCACAGACGTTGCCGCGCCTCGCGCCGCCGCCGCTGTTCGGTCGGGTCCGCGACCGGGGCGGCGAGCAACAGGCGTCGGGTATAGGGGTGTTCGGGGGCCGTGGTGACCTCGCCCGCCGGTCCGGTCTCGACGATGTCGCCCCGGTGGATGACGCTCACGCGGTGGCTGACGTGCCGGATGACCGTGAGGTCGTGCGAGATGAACAGGTAGGCGACGCCGGTGCGCCGCTGGATGTCGACGAGGAGATCGAGGACGAGGGCCTGGGTGGTGAGGTCGAGAGCCGAGACGGGTTCGTCGCAGACGATGAGCCGCGGGGCGGGTGCGAGGGCGCGGGCGATCGCGACGCGCTGTCGCTGACCGCCGCTGAACTCCCGCGGCAGCCGCTGTGAGGCATCCCTCGGCAGCCCCACCTGGTCGAGCAGCTCCGCCACCCGGAGCCGGGCCTCACCCGCCGCCGTGCCCTGCACGACCAGCGGTTCGCTGAGGATGTCCCCGATGGTGAGGGCCGGGTTGAGGGAGGAGTACGGGTCCTGGAAGACCACCTGGATGTCCCGGGCCAAAGCACGGCGTTCCTTGCGTCCGGCGCGGGTGATGTCGTTCCCCTGGAAGCGGACGGTGCCGCCGCTGGGCGCGACCAGGCCGAGCACGGAGCGGCCGATGGTCGTCTTCCCGGAGCCCGACTCGCCGACGACGCCCAGCGTCTCGCCCTGCCCCACGGTGAGCGACACACCGTGCAGGACCTCGAGCGGGCGGGCTCTGAAGCCCCGCCCCGGGTAGGCGACGCGCAGGTCGCTCACCTCCAGCACTGATGTCATCGCCTCTCCGTTTCGAGTGCGTCCGCGGAGGCGGCCGGCGGGTCGGTGCGCAGCGTGGTCTCGTCGAGGATGGAGTTCAGGAGCCCCCGCGTGTACGGGTGCTTCGGCGCGGCGAACAGCTGCTCCGTCGCGCCTGTCTCGACGACCGTGCCCTCCCGCATGACGGCCACGCGGCCGCAGATGTCCGCGACCACACCGAAGTTGTGGGTCACGAGCAGTACGGCCATGTTCAGCTCCTTCTGCAGGTCACGCAGCAGGTCGAGGACCTCCGCCTGGACGGTGACGTCGAGGGCGGTGGTCGGTTCGTCGGCGATGAGCAGCCGGGGCCCGCCGGCGACGGCGCCGGCGATGAGAACGCGCTGTGCCATGCCGCCGGAGATCTGGTGGGGATACGAGCGGAAGGTGCGTTCGGGGTCGGGTATGCCGCACCTGGCGAGCAGCGCCAGGACCCGCTCGCGGGCCTCACCCCTGGACATGGGCGTCGCGGCCCGCACGCCCTCGACGAGCTGGGCGCCCACCGTGCAGGACGGGTCCAGGTTGGACATCGGTTCCTGGGGGACGTACGCGATGGACGTGCCCCGCAGTGCCCGCAGTTCGCGCTCGCTCAGGCCGAGCAACTCGCGGCCGTCGAGCCGGATCGAGCCACGGGTGACGACCGCTTCGGCGGGCAGCACCCCGAGCGCGGCGAACGCGGTCTGTGTCTTGCCGGAGCCGGACTCGCCGACCAGGCCGAGGGTCTCCCCGGCGGCCACGCTCAGGGTGACGCCACTGACGACTTCCTTCAGTTCGCCGGTCGGGGTCGGATAAGCGATCGCCAGGTCGTCCACGCTGAGCAGTTGGGTGACGGCCTCGCCCTCCGCGGCCGGTGGCCGGTACCCGGTGGCGGTCACGATCCGGACCGGCTTGGGACGCCCGCCCTCCAAGGCGTCCCGCAGCGCGTTACCCAGGAGTACCAGCGAAGCGGTGATGATCCCGAGCACGAGGCTCGGCCACAGGAACTGCAGTGGCTCCTCGTACAGGTTGGTGAAGCCCTCGGAGATCATCGCGCCGAAGCTGGGCACGGTGCTCGAGCCCAGGCCCAGGAAGGCCAGGCCCGACTGGACGGCGATGGAGGAACCGGCGAGGAACGCGGTGGCGATGATCACCGGGCCGCGCACCACGGTGAACACGTGCCGTCGCAGGATGCGCCGGTCGGGCAGTCCGGAGACCCGGGCGGCGTCGACGTAGAGCTCGTTCTTCACGCCGAGGACGAGATTGCGCACGAGCCGGTAGATGCCGGGAGAGAGGAGCACCCCGAAGACGACCATCGTGGCCCGGTAGTCGCCCTTGGTGACAGGCATCAGAATGATGAGCAGGAGAAGCCCGGGGAACGTCATGATCAGGCTGAAGAGCCATTCGGTGACACCGCGGACCCGCCTTGCGAAGTATCCGCCGATCAGCCCGGACGTGATCCCGATCGCGAGGGCGATGCTCGCGCCGATGAGCGCCGACACCACGCTGGTGTTGATGGAGTACAGGAGCCTGGCGAGGATGTCGCGGCCGCTTTTGTCCCCGCCGAGCAGGTAGCCGTGGTCGCCGATGCCTGCGTTGACCGCGTCCAGGTTCGCCTGGTTGGCAGTGTGATCGGTGAGGACCGGCGCGAGCAGACCGAGCAGGACGACGACGATCAGCAGGCTCGCGCTGACCACTGCCTGGGGGTCGGTGAGGAGGCGCCGCAGGGCCGGCCTGCGCCGCGCATCCGTACGCGCTGTGGTCAACGGACCATCCTCGCCTTCGGGTTGAGCCAGCCGCCCAGCAGGTCGACGACGAGGTTGACGAGCACGACGAGCAGCACTCCGAACAGGCTGATGCCCATGATGATCGGCACGTCGCCCTGCAGGGAGGCGTTGAACGCGTACTGACCGAAGCCGGGCAGTGCGAAGATCTGCTCGATGATCAGGGCTCCGCCGAGCATCTGGATGAACTCCAGGGAGAGGACCGTGAGGGCCGGTCCCGCGGCGTTGCGCAGGGCGTGCCGCAGGACGATGGAGCGGGTGGGGATACCCCGGGTGCGCAGCGTGCGGACGTAGTCCTTGCGCAGTTCGCCGATCATGGCGCCGCGGATCTGCGAGGTCAGACTGGCGACTCCGCCCATCATCAGGGCGACCACCGGGATGGCGATGCTGCCGGCCCAGCGGCTCGGGCTCTCGCTGAAATCCGTGTATCCGGTGGCCGGGAACACATGCAGCTTGATGGCGAACACGTAGACCAGAGCGATGGCGACGAGCAGACTCGGGACGAGATAACCGATCATCGCGGCGCCCTGCGCGAACCGGTCGACGGCGCCGCCGCGCGCGGCGGCGGCCACGCCGAGCGCGACGCTGATGACCGAGGTGGCCAACAGGGCGACCACGACGATGGACAGGGTGACGCCCAGCCGGGCGGTGATGGCCGAGCGGACCGGTTCGCTGGTGAAGTAGGAGGCGCCGAGGTCGCCGCTGACGGCGTGCGTGAGCCAGTCGGCGTACTGGACCGCCACGGGCCGGTCGAGGCCCATCTGTGCCTTTTGCGCGGCGACTTGATGCGGAGTGGCGCCGTTGCCGAGGACGCTGCTCGCGACGTCGTCGAAGGACGTGCTGAGCAGCAGAAACGTGATCATGGTCACCAGGACCGCGAGCACGAGGCCCGCGGTCAGGCGCCGCAGCAGATAGACCGTCATGGGCGCGGACTCACTCTCCGGACTGCTGCGAGGAGCCGGCCACGCCGAACTGGCGGATGGTGGACATCGTGGAGGAGCCGTCGCCGAGGTAGGTGATGCCCTTCTTGGTGGCCCAGTCGCTGCCGAGATAGAAGACGGGCGCCAGCCAGGCGTTCTCGACGCCGAACTCGTTGATCTCCCGGTAGATTCCGGCGGCCTTCGCCGGGTCGAGTTCCCGGGCGGCCCGGCCGAGGAGTCCGGTCAGCTTCGGGTCGGTGGTGCGGAACACGTTGCGGAAGCCGGTCGGGGTGTAGAAGCTGCGGGTCATGATCGCGTCGGAGGCGAGGCCCTCCACGAGCAGGAACATCGGGTACTTGCCCGACGCGACGGCTGACGCGGTCTGCTGCGCGGGCACCGGCTCCCAGGTCACCTTGATGCCGATGTCGGCGAGCGCCTGCGTGAAGATCGGCTCGAAGCTCTTGGTGAAGACCAGGCTCGGCATGGTGACGGAGAAGCCGTTCGGGTAACCGGCCTCGGCAAGCAGCTTCTTGGCCCCGGCGACGTCGTAGGGGTACAGCTTGTTGAGCGTTTCGTCATAGGCCCCGCTCTGGGGATTGAACAACTGGTCGGTGGCCTTGCCGGAGCCTCGCAGTACCTGTGTGACGATCTTCTGCCGGTCGAAGGCCATGTTGATGGCCTTGCGGACGCGCAGGTCGCCGAGTGGCTTCAGCTTGGTGCCGGCGCGGTCGGCGAGGACGAGGAAGGCGCCCGCGGTGGCCTTCACGTGCGTGATCCGGAAGCCGGCCGCCTTGAGGGCGGGCAGCTGGGAGACGTCGGCGGTGCCGGCGTTGGTCTCGCCCGCCTTGAGGGCGTTGGCCGAGGCGGTCGGGTCGGTGATCACGCGGATCTTGACCGTCCGGAACGGATAGGCCTTCTTGTTCCAGTAGTCGTCGCGCCGCTTGAGGACGTAGACGGAGCCGTTGACCGTGGCCTTCGTGTCCAGGGTGTACGGGCCCGAGCCGACCGGGTTCAGGGTGGTGCTCTTGTTCGTCATCGTCTTCGGGTCGCCGATCACGCCGGGCGACGTCGACAGGGCGCCGAGCAGCGAGGCGTCGGGCTGCTTGAGCTTGATGACCACCGTCGAGGCGTCGGGGGCTTCGACCGCGGAGACGGAGGCCAGCGACAGCTGGCTCTGACCCGGCGTCGACCGGATGCGCTCCAGGGTGGCCTTCACCGCGTTCGCGTCCACCGGATCGCCCGAGCTGAACTTCATGCCCTGGCGGATCTTCAGCGTCAGCGTGCGCCCGTCCTTCGTGTACGACCAGCTCTGCGCGGCGCCGGGATGCAGCTCGCCCTTGTTGTCCTGGAGGAGGAGCGTGTCGAAGATCGAGTCCCAGACGTAGGTCTGCTGGCCCTCGATGAGCTGGGCGGGGTCGAACGAGTTGGGTGTGCCGAGGATGGACAGTGCGAGGGTCGCGTCGGTGCCGGAGCCCGACGTGGCGGCCGGGGTGCTGTCGCACGCCGCTGTTGCCGTTGCCAGCAGGGCGACGGCCACAGCGGCCGTCAGGGCCTGCGAGCGGTGTCGCGGCCGTGGGCTGGGCCGGGAGTGCGAGGAGCGGATGCGCATGAGTGGATTCCTTCGTCCTGGAACCTGAAGAGCCGAGGCCTTCGTCAGTGCGTCGGTGTGTCGGTGCGGTCATGCACGGGTGCACGAGAGGGCCGGTGCACGTGTGGGGATGTGCGGCGGAGCCCGTGAGGCCGGCATGCGGGTGGGTCGAGGACGCTGCGGCGGTCGCGGATCCGCCGATGGGTCCAGTGGCGTGAACAGTTACCACGTGGTTGGATTTCACTCGGAAGGTAAGCCCCGGCGGGAGGTGCGGGAAGATGGGAGACTCTGTTCGTAATCAGAGCGTTACCTGGCGCGAAATCGCCTCGGTGTGCCCCTTGCGCTCGCGACGAGTGCCACCCACACTGCCGAGCAGGCATCGAAATGCTAAGCCTTGGAAGGTTTTGAGATTCGTGATGCGGGATTCGAGAAGAGGAAGCGCACTGTGACCCAGGCCAAGGCCCGCGGCCCGTACACTAAGACCCCCGCCAGACGGGCCGAGATCGTCCGGGCGGCTCGTGAGAGCTTCGCGGAACACGGATTCACGAAGGCTTCGCTGCGCGACATCGCCGAGCGGGCCGGCATCACCCACGCCGGGCTGCTGCACCACTTCCGCAACAAGGACGACCTGCTGGCCGCCGTGCTCGCCGAACGCGACGCCGAGGAGCGGCAGTACGCCGAGTCACAGGTGCCGGACATGGACCATCTGGCGCCCTACCTCGGCGACCTGCTGCGCCACCACCAGAAGGCCCCCGAACTGATGCGCCTGTGGATCGAGCTCGCGGCGGCCGCCTCCCGCCCGGAGCACCCCGCGCACGACTACTTCGCGCAGCGCTATGCCTGGGGACGCGAACAGTTCGCCCAAGGCATGAGCGGGAAGGCCGAGCGCGGAGAACTGAACGAGGCGCTCGCCCCCGAACATGCGGCCACGCTGCTCCAAGCCGTGCTCAACGGCCTGCAGTTGCAGTGGCTGCTGGACCAGGATCTCGACATCGTCGGGCCGGTCCGGGCCTTCATGCGGATGACCTTCCCGCAGGTCGCAGAGCCAGAGGCCGAAGAATGAGCCCCGGCCGGCCCGGCGTCCAGCCGTACAGCGTGATCGCGGCTCTGGACGCCGACCGCGCGGTGGCACACGTCCCCTGACGAACTGGTCGCGGCCGCACGTGCGTTACGCGCGGATCTGAGTGAGGCCGGTCCCGGCGTCAGCTCCGTGCCCCGCCGACGGGCCCGCTGGAGGCGTCACCGTCGGCGGTTACGTTCCCCGGCCGTCTCAACTCGCCTTCCCCACGCGTCCGGTGGCGCTGAA
The DNA here is from genome assembly GCF_029894425.1 of Streptomyces sp. SAI-127. Lineage (NCBI taxonomy): Bacteria > Bacillati > Actinomycetota > Actinomycetes > Kitasatosporales > Streptomycetaceae > Streptomyces > Streptomyces sp. SAI-127. Next base: position 110,374 of record NZ_JARXYJ010000002.1, read on the forward strand.
CCTGCCGGGGCCCACAGGCTCCTCGATCGTGCCGTCGGGGAAGACGACGCGGGCGGTGGTGGCCGGGGGGACGTCGACCGTGATGGTGAGGGTGTCGCCGGTCGTGCGCCACTCGACGGCGATCGTGCCCTGCGGGGACTCGTGGGTGCCCCGGGCCCACGGCACGGACGGGTGCGGGACCGGCGCCACCTCGAAGGACTCCCAGGCGATCGATCCGGGCGTCTGCCGCAGCCCCAGGGTGTGGGTGTGGAGGAAGCGGATCGCGGCGCCCTTGCTGTAGTGATTGAGGGAGTCGTGGGCGGTGCCGGTGTCGTCGATGCCCTCCCAGTCCTCCCAGACGGTGGTCGCGCCGCGGTCGAGCATGTACAGCCAGGAGGGTGCGGTGCGCTGGAGGAGCAGCTCGTAGGCGACGTCGGCGTGGCCGGAGTCGGCCAGGACGGGGAGCAGATCGCCGGTCGAGAGGAAGCCGGTGGTGAGGTGGGTGCCGGCGGCGCGGATCAGCTCGACCAGCCGCGCGGCGGCGGCCTCGCGCAGTTCCTCGGGGACGAGCCCGAGGGACAGCGCACGAACGTAACCGGCCTGAGTGTCGCCGGCGGTGCGTCCGTCGGGGGAGAGGAACTCCGTACGCCAGGCGTCGCGGACCCGCTCGGCGATCACGGCGTAGCGGTCCGACTCCTCGCCGAGCCCCAGCACCCGGGCGACGCGGGCCACAGTCGCCGTCGAGCGGTACAGGAACCCCGTGCCGACCTCGCCCTTGTCGGCCATGAACCAGGCGACGGGATCGTCCTTGACCGGGTCGACACGGGTGCCGTCGGCCGCCCTCGCCTTGGGCTCGGTCCACTCTCCCCAGTGGAAAGAACCGTCCCAGAGGTACTGCTCGTGCGGCAGCGGTGCAGCCGAACGCTCGACCCGGGACGGATGGCGGGCGGTGCGGGCGGTCGTGAGGGCCCACTCCACCCAGCGGACCATCGCCTCCCAGTTCTCGGCGAGGATCTCCCGGTCGCCGTACGACTCGTACAGCTCCCACGGGACGGCGACGACGGCGTCCCCCCAGCCGGCCGAGCCGGTCATCATGGCGAACTGGTCGTCCAGGTGGTGTTTGATACGGCGCCCGTCCGGTGAGAAGTTGGCGACCCGGCCGTCGGGCAGCTGGTCGTCGCGCACGGAGCGCAGCCATTTGCGGTTGAACCCCAGGACGTCGTACAGGCGTGTCGCGGTGGGGGCGAAGACCTGGTAGTCGCCGGTCCAGGCGAGGCGTTCGCGGGTCGGGCAGTCCGTGGGCACGTCGACGGCGTTGCCGCGGAAGCTCCACTCGGCGATCTCGTGGAGGCGGTCGAGGTCGGCGTGACCGCACGCGAAAGTGCCGGTGCGGCGCAGGTCGGAGTGGACGACCCGCATGACGAGGCTCGCCGGGTCGAGCGGGGCGCCGTCGCGCCGGAGGCGGGCGTACCGGAAACCGTGCACGGTGTGACGCGGCTCGAACGTCTCGCCCCCTCCCGCGGAGACGGCGACATCGCGCTGGACGAAGGGGATCGGGGCCTGGCCGGGGCGTGTGGAGTCCAGGTGAGCGGTCGTCAGGTCGCCGTCGGGGCCGAGGTGTTCGCCGTGATCGACGATCGTGCGGGTGCCGGCCGGTCCGAGGTCGCCCAGCGCGATCCACCCCGAGGCGTTCTGGCCGAAGTCGGCGATCCACACGCCGTCTTCGAGCTGTTCGACCGACTGCGCCGGGCGGGACTCGACCACTCGCACCGGGGGTGCCGGCGACCAGTCGACCGGGGGTGCCTCCACCTGGTCGACGAGGACTGGTAGCCCGGTCCCGGGGCGCACGCGGAAGTCGGTGGTCTGCCCGTCCATGAGGTCGGCCCGGGTGATGGCCGACTCGGCGCTCGTCCACGTCCCGTCGGTGCGGACGACCTGCCGAGCGCCGTCCTCGTAGAGAAGGTGCAGTTCGGCCCGCGCTCCGGGCACCGTGCCCCAGCCGGCCGGGAGGCGGAAGGCGCCGACCTGGCCCCGGTACCAGCCGTCGGACAGCAGGAACTCCAAGCGGTTGTCGCCCGCTTTGAGGGCGGACGTGACGTCGGACGCCTGGGCGTAGAGCGTGCGGTCGTACGAGGTGGACCCCGGCGACAGTTCCGCGGTGCCGGCCCGCACGCCGTTGACGTACGCCTCGTACACCCCGAGCGCCGTCGCGTACAGCCGCGCCGAACGCACCCCGGAGCGTGCCGCGAACCGGGCCGACAGGACGTACGCGGGCCGCCTGCCGTAGCCGCGGTCACCGGACTCGGCGGGACTGATCCACCGCGCCCGCCAGTCGGCGGCCAGCAGACCGCTCTCGAACGTGTGCCATCGCGACCAGGGCGAGCTGCCGTCGGTGTCGAGCGCCCGGACCCGCCAGACCACTCGGCGCCCGCTGTCCAGCGCCGCCCACGGCCAGGGGAGGAAGCGGTGCCCGCCCACGGCGGTGGTCACGGCGGGATGCGCCTCGTCGTCGACGGCGCACTCCACCTCGTACGACACCGGGCGTGCCGCGTCCGACGGCGGCTTCCACGACAGCCGGGGCGTGGGCCCGGACACGGGGAAGGCGTCCCCGCCGCTGTCGATGGCCAGGTCGTACGGTGCGTCGAGCATGGGGTGCCTTCTCGGAACTCGGTGGAACGGGATGCTTCTCAGGACGCCGGGACGCCGGGACGCCGGGACGCCGGGACGCCGGGACGCGCGCGGCGGCTACCGCACCGACTTGATCTTGAACTTGACGATGAGGCCGCCGACCAGGGCCAGGACCGCGCCGATCAGATAGAGCTGGGTGTAGTTCTTCTCGCCCCCGGCGCCGACGCCCAGGGTGATGACGAGCGGGGCGATCAGCGGGGCGACGGCGCTGGGGATCTTCTGCGCGAAACCGACGACGGCGAGGTAGCGGCCCGCCTCGGCCCGGTCCGGCAGGACGGCGAACACGATCGCCTGGTCGACGGCGCCGAACACCGCGATGGCAAACTGCATCAGTACGGCGCCGACGACCAGTTGGGGCAGCGAGTGGGCGAACGCCTCGGTGACGGCCCCGGCGACGAACACCGCTGAGCCGATCAGGGCGAACAGCTTGCGCCGGCCGAGCTTGTCGGAGAGGAAGCCGCCCCCGATGGCGCCGCCCGCCGCGGCCACCACGCCGATGGTCCCGATGACCGCCACGATCCCGGCGACCTCCTTGACCGGCAGGTCGAGCCGCTGCGCGTAGAAGAAGGTGCCGAACGTCGTGTTGAAGTACAGCCCCATGAAGAACACGAAGCGGCCGAGCCAGTTCCAGCCGAAGTCCGGGTACTTGCGCGGGTTGAAGCCGTAGCTGGTGACCATGCTCCGCAGCGTCACGCCGGCGGTGTGCACCAGCGCGCGGGAGTCGCCCTCGGGCCTGAACACCGGGAAGAGCACCACCAGGGCGGCGCCCAGGACGCCCGGGACCAGGAACACCAGGAACGTGCTGGAGGCCACCGCGTAGGCGAGGCCGATGCCGACCACCGGGGCGATCTGGGTCATGACGCTGGTCAGGGCGGAGACCCGGCCCCGCTGCTCCTCGGGCACCCGGTCGGCCTGGACGTTCTGGATGGCCTGCCCGGTCGTGGCCCAGCCGATCATGCCGAGCACCCATGCCAGGCCGAGCAGGAGAACGGACGGCGCGAGGGCGACCCCGACGAGCGCGATGGTGCCGAGCAGAGTGCCGCCGATCATGAAGGGGGTCCGGCGGCCGAGCCGGGAACGGGTCCGGTCGCTCCAGAGGCCGATCAGGGGGCTGAGAACCAGGTAGACGACCTGGGCGGAGCCGGTGACGTACCCGAGTTGCTCCTCGTGCCCGGGGGCGAGGTCGTCGATCCGCACCGCGAGCGAGTAGGACAGGGGGACCATGAGGGCCAGGGAGCCACCGAAACTGGCGGTCATCAGCCACAGGAGATAGCCCCTGCCCACCCTCCGCAGCGGCGGTGCCTCGATCTCGGGCGCGGCGGGGGGCTCGCTGGGACCCCCCACGGCGTCCTGCGGTGCTGTCTTCGCGAGGGGAACCACCACGCTGACGTCCGGGTCGTCGTGAGGCATGAGGACTCCTTTGTCACATGATCGCTAGGGGCGGGCGGTGGCAACCCGTGGGGGAGAAGGCGGGCTCGCGGCACCCGGGGTGCGGGTCGGACTGGGCGGGGCTGGAACACCGGCCGTCTTGGGCGCCGGGGGACCCGGTCGCGGTCGACGCGGGCCGGACGTTGCCGCGGGACCGGTCGGTGTACGTCGCCGATGACGGGTCGCCGTACGGCCCCGGGACCTGCGGACGGCATCGGGCCACGGCGCCGGGATTCCGTGAGGACGCCCCTGCGCGTCTTGCGGCCCCCTCACCGCCGCTGCTGAACCTGTGTCCAGAGCGCCGACGCCGACAGCGCGCGGCACGCAGTCGCAGCTGTCAGTCGGCCGCGACCTGCCCGGGCTTTCGGCCGCCCAGTCCGAGCCAGCGCCCCCGCAGGGCGAACGCCGCCGACTTCGGCTTGCGGTCGCGGGTGAACACCCCCTTCTTGTTGCCGTCGACCCGGTGGATGCCGGGCGAGGTCTGGAAGTCGGCGAAGTTCCACACGTGCTCGCCGACGAACTCGGGGATGCGGTCGAACACCCGGTGGTACATGGCGAGGAAGTCGCTCTGGTACTCCTCGCTCCACGGGGTGTCCCAGACGGAGTGCAGGCCGGGCTGGGTGTCGGCGCCGTACTCGGACATCATGACCGGCTTGCCGAAGCGCTGGACCCAGCCGCGCAGATCCTGCTCCAGATATCCCTCGGCGGTCGCGAGGTCGCCCGTGAACAGGTACCAGCCGTAGTAGCGGTTGATGCTCAGGACGTCGAACAGGTCGCCGATCTGGTCGTTCTGCGGGGTCGCGAACATGACGGCGGCGTAGGTGAGGGGCCGGGTCGGGTCGAGCTTGCGGGCCAGTTCGACCAGCGGCTCGAAGTAGTCACGCGCGCCGTCCTCGTTGGAGGCCGGTTCGTTGGCGAGGCACCACATCACCACGCTCGGGTGGTTCCTGTCCCGCTCGATCAACTCCCGCAGGTGCTGGGCGTGGACGTCCCGCGTGGCCCCGCCGAAGTTCTCCGGCGCGAAGGTCGGGGTCGGCGGCACGCCGGTGAGACCGCCCTGGACCCCCAGGTTGAGGCCGACGGCGGCGGTCTCGTCGATGACGACGATGCCGTGCCGGTCGGCGAAGTCCAGGACCTCCTCGGCGTAGGGGTAGTGGGAGGTGCGGAAGGAGTTGGCGCCGGTCCACTGCATGAGCTGGAAGTCGTGGACGAGGTAGGCGTCGTCGTGGCCCTTGCCCCGGACGGGGGTGTCCTCGTGCTTGCCGAAGCCGGTGAAGTAGAAGGGCTCGCCGTTGATGAGGAAGTCGGTGCCGCGCACCTCGACGGTACGGACGCCGAAGGGCTGGGTGTAGCTGTCGACGGTCTCGCCGTCCACGGCCAACTCCACGACGAGGTCGTAGAGGTAGGCCGCGCCCGGCTGCCAGAGCGTGACGTCCTCGATGCGCAGGGCGCCCTCGGGGCCGTCTCCCTCCGCGACGGTCCGTCCGTCCTCGTCCACCGCGCGCACCCGCACGGTGACCGTGTCGGCGTGCTCGCCGGCGACCTCCACGCGGTAGCCGACGGTACCGGCCGCGGCGTCCCGTCCGGTCACGACGGTGACGTCCTCGACGAAGGTCGTCGGCGTGCTGTACAGGCGGACCGGGCGCGCGATGCCCGCGTAGTTGTAGAAGTCGTGCAGGTACGACTGCCGCTCGCGGCCGTCGGGCCCTGTCATGACGGTGCCGGGCGGGATCGTCACGTTCGTCAGCCGGTTGTCGACGCCGACCGTCAGCCGGAACACCGCGCCGGGCTCGACGACATCGGTCAGGTCCGCCTCGAACGGCGTGTAGCCGCCGGTGTGTTCGGCCACGAGCCGCTCGTCGACGTAGACCTGAGCGGCGTGGGTGACCGAGCCGAAACGCAGGACCACGCGCTCGCCGGTCCAGCCGCGTGGCACGCGCACGTCGCGCTGGTACCAGACGACTCCGACGTGGTCCCGGATCTCCGGGTCCACGAACAGGTCGTTGTAGCTGGCGGGCACGGGCACTTCGAGCGGTGGGGCGAGCCGTGACGCCCAGGGGGTGGCGCCGGCGCGGGTGCCGGGAGCGAACCGCCACAGGCCGTCGAGGCCGACGAGGTCGCGGGTGGGGGTGGTACGGGGCGAGAGCATGGAGTTCCTACCGGGGGCTCGGTGTGGTCGGGATGGTCGGGGCGATGTGCGGTTACGTCGTCTCACCGGCGTCCGCGAGGAGCGTGCTGCCCGTCATGAAGGCCGAGAGGTCGCTCGCGCAGAACAGCACCACCCGGGCGATGTCGTCCGGCACACCGAGCCGGCCGAGGGGCCCTGGCCTCATCACGGAGAGGAGCGCCTCGGAGTCCAAGGGGACCCCGGCCGCCGCGGCCGCCGCCATGTTCCCCTCGGTCGGCACGAAGGTCGGTGCGACCCCCAGCACGCGGATGCCGAACGGGGCGAACTCCAGGGCGAGTTGACGGGTGAGGCCGCGTGCCGCGTGCTTGGAGCCGACGTACGCGGCGAGCCCGGGGGCCGTCCCGCGGAACCCGGCCGTGGACACGACGTTGACGATGACGCCCCCGCGCCCGGCCTCGCTCATCCGGCGCGCGGCCTCCCGGGAGCCGAGGAAGACGCCGCGGGTGTTGACGGCGAACACCTCGTCGAAGGCCTTGTCGGACATCTCCAGCGCGGGGACGCTGGGGAAGACCCCGGCGTTGTTCACCCAGATGTCGATCCCGCCGAGCTCCCGGACCGCGAGGTCGGCGGCGGCCACGACACTGTCGGGGTCGGTGACGTCAAGAGGGGCGGCCAGGGCGCGGCCCTGACCCCGGGCGCCGAGGTCCTCGGCGACGGCCGTGGCGAGCTCGTGCTGGATGTCGGCGACGAGCACGTCCGCGCCCGCCTCGGTCAGCCGTTCGGCGACGGCCCGGCCGAGCCCCCGGCCCGCGCCGGTCACGACGGCGCGCCGCCCGGACAGCGAGACGAGTTCGGTCAGGGACTTCGACGAGACGTCGGGTACGGATATCTGCACGATGCGTCCTCTGAGTGCGGTGCGGTCAGATCCGGCCGCGGCGGGCGGTCTCGCCCAGCCAGGCCAGCGAGGGCTTGGGTCGGCGCTCGAAGGTCTCGCGGTCCACCGCGACCAGGCCGAACGTCGGCGCCCAGTGGCCCCACTCGTAGTTGTCGAGCAGGCTCCAGTGCAGATAGCCGCGTACGTCCACCCCGTCGGCGATCACCTTGCCGAGATGCTCCAGGGCCTCGCCCGTGTAGGCGATACGGCGCCTGTCGTCGCCGGTGGCGATGCCGTTCTCGGTGACCAGGATCGGCAGGCCGTCGGTGACCTCGGCGGTGTGCCGTACCGCGATGCTCAGGGCGTCGGGCCGGTAGGCGGTCCCGACGAGCGTGTTGTCCGGGTGCGGAGGGTAGGGCTCGATGCCCTCCGGGCCGACCCACTGGCTGGAGTACGACTGCACGCCCACGAAGTCGTCGCCGCGCGCCCCTTCCAGGTAGAGGTCCTCCCAGATGTACTCGAGCTCCCGCTTCTTCTCCTCCGCCCCGGGACGGGCGACGAAGGCGCGGTTGGCGACCGTCCATCCGACCTTGGCGCCGGTGCGCTCGCGCAGCACCTCCCGCGCGGCGTGGTGCGCCTCGACGAACCGCGCGCCGATGGCCGGATCGGGGGCCGGCAGCGGCGGACGCGGACCCTCGTTGTCGAGGGTGGGGCTCTGCCACTCCCCGTCGGCCTGCGGGTTCTGCAGGGCCCGCGCCATGCCGGCCATGATGGCCAGCATGTTCGGCTCGTTCATGGTGACGGTCCACTCGACGCCTTCGAGGATCGGCGCGACCGTCTCGACGTACGTCCGGAACCGGTCGACCGCGCGCTCGCCGAGCCAGCCGCCCTCCTGGGCGAACCAGAGCGGGCTGGTGAAGTGGTGCAGGGTCACGACCGGCGTCAGACCGAGCTCGAACGCCGTGTCGATCATGCGCCGGTAGTGAGCGAGTTCGGCGCGCGAGACCAGGCTGGGGACGGGCTCGATGCGGCGCCCACTCGATGCCGAAACGGTAGGCGTTGAGTCCGGCGTCCGCGAGCAGCCGCATGTCCTCGCGGTACCGGTGGTAGCTGTCGCAGGCGTCGCCGCTGCGCTCCATGCCCGGGATGCGTCCCTCGTTCGCCCAGAAGTCGCTGTTGAGGTTGTTGCCTTCGATCTGGTGCGGTGCGGTGGATGCGCCCCAGAGGAATCCGGGAGCGAGTTCGGTCATCGTCGAGTGCCTTCCTGACGCCAACAGTTACCATGTGGTTGGTTTTCGCTGGAACGTAGACCGGGATCGCGAGGCGGGGAAGGGCGCAGGGGGGTTTCGTAACCTGAGCGTTACATGAGGGGGGTGTGTTTACGCCTGCTTGGGCGCGGCTGGGCCGGCCGGGCAAGGGGGGCTGGGGTGTGGGCGGCGACGACCGGACCACTCAAGGTCAGCAACTCGTCTGGCAACCCGGCCGCGCGATCAAGCGCTGCTACTGCCCGGAGGGCGACGGAGCAGGTGCAGACACACGACCGAGGCGATGACGGTCCGCCGCTCCGATGCGTCCAGGCCGGGGGCCGTTTCGACAACGTACTGCTGCAACCCGATCCACGTGTCGTGGGTACTCGCCGTGACCCGGCCGAGGACATCCGGTGCTGGACTGCGATGCGGATCGGTCTCCGTGAGCTGCCATTCGGTGGACAGATGGCCCCGCCGTGTGAGGAGGAGCCGGCGTCCTTGCTCCGTCTCAAGGCTCAGCTGCCAGGTCTTGATGAAGTGTCCGGCACGCGCGGTGCCGACCTCCCGTGCCGTGTCGTCGGTGAAGCGGAACCTCGCCGACCGGAACCGCTCGATACGGACGAGGCACTCTCCGGACGCCTTCGTGAGGAGGGAGTGCGTGTCGTCGGTGTGTGTGACATGGGCGAGAAGGGTTCCCTCCACGGTCGAGACGGCCAGCGCCGGTCCCGCGTCCCTGCGCCACCGCGAACGCTTCGGCTGCCCCACGACGACGGCTTCCAGTGCGAACAGATCGGCTTCCGCCGACGGTCTTCCTTCCCCCGCCACGGCTTCCCCCTTGACCGAGTACGAACACTGTGACCGACAACGCGTCCGAATCCCATCCCCGTAGCACCCACGACGACGCCCGTCGGCTCGGGATGAAGCGCGCGGACTCACCGAACCGCGGGCCCCGGTACGGCGGGGTCGCAGCCACCGCGACGAACCCGCACCGACGCTGTCGCCGCCGCCCGGACGCTACCCGGCCTGTTCGCGCCGCGCGGTGGCGAACCGGCGCTGGTAGGCGGCGGGACTGATGGACAACTCCCGGGCGAAGACGCGGCGCAGGCTCTCGTAACTCGGGAAACCGGCCATGGACGCCGTCTGCGTGGCGGTGTACCCCTGATCCAGAAGGGATTTCGCGATGTCGAAGCGGATCGACTCGACGTACCGGGCCGGCGTGGTGCCCAGTTCCTCGCGGAACAGCCTGGTGAGGTGACGCGTACTGACGTTGAGCCGCCCCGCCAGTTCGGCCAGGGAGTAGGGGCCGGCCGGGTCCGCCGTGACCAGGTCTACGACCCGGCGCAGGGCGGGAGACCGGGGCGGCGGGCCCTGCAGGGGAGCGGAGAACTGCGATTGGCCGCCCGCTCGATGCAGATAGACCACAAGGGAGCGCGCCACCTGCCGACTGATGTCGGGACCGTGGTCCTCTTCGACGAGGGCGAGCGCGAGATCGATTCCCGCTGTGACGCCCGCTGACGTGTAGACAGTGCCGTCGCGCACGTAGATGGCGTCTGGCTCGACGCGTGCCTTCGGGTGCCGGGCGGCGAGTTCGCCGGTGATCTTCCAGTGGGTGGTCGCCCGTCTGCCGTCCAGAAGGCCCGTCGCGCCGAGGACGAAGGCACCGGAGCACACCGAGGCGACTCGGCCGGCGCGCCCCGCCAGCTCCCTGGCCGCTTCGGCGAGTTCGCGCGTCACGGGGGTCCTGGGATAGACGTCTCCGCCCGGGATCAGGAACGTGTCGGGATCCGGCTGCGTGGTGGCGCTGCCGTCGACGGCGATCCGCATGCCGATCGAAGAGGTGACATCGGCGCCCGTCGTCGACACCAGGGCGATCCGGTAGTCGGCGCCGAGCAGGTTCGCCTCCCCGAACACCTCGGCGGGACCGGCGACGTCCAGCAGCTTGACGCCGTGGTAGACGAGGACGGCCACCCGGTGCGGGTCGGTGCTCACGGGCCCACCCTGGGATGACCGGATTCGAGGGGTTCATGGCCGGACGGAGGCGGCGCCGCGGACCGTGTGGTCGGCAGTGTGGAGAACGGACGCACGGTCCCCTCGCAGCGCATCGCATCGGAAAGCAGGGACGTCATGACGGACATCATCGCAGGGGTGGAGATACCCGAGACATCGGCTGTCGTGGAGGCCACGGAATTTCTTCGGGCGAGGACGAGCCCCCTGATCTTCCACCACTCCCGGCGGGTATTTCTCTTCGGCTCTCTGCACGCGCGGGCAAGGGACCTTCTGCCTGATCCCGAGGTGCTCTACATCTCGGCGATGTTCCATGACGCGGGCCTTGTGATCCCGTTCTCCGAGACGCAGCAGCGCTTCGAGCTGGACGGCGCCGACCATGCGCGGAAGTTCCTGCTCGACCGCGGGTTTTCCGAGAGCGCCGCCGAGGTCGCCTGGAAGGCGATCGCCCTGCACACCACGCCGGGGATTCCAGGCCGCATGGAGCCCGAGGTCGCCGCCACGAACTACGGCGTGCTGACCGACGCGATCGGCTGGGGGATGGACACGCTGGAAGTCGACCAGATGGACGAGATCGTCGCCGTTCACCCGCGGGGCGATTTCAAGAAGGAATTCCTGCAGGCATTCGTAGACGGCCTCAAAAACCGCCCAGACACCACTTACGGGACCGTCAACGCGGATATTCTGGAACACTTCCTTCCCGGTTTTCGCCGTACGTCCATGGTGGAGCGCGTCATCGATGCTCCCTGGCCGCGATGACCGGGCAGCAGCCGAAATCGAGTTACGCCATCGCTGCGTCTTGCACTGCCCACCCCACACACTGAGAAAGGAACGCTCATGCGCGCCATCACTGTCCGGGGTCGCGAGGCCGGGCTCACGGGGTTGACCCTGGAGGATCTTCCCCACCCCCATGCCGCCGAGAACGACGTCATCGTCCGGGTGCACGCCGCCGGCTTCACCCGAGGCGAGCTCGACTGGCCCGCGACCTGGACCGACCGTGCCGGCCGCGACCGCACGCCGAGCGTGCCCGGCCACGAGGTCTCGGGGGTGGTGACGGAACTCGGGTACGGAACCACCGGCCTCACCGTCGGCCAGCGAGTCTTCGGACCGACCGACTGGACCCGCAACGGCTCGCTCGCCGAGTACGTCGCAGTGGAAGCCCGCAACCTCGCCCCGCTCCCCGCCGACGTCGACCACGCGGCGGCCGCCGCACTGCCGATCTCCGGACTGACCGCCTGGCAGGGCCTGTTCGACCACGCCCGTCTCACCACCGGCCAGACCGTCCTGGTCCACGGAGCCGCCGGCGGCGTCGGCTCGATCGCCGTCCAGCTCGCTCACGAAGCGGGAGCCCGCGTGGTCGGCACGGGCCGCTCCGCCGACCGGGACACCGTCCTTGGCCTGGGCGCGCACGCGTTCCTCGACCTGGAGGCCGACCGGTGGGAAGACATCGGCCAGGTCGATGTCGTGTTCGACGTGATCGGCGGCGACATCCTCGACCGCTCGGCCACCCTCGTGCGCCCCGGTGGCACGCTCGTCAGCATCGCGCATCAGCCCACCGTGCGCCCCGACGACGGACAGGCCGTGTTCTTCGTCGTGGAACCCGACCGCGTACGCCTCGCCGACCTCGCCCGGCGTCTGCGGGACGGCCGGCTGCGGGTGCGCGTCGGTGCGGTGCGGTCGCTTGCCGACGCGCCAGCCGCGTTCACCTCGCGAGAGCGTGTCCCCGGCCGCACGATCATTCGGGTCGCCGAGGACTGAGAGCGGGAGGGGCGACGTAGCCGACGGCGTCCAACGGTACGGGCCACCCCTGCCGCTGTACTGGGCAGCTTGCCGCCGGGCCGGACACGCCTGAACGGAAGGGCGTGTCCGGCCCGGCGTGTGTCACTCGCCCGGGTGGGAGAGCTCGATGTCGTGGCTTTCCACACCGGAGCCGTGCACGGTCACCTGGGTGGCCTTCGGCGGGTAGCCGGCCGCCGTGACCGTGTACTCGCCGCCGTCGAGGTCGGTGAAGGCATAGCCGCCGTCCTCGCCGGTGGTCGCGGTGGCCACCACGTTGCCGGCCGTGTCGATGAGCGTGACCCGCGCGTCGTTCAGCGGTCGGCCCGCGGCTTGGACCAGGCCCCGCACGTGCAGGCCGGGGGAGAGTTCGAGCTCGGTCCTGGTGACGCCCTGCGCGGCGATCTCGACGGGCAGCGCGAGCGGCCGGTGGCCGGCCGCGGTCACCGCGAGGGTCAACTGGCCGGGCACCAGTTCCGCGAAGCCGAAGGTGCCGTCCGTGTCGGAGAGCCCGGAGGCCAGCACATCGCCGCGCACGTCGGCCGCGACCACCATGGCGCCGGCGACCGGCTTCCCGAGGCCGGCCGACCTGACCGTGCCGACCAGGCCGCTGGTGCCGGAGAGCAGGATGTCGTACGAGACCGGCTCGCCGCCGACCACGACCGTGGACGCCTGCGGCTGGTAGCCCTCGGCGGAGGCGATGAGCACGTAGCTTCCCGGTCCCGGCGCGTCCACCGCGTAGGCACCGTCCGAGTGGGCCACCATGCGGCCCACCTGCCGCCCGTCCAGCGAGATCAGGGTGATGACCGCCCGCGGCACGGGTGCCGACTCGGCGCCGATGACGTGCCCGCTGACCGGGACGCCGGTGGAGGACCGGACAGCGGCCGGGCTCGGCACCTTCGCGTCGTGCTCGGTGTTCTCCTGGGTCCCGTCCTCCCGGCCTCGGAGGCCGAACGCAGCCAGAGCGGCGCCTACCAGGGCGAGGACGCCGGTGACCAGGACGGCGGTGTGGACGCCGTTCATGAACGCGGTGTGGCTGCCCTCCACCACGGCCGCCCTGAGCTGGGCCGGCATCGCGTCGGAGACCGGGGCGACGCCCATCGCGACCGCGTCCTTCGCCTCCTCGAAGCGCGCGGCCGCCGAGTGGGGCACGCCCGCGTCGGTCAGTGAGTCCGTGAGCGTGGAGCCGACACGGCTGCTGATGAGGGAGACGAGCACCGAGGTGCCGAGCGCGCCGCCGACCTGAAGTGAGGTGGCCTGGAGGCCACCCGCGATACCGCCGTCCTTGACGGGGGCGTTGCCGACGATCGCGTCGGAGGACGCGGCCATCACCATGCCGACGCCGAGACCGAGCGCGACGAACGGCGGCCACATGGCGGCGTACGAGGAGTCGGCGCTCCACGCGAGCATCGTGAACGCGGCGCCGGCCTGGAGCACCATCCCGAGCGGCATGGTCAGGCGCGGCCCGAACCTCTCGGTGAGCTTCGCGCCGAGCGGCGAGGCCACCATGGAGGCGAGGCTCAGCGGCAGGGTCCGCACACCGGACTCGACGGGCGTGAAGCCGTGCACGTTCTGCAGGTACAGCATCACGAAGAAGATCGCGCCGAGCAGGACGAAGAAGTTCAGCGCGGTGACGAACACACCGATGGTCAGGGCCGGGTTGCGGAACAGCCGCATCGGCAGGAGAGGGTGCGCGACGCGGGTCTCGTACCAGCCGAAGAGAACCAGGACGACGACACCGCCGACGATCGCGCCGAGGGTACCGGCCGAAGTCCAGCCCCACGTCTCGCCCTTGACGACGCCGAAGACGACGGCGATCAGTCCGAGCGCGAGCAGGACGACACCGGGCACGTCGAACTTCTCGCTCGCCGCCGCCTCGTTCCTGGACTGCGGCAGCACCACGAGACCGAAGACGAGGGCGATCACGCCGATAGGGGCGTTGATGTAGAAGACGGACTCCCAGTTGACATGCTGGACGAGCAGTCCGCCGACGATCGGGCCGAGCGCGGTGGCGACGGACGAGATCATCGCCCAGATGCCGACCGCCATGCCGAACTTCTTCGGCGGGAACACGGCACGCAGCAACGCCAGCGTGTTGGGCATGAGCATCGCGCCGAAGAGGCCCTGCAGGGCCCGGAAGGCGATGACACCCTCGACCGAGCCGGCGAGGCCGATCGCGACGGACGCCACGGTGAACCCGACGACGCCGACGAGGTAGACCGTGCGGCGCCCGAAGCGGTCGCCGAGCTTGCCGCCGAGGATGAGGGCGGCGGCGAGGGCGAGCAGGTAGGAGTTGGTGACCCACTGCAGTTCGGCGGTCGTGGCGTTCAGGTCGCGAGCGATCTCGGCGTTGGCGATCGAGACGACGGAACCGTCGAGGCCGACCATGAACAGGCCGAGCCCGACGGCGATCAGCGTCAGCCAGGGATTGGCGCGAAGACCGCGGGGGTGGCGGTGGGATACGGGCGTGGGCGCTGTGGAAACAGCGGTGACAGACATGTGTGAGCTGTCCTCGGGACGTGCGGCGCGCGGCTGGGGCGCGTGGACATGTGGGGGCGAGCCGTGAGTGGAGGCTGCGCAGGGGCAGCACATCCAGCCCTGCCGCAGCAGCGGCAAGGGCAGTAGGCGTACGGCGGCCGAACCGAACGGTCAGGCGGCGGAGTGGTCGCGCAGGCGCCGGGTGAGAGCCTCGAGAGCGCCGAGCGCCGAGCCGAGGGCGTCGCGGTCGCCGTCCGTGAGGGTACGCAGCGCGGCCGCGAGCTGTCGCGCCGCGACGTCCTCGGCCTGGACGATGCGCTGACGCGCCTTGGCGGTGACACGCAGGTGCGCGACACGCCGGTCGATGTCGTCCTGGTGGCGTTCCAGCAGACCCGCGTCGGTGAGGCGGGTGACCAGGGCGCTGACGTTGTTCGGCATCATCCGCAGCGCTTCGGCCGCCTCGTGGACGGTCGCGTCGGCGTGCTCGGCGACGTACTGGAGCAGGGCCAACTGCCGCTCGGGGAGACTGAGATGGGGCAGTCGCCGGTCGATGCTCTGCTTGACGTACCGGTTCAGTGTGGGCAGGCACGCCACGAGGCCCGCGGCCACCTGGTCGACGCCCTGGCTCGCAGGAGCCTCACTGATTCCGGTCATGGCACCAAGTTACCTATGAAAAGAAACCTATGTCAAAATACTGAATCGCCAAGGGGCGGGGCGTCAGACGGTGGGGGTCGGTGGGGTCCACCGGTGGGTGCGGGGTACGCCGGTGATGCCGTAGTCCTTCTTGAGTGTTTCGGGGATCGCGTAGTGCATGACGCGTCCACGGGTGAGGGAGGACAGTTCGAGGACCGTGGTGAGGTGGCCGAGGCGGTTCAGGGCCCAGGCGCCGAGCGGGGAGCGGTCCTCGATGGTCTCCAGGACGCCGAGGAGGTGGGGCACGGCCTTGACGACGGTGTCCCACGAGGTGCGCGGCACATGGAGCCAGTCGGCGCAGGTGTCGCCGATGAGGTGGCGGATGAGGGCGGAGACGATGGGGTCGAAGAAGGTGCCGGGCACCACCTCCTCGTAGAGGTCGATCAGCTGCTCGGTCAGATGGGCACCTTCCTCGGAGGGGCCCATGTGCCGGACCATGTACAGGTCGAGGAACTGGCGGGCCTCGTCGAGGGTCCGGGGGACGGCGTCCTGGTCGACGCCCAACATGGCGCCGACGACGCGCCACGCGTAGTAGTACGCTTCCGCGCCCTCGGTCGACATGTGGATGCCGAGGCGGTGCAGGCTGTCCAGGACGAGCAGGGAGAAGAACATCTGCCCGCCGATCATGTCCTCCTGGCAGATCGGCGTTCCGAGCCCCGCCGTGTCCCAGCGGTTCTCGCGGGTGAGGTGGTGGCGGATGGCGGCGTGCAGGAGGCGTACCTTCTGGGCGGCCGGGATGAAGCGGCTGCCGGACTCGAAGGCGTCGGGCTGCATCAGATGGACGGTGAACTGCCCGGTCTCCGCCATCCGTTTGGACGGGTACTTCAGACCGTGACTGGCCGACAGCAGCTTCGCCACGTGCGGGACGACGTAGCAGGCGGGCATGGAGGCGAAGGACAGCGCGGTGGAGATGTGCACGTTGTTGTCGATGAAGAACAGCCGGGCTTTCTCCATCTCCGCCCAGTCCACCCAGGCCGGCGGGGTGCGGGTGGATTCGAGGTACTCGCGTGCGACGTCGGGCAGACCGTCCGGCAGGGGAGTGCCGGCGTTGGAGACGTACCGCATCAGGGTGTTGAACGTGCCCACCTCTCCGCGGGCGAAGAGTGCGGCGACGGTGGCATCGGCGAGTTCGTCCCCGGTTCGCCGCAGGGCGTCCAGCGATGCGTCGGTGTAGGCCATGGCGGGGTTCCTCGTCTTCCTCTGGAGCGTCCACGACAGGAGGGGGCGGCGGGTCGGGAGGGCAAGGCTCGCGTCGGATGCGAGCGGTGTGTATGGGGGCGGTCAGGACAGGCGTACCGCCGCGGAATGCGCCAGCGCGGTCAGTCCGCCGGCGGCGTGTGCCGGCAGGTCCAGTTCGTGGAGGGCGCCGAGAGCCTCCTCGACCCGTGCCTCGATCATGCTCTCGATGCGGTCGGGCGCCTTCAGCCGGCGCATGACCCCGCGCACCGTGTCCAGCCCCGTCCCGTCCAGGTCGTCCCGGCCCAGCAGCGTGTGCAGCGACTCCCGCTCCGCGTCGTCGGCGAGACGCCATGTCTCCGCCAGCAGCGCGGTGGGCCGTCGGCCGCGCACATCGTCGGCATTGGCCTTGCCGGTGAGCTCGGGGTCTCCGAACAGCCCGAGCAGGTCGTCCCGGAGCTGGAACGCCTCGCCCAGCGGCAGCCCGTACGCGGAATATCCCTCGCGCAGCCGCACGCCCGCCCCGGCCAGCGCCCCACCGATCAACAGAGGTTGTTCGACGGTGTACTTGGCGGTCTTGTACCGGATCACCTTCAGCGCTGCCTCGGTGTCCAAGCCGCCACCCGTGCGCAGAATCTCCAGACACTCGCCCGCGATCAGCTCACGGGCCATCACCGCCCACAACGGGCGGGCCCGGACGAGATACGCGGCGGGCAGACCGCTGGCGGCGAACAACTGCCCGGCCAGCGCCATCAGCAGATCTCCCACCAGCATCGCCAACGACCGTCCGGCGGCATCGGCGTCGGGACGATCCCCTACGGCCCGGCGCAGGGCGACGTGGGTGGTGGGGCGCCCGTGCCGCAGCGGGCTGTCGTCGATGAGGTCGTCGTGCACGACCGCGGCGGCATGCACCAGTTCCATCGAGGCGGCCGCCCGCACCAGCGCGTCGCTGTCCGGCTGCCCCACCGCCCGCCAACCCCAGTAACAGAACGCCGCCCGCAGCCGCTTGCCGTCCGCGACCGCCGCCTCCAGTCTCCCGGCCACGGCACCGAGCATCGGATCGACCGCCGCGAACTCGTCGGCCTCCCGGGCGACGAACCGCCGCAGCACCTCGTCCACGCGGGCCTTGAACAGGGTCGGCTCCCACCGCTCATACGCCACCGGCGGCCTTCCGGGCCAGGGCGCGCTGGGCGAGGATCTCCAAGTGGGCCGGGGGCACGGCCGCATACCGGTCCAGCACCAGGCGCCCACGCGCCACGAGTTCGCGCTCTGCCTCTCCGGCCAGCTCGGTGGCGTCCGACCGGCGCAACAGCCCTCGCACCGTCCCCAGGGCCGAACCCACCGTGCTCACCGCCAGATCGGCCAGTCCGGCAGCCAGCAGGAGTGCTTGGCTGTCGCTGATCAGGCCTCCGGCCTCTCCCGCTTTTCGCGTCACGCCGTCCCCCTCGTCCGTCGTACAGCCCTGGCAGCCCTGGGCGCACACCGTCCTCCCGAGGATCGCGGCACACAGGACGCGACCGCGGAAGAACTCACGATCGGGTGATCCCGTCGCTCTACCGTGCGGATTGAGCGGTTCGCTCCGAAGAGACCTCTCAGCGGCGCGTGCTTCCGCCGTCAGCGACGACGATCTGCCCCGTGATGAACGCGGCGTCGTCTGAGGCGAGAAACGCCACGACGCCCGAGACGTCGGCCGGCATCTGCACCCGCTTGATGTTCTGCATCTGCACGGTCTGGTCGAAGAAGAACTCGCTCGTCTTCTCCGCGGCCGTGGCCGTCCGGACGAGGCTCGCTGCGACGCCGTTGACGGTGATGTGGTGAGCGGCGAGGTTGGCGGCCAGGACAGAGGTGAGTCCGTTCAGCGCGCCCTTGGCGGAGATGTAGGAGACGAAGGGGGGTGGGGGACTCCAGTAGCTCGACGACGTGATGTTGATGATCCGTCCCGCCTCGGACTCCTTCAGGTCCGGCAGGAATGCCCGGGAGGCCAGGAAGGGACCGTCCACGTTCACGGCGAACGTGCGACGCCACGCGTCGAACGTCACTTGGTCGATATCGGCGAGCAGAACGACGGCCGCGTTGTTCACCAGGATGTCGGCGGCGCCGAGTTCACGCCGGACCCGGGCGGCGAACCCGTTGATCGCGTCCTCTACCGAGACGTCGACCTTGTCGCTGAAGAATCGCTGACCGGTCTGCGTGACGAGGGCCCGCGTCTCGTCGGCCGGATCGATGTCCGCTACGGCGATGTCCGCGCCCTCCGCCGCGAGCCTGCGGGCGATCTCCTGCCCGATGCCCGTACTGCCCCCGGTCACGACGGCAGTCCTGCCCGTCAGCCTCCCCGTCATGAGTCACCGCTCCTTCCGGGCGGCCACGGCACGGCCGTCCTGCAGAGATGGTGCGCTGGGCGACCGCGGATCAGCGGCGGCTTGTTCGTCCAATGAACATGACCGTTGAGCGTGACGGGGGTCACTCCTAGCTTGACGCTGCTCGGCCGGTCGCCACCGCGCCGGGCAGCCTCCTGAATCAGGTCCGGTGGAAGGGCGGCGCGGGGACGCTCCGCGAGGCCCAGGGGCGGCACGGCAGCGGTGTTGCCGGGATGACCGCGACAAAAACACCCCACAGCGGGGCCCGGCAGCGGACGCCGGTTCCCACAGCAGCGCTTCGCGCCAAGGAGTCGTCCATGGTCCAGATCGATTCACCCAAGGCGGCAGAGGGAGAGGGGGGCAGATACACCCTGACCCCGGGCACCCTGACCGCGGTGGTTCTCGCCGTGTGCCTCGCGCAGATGGCCCTTGCCGTCCCCTCGCTCATCAACGGCCTGATCCAGCAGGACCTCGCGCCGTCCTCGGCCCAACTGACCTGGATCACCGACGCCTTCATGCTTCCCGTGGCCGCACTGGAGCTGGGCTTCGGCGTGTTCGGTGACCTGTTCGGCCGTAAGCGACTGCTCGTCGGGGGCGCCGCGCTCATCGCGGTCGGCTCGACCCTCGCGGTCCTGGTACCGGGTTCGGGATACTCGACCGACACACGGGTGTCATTGCTGATCCTCGCCCAACTCCTCAGCGGCATCGGGGCTGCGGCCATCTTCCCGACGAGCCTGGCCATGGTGGCAGCAGGCACGCACACCACCGCCACCCGCGCGCGGGGCGTGGCGATCTGGGCCGCCCGCGCTGTCGATCGGCGGCTTCCTCGGACCGCTGCTGGCAGGGCTCTCCACCAAGATCCACAGCGGTTGGGCCGGGAACGCGAACTGGCGCTGGGCCTACGTCGGTGTCCTCGTCATCGCCGCGGTGAGCGCGCTCCTGTCGCTGGCCATCGCCCGCAACTCCTCCTCGCCCCAGGGCCGTTCCCTCGACTGGCCGGGGCAGATCACCTCCGCACTCGGCCTGTTCGCCCTGCTCTACGCCGTGATCCAGGGCTCCGAGAGCGGCTGGGGGAGCCCGCAGATCGTCATCGCGTTCCTCGCCGCGGCCGTGCTCCTCGCGCTGTTCGTCTTCGTGGAGAACCGCGCGGAAGCGCCGCTCCTTCTCCTGAGCGTGTTCAAGAACCGGGCGTTCGCCGTGAACTCGGTGGTCACCGTGATCGGGATGTTCGGCTTCCTCGCGATCATGTACTCCACCAGTATCCGCCTCACCATCATCCAGGGAATCAGCCCGCTGAAGGCCTCCGTCGCGTACCTCTTCTTCGGAGGCATCGGCTTGGTGCAGCTGCCCCTCACCTCCAAGCTGCTCGAGCGGTACAACCCCCGGTGGGTGCTCTTCACCGGCCTGGTCCTCATCGGCGCCAGCGGGCTGTGGTTCGCGGGCGTTCCGACGAGCGATCGGACACTGACCGCCATCGTCGGGCCGCTGATCCTCGCCGGCGTCGGCTCGGCACTCGCCTTCGCCGCCATCAGCGCGGTCGCGGTCAACACCCTGCCCAACCACCTCGCCGGCATGGCAAGCGGTGCCACGAGCACGTTCCGGGACCTCGGGTTCGCACTCGGCCCCGCGATCATGGGCGCTGTCGCGCTGAGCCAGGCCGCCAAGGAGATCGCGCGCAACCTGACCGACAATCCCGGCCTGAGCAAGGCTTATGCGGCGTTCCAGGCCGCTCCGGCACATGCTCCAGCGGATCAGAAAGCGCAGCTGGAGGCGGCGGTGCACGCTGTGGGCTCGGGCCCGCTCGGCGCCAACTCGGTGCCGGGCAGCATCACTTCGCCGGACGGTCAGGTCATCCCCTTCAACCCGCTCAAGGACGTCGCTTTCCACGCCCTCAGCAGCAGTTACTCCCTGGCGTTCGTGCTCGGTGGTGTGGCCGCTCTGGTGGCGGCGGCGCTCACCCTCGTGGGTGGGCCCGGTGGCGTGGACCAGGCTCATCTCGACGACGACCCGCACACCCTCGACGGCTGACGGCCGGCGCCGGGACAACCGGAGCGCTCGCCGCGACTCCCCGACAGAGATAGTTGCGGCGGGCCATGGCATACAAGAGACAAACGATCAACAGACACACTCGGACAGGAGACACACCATGACCACGACACACCCGGGGACGAGCAGGAACGACGTCCGCACACCGGCCACGGTCGCCGAGGCGGAGGACGCGTGGCTCGTCGCGATCACGAAAGGCGACGAGGAACAGCGTGAACTCATGCTCCCCGACTGCGTGATCGTCCACGGTCCGGTCGGGAACTTCCATGAACGCGAGCGTTTCCTCGCCTACAACGCGTCCATGGGAGCCACCGTCGAGGCCGAGACCAGCGAGGTGACCTGCCGGGAGCGGGACGGACGGGCCATCGTGACGTGCTTCCAGAAGATGCGCATCCGGCGCCTGCCCGACCTGCCGCCGTTCCTGGTGCAGGCCGTGGCCACCCGGGTGTGGTTCTCGACCGACGAGGGATGGCGCCTGGGCCACATGCAGCTCTCCCGGCGGCAACCGTCGGCATGACACGCATGACGTGCCGGTTTCCTCGCCTCGCGAGAGGTCACGAGGTGCGAATGGGGATGCCCGGCCGCCAGCCGAGACTCCTGGACAACCCCAGTCCGCTCGCGACCAGCGAGGGAACGGCCGCCTGCAGTTTGATCGAACCCGCGGCCACCACGACGGAGAGGGCCGCGACGACTTTGCCGCGGCCGTCGACGATGCGCGTCGCGACCGACTCGGCCCCCTCGCTCAGCTCTTCCTTGACGACCACCGTTCCGGTCGAGCGACAGGACGCCAGCTGGCCACGGAGTTCGGCCGGGTCCACGATCGTTCTGGGAGTGAAGCGTCGCAGTCTTCCGGCCAGCACCTCGTCGATGAACGCCGGACTGCTGTGGCTCAGCAGTACCTTGCCGACGCCTGAGCAGTGCAGGGGCAGCTGGCCGCCGACCTGTGAGGTCAGACCGACGGCGTTGAGGGCCGACAAGCGCTCGATGATCACGGCCTGGTCGCCCTGGAGGACAGCCAACTGCACATGCTGGCGAAGAGCCGTGTACAGGTCCTCCACGAACGGCTGCGCGGCGCTGCGCAGTGTCTCGGCGCGTGGTGCGAGGGTCCCGAGGCGCCACAGAGGCAGGCCGATCGCGAAGCGGTTGTCGCTGGTGCGTTCCAGCGCGCCCGCCTCCACGAGTTCGAGCGTCAAGCGCCTGGCGGTGGCGTGCGGCATGCCGGTGCGCCGGACCAGGTCGGCGAGGGTCATCTCGGTGTTGTTGGGGTCAAAGGCGAACAGCAGATCCCAGAGTCGGGAGCTGACAGTGCGTCCTGGCTCGTTCGCACGAGGCATGGGCCTCTCCTTCATCCTGCGTGGCGCCGGTGACTCTACCTCCAATGTTCGTTGGATGGACGAAGCTGTTCTTTCAGCGCGCACTTTGCCGGACCCTTGCAGGGCAGCCAGCCACCACCTCGCCAGAGGTCAACGGGAGTGAAAGAGCATGATGACTACGGAAGCAGGCCCCAGGATCGCGATCCTCGGTGGCGGCATCGGAGGCCTCGCTGCCGCGGCCTTCCTCCGCGACAAGGGCTTCCACAGTGACGTCTACGAGCAGGCCGCAGCCCTGACCGAGGTCGGCGCCGGCCTGGTGATCGCCCCCAACGCCGCCCGCCTGCTGCGGCGTCTCGGCGTACTGGACCGGTTCGTCGAGCGCGCGGTGCAGATGGAGATCGGCTGGGAGTTCCGGCGCTGGGAGAACGGCGCCGTCCTCTCCGCGGAGAACCTTCAGGACGGGTGCAAACGCCTGTACGGCGAGCACACTTACACCGCCCACCGCGCCGACCTGCTGAATGCCTTGCGGTCGGCCGTCCCCGAGGACTCGCTCCACCTCGGCAGGCGCTGTGTCTCGGTCGAGTTCGAAGGCGATCAGGCGGTGCTGAGGTTCGAGGACGGCGAAACCGTTCGCCCGGACATCCTCATCGGTGCCGACGGAGTCCACTCACGGGTGCGCAGCGCGATCGTCGGGCCGACCCAGGCCAGGGAGTCGGGCATCTGCGCGTACCGAGCCCTCGTACCGGCGCACAAGGCACCCGAATTCGCCAGGCGGCCCGCCCAGACCCTCTGGATCGGCCCCGACCACCACCTCGCGCACTACCCGGTCTCCGGCGGGGAGTACGTCAACCTCGTCGCCTTCGCACCCGCCGGCGCGAGCAGCGTCGAGTCGTGGACGGCCACCGCGACACTGGAGGAACTGCTCGACGAGTTCGACGGCTGGGACCCGCGGCTGGTGGAGCTGATCCGGTCGGCCGACACACCGGGGCGCTGGGCGCTGCTCGACCGTGAGCCCCTCGACAACTGGAGCCGCGGCAACGCGACCCTGCTGGGTGACGCGGCCCACCCGATGTTCCCCTTCTTCGCCCAGGGCGCCGCCCAGGCGATCGAGGACGGAGCCGTCCTGGCCCTCTGTCTCGCAAAGGACCCGGACAGCCCGTCGGCGGCGCTCGGACGCTACGAAGAACTCCGCCGCCGCCGCACGGCCCGCCTGCAGGAGATCTCACACGGACGGTCCCACATCAACCACCTTCCGGACGGCCCCGAGCAGCAGGCCCGCGACCTGGCGTACTCGCAGGACGACCCCCTCAGAGCGAACGGCTGGATCTACGAGTACGACCCCGAGGTCGCCGTCTCGGCCTCGGTGTGAATCAGCCCCGACGCTCCGGCCGGGCGGGCCCGGTCGACGGGTCTCGACCTTGCCCCGTCGGACAAGGCGTTGACCATCCAACGAACACGGTCATTGCCGCCCCCCGGGCCACACCCGAGACTCCGGTACGGACGGCCCGTGACATGGCCCTGTTCCCCATGACCTCTGCGAATCCCTGAGTACGTCCCGAAGGGCGGATCACCCAATGGCACAGGCAACCGGTAGTGGGCTCGTCGTGCGAACACTGCAGCGAGCCGGAGTCGACGTCGCCTTCGGCCTGAACGGAGCACACGTCGACGGCATCTTCCAGGACGCCCTGGACGCGAAGCTCCGCATCGTCGACGTGCGCCACGAGATGAACGCCGGCCACGCGGCCGAGGGCTACGCACGGGTCACCGGGGATCTGGGGGTCGCCGTCGTCACGGCCGGAGGCGGCTTCACCAACGTGCTGACCTCCATCGCCAACGCCCATCTGGACCGGACCCCCGTCCTCTACATCGCCGGCTCCGGCCCCCTCGAGACGGACCAGATCAACGACCAGCAGGCCGGCTTCGACCAGGTCGCCATGGCGGCCCCGGTGACCAAGTTCGCGCACCGCGTCACCCGTACCGAGCTGATCCCCCGCCTGGTCGCCCAGGCGATCCGCATCGCGCAGTCGGAGCCCAAGGGCCCGGTGCTCCTCGACATTCCCTGGGACGTCCTGCGCCAGCAGGTCGACGTCGACGAGGTCGAGGACTACCGCCTCGACATCGACGGCACCGGCATCGCTCCCGCCGCCGGCGTCGACCGGATCCTCGAGGCGCTCGCCGCCGCCCGGCGGCCGATCGCGCTGGTCGGCAAGGCCTTTGTCACCGCCGAAGCACGGACGCAGCTGCACGAGTTCGCGGCCCGTACCGGAGTCCCCCTCTTCTCCGACTGGGAGGGCCTCGGGGCGATCGTCGGCTCACAGCAGCACGTCGGTCTCGTCCAGACCCTGGCCACCGTCCCCGAGGACGAGCGGCCCGACCTGGTCCTGCTGTTCGGGCTGCGCTTCGGAATGACCACCCAGTTCGGCACGGGCCGACTGCTCCCCAAGAGCGCGCGGATCTTCCAGATCGACCCCGACGGCCGTGAACTCGGCCGCCTCCAGGAGGTCGAACTCGGCATCCAGGCCGACCCGGTCGGCACCATCGGCCTGCTGAACGAGCGCCTGGACGACAACCCCGTACCCGCCGGGCGCGACGACTGGCTCACGACCCTGCGGGACATCTCGGCCACCCGGCGCTCCGCACTCGCCGCAGAAACCGAGGACCACGAGGACGACGCGATCCACCCGTACCTCGCGGTCCGCACGATCGCCGAGAGCGTCCCCGACAACGCCACCGTCGTCGTCGACGGCGCCCTCACCGAACTGTGGCTCTCCGAGACCATCGCCCTCGCCCCGCTGGCCCACTACCTCGGGCACGGCTACCTCAGCTCGATGGGCAGCAACTTCGGCGTGGCCCTCGGAGCGCAACACGCCACCCCCGACAAGGCGACGATCCTCGTCACCGGCGACGGCGCCGTCGGCTACAGCCTCGCCGAGTTCGACACCCTCGTCCGCGCAGGACTCCCGGTCATCGTGATCGTCCTCAACAACCAGGCCTGGGGCGCCACCCTGCACACCCAGCAGTTCCTCTTCGGAGAGGACCGTGTCACCAACAACCGCCTGCAGAACGGCTCCTACAGCGGCGTGGCACGAGCCCTCGGCGCGGACGGCGTCGACGTCACAGAACTCGACCAGCTCCGCCCGGCGATCGAGGCCGCCCTGGCCGCTCGCCGGCCGACATGCATCGACGTACGCGTCAGCCTCGCGCCCATTCCTCCGGAGGAGCGCGTCCTGAACGGCGGAGCTCCGTTCGGCGGCATCGAGATCGACGCATGAACTGCCACTCCTGAACGGCCACCGCCGAACCGCCACTCCTGATCCCCCACCAAGGAGAACCATGAACGACACGACCGACGCCGGAAGCCGCGACCGGGTCGTCGAGGACCGGCGTCAGCGCTTCCTCGGCAAGACCTGCCTCGTCACCGGCGGTAGCAGAGGACTGGGCCTGGCAGCCGCACAGGCCTTCGCGCGCGAGGGCGCACGCGTGGTCGTCATCGCGCGGGACCCGGACCAGCTGAAGCTCGCGAGTGGTCTGATCGGCGAGGGCACGATCGCCGTGGCGGCCGACCTCTCCTCAGTGGCCGGCATCAAGGCCGCCGTCGCGGAGGTCGCCGCACAGGTCGACCACCTTGATGCCGCCTTCCTCAACGCCGGGCAGGCGGGCATCAAGCGCCTCGACGACATGGACGAAGCCACCTGGGACATGGTGTTCGACACCAACGTCAAGGGCTCGTTCTTCCTCATGCAGGGGCTCAGGCCCTTGCTCGCACCCGGTGGAGCCGTCGTCTTCTGCGGCTCGGCAGCCGGCCGAAGGGCCAGCGCGGGAACCGCCGCCTACGGAACCAGCAAGGCCGCACTCGAGCACCTGACACGCATCCTCGCCGCCGAAGTCATCGGCGACGGAATCCGGGTCAACATCGTCATTCCCGGCGGTATGAACACCGACATCGCCGCACGTACGACGGGCCTTCCGCCCGGCGGAGCCGAGGCATTCCGGGAGCGGGTCAGGCTCAGCACGCCCATGCTCCGAGAAGGAGAACCGGACGAGCTCGCCGACGCCGTGCTCTTCCTGGCCTCATCCGAAGCCGGCTACATCACCGGCGCGGCCCTCCCGGTGGACGGCGGCGCCACCGGCTTCACCCGCCCGTCGGCATAGAGACGAGCGAGGACAACCGTCATGGAGTTTCCCTTCGGCCAGCCGACCGACGCCGTCATCCAGGTCGCGTACACGGTCCCCGACCTCACCGCCGGGATGCGCTGGTGGACCGGCGAACTCGGCGTCGGCCCCTGGTTCGTGAACGAGAGGATCGGCGGCGCGGGCTCCACCTACCGTGGTGAGCCGGGGAGGGCCGAGTTCACCCTCGCCCTCGCCTTCTCGGGACACATGATGGTCGAGCTCATCCAGACCCTGGACGACGAACCCTCCATCTACCAGGACGCCCACGAACGCCGTGGCTACGGCTTCCATCACGTCGCCAAGGCCGTGCCGAACGTCAGGGAAGAGGTCGAACGTCGCGAGGCGAGCGGAGCGTCGGTGCATTTCCACGATCGTGCCCCAGGGGGTGAGGTCTTCTTCCTGGACACAGGTGAAGACGCCCCGGGAATGATCGAGTTCGTCCAGGACAACGAGATCACGCGCGCAATCTTCACGTCCGTCTGGCGGGCATCGGTCGACTGGGACGGTTCGCGACCTGTGCGCGACTTCGCGGAGTTGCTGCCAGTCCGGTGACCTCGATGCCCGTGTCACAACGGGTGTTGCGTCACCGGCGCGGACAACCGGGCCGCTGCCGCGGTGGTGGCCCACGAGGCAGGGATCATCCCGCCTCAACCTTCCCCGCCATGATGCCGCCACCGGGCAAGGGGCATGACCAGTCCCCTTGCCCAGGGGTTCGGTGCCTGCGTGTATCGCACGGCAAGGACGCTCCTCGTCCACCACGAGCTTCACCGTTTCGCTCACCGCATAGGCAGCAACCGTGCCGAGCGGGTCAGTACGGATCTGGCAACCTCTCGTGTGACCGGTACACGGACTCCGAAGCGCCACCCATGACCTCGACGGACCGGCCTCGCCCAGTCCACCGGGGGCGGCCGGCCCCGGGAACCCGAGCCGGCCGGCAACACCGGACCGTGTTCCGGGCGCAGCGGCCGGCAGGTCAGACGCCCTTGGGGGCGAGGACGATGTCGAAGCGCACTCGGCTCCATGTGCCGTCGATGACGCGGCCGTCGGGTGTCGGCGTGCCGGCGGGCTGCCGTTCGAACCGCTTGATCAGGGAGTCCTTCACGCCGAAGACGGTGTCCTTGCGGCCGATCGGGTCGCCCTCGGGGAAGATGTGGGTCACCAGCGTGCGCGCCCCCTCGTGGGACACCATGAAGTGCAGGTGGGCGGCGCGCAGCGGTGAGCGGCCGACCGCGTCGAGCATCTGGCCGACGGGTCCGTCGTCGGGGATGGGGTACGGCGTGGGGGTGAGGCCCCAGAAGCGGTAGCTGCCGTCGGCCGCGGAGAAGAGGTGTGCCCGGCCTGCGCGCTTGCCGGCCTCGTACTGCACGTCGTAGAGCCCGTCCTCGTCGGCTTCCCAGACTTCGATGAGCGCGCCGGCGAGTGGGGTGCCGTCGGTGTCGGTGACGGTGCCCTCGACCCAGCAGGGCTCGCCGGGGGCACCGAAGGCCAGGTCGTCGCCGAGTTCGATGGCGGGGGAGTCGTCGACGAAGAACGGCCCGAAGACGGTGGCCTCGGTGGCGCCCTGGTAGGCCTGGTTGTTGACGTTGATGGTCTGCATGCTCGTGCCGAGGGTGTCGGAGAGCAGGATGAACTCCTGCCGGACCTCGTCGGTGATGTGGCCGGCCCTGGTGAGGAAGTCGATCGCCGTCCCCCATTCCTCCTCGGTCAGCCGGACCTCGCGGATGAAGGAGTGCAGGTGCTTGACCAGGGAGGTCATGAGTTCCCGCAGCCGCGGGTCCTGGCAGGCGTCGAAGGAGGCCACGACGTTGTCGACGAGTTGCTGCTCGACCGCCTGCTGCTCCGGCGACACCTCGCGGTAGATGGTGCCGCGGGCACCGGCCTGGGCCGAGCCGGGGTTGACGTAGGTAGCCATGACGGCCTCCTTCAGTTGATCGGGTCGCCGGCCCACGCCGCCTTCAGCAGCGCGGTCAGGTTCTCGTCGGTGACGGGGGCCGGGTTGTTGTCGGGGATCGCCTTCGTGATCGGCCCCAGCGCCTTGGCGATGCCGTCCTCGGGCATGCCGTAGTCGCGCAGTGCCCTCGGCGCGTCGAGCACCTCGCGGAGGGCGGCCAGTCCGGCGCCGGCCCGTCGGGCGTCGAAGGCCTGGGCGATGCGGGCCTCCGCCTCGGGGGCGTGCGGGGCGTTGAAGGCCAGCACGTAGGGCAGCACGACGGCGTGGGTCTGTGCGTGCGGGAGGTTGAACATGCCGCCGAGGACGTGGCAGATCTTGTGATGCATCCCGGAGCCGGCCGAGGCGAACGCGACAGCGGCGAGGTAGGCGCCGTACAGCGTCTGCTCGATGCCCTCGACGCCGGTCGAGTCGTCGGCCACCGCGGGCAGACCGGTCGCGAGTGCGCGGATGCCCTCCTGCGCCAGCGCCCGGTCGATCGGGTCGGCACGCGGCCCCCACATCGAATCCACGCAGTGCGCCATCGCGTTCAGGCCGCTGGCCACCGTCATCTCGCCGGGCAGCGAGGTGAGCAGAGCGGCGTCGTAGACGACCGAGGCGGGCAGCACCTTGTCGTCCACGCCGGTGGTCTTGGTCTCGCCTTCGGTCAGGCCCCACACGTTGGTCGCCTCGGAGCCCGCGTAGGTGGTGGGTACCGCGACGATCGGCAGCCCGGTGGTCAGCGCCACCGCCTTGGCCAGCCCCGTGGTCGAGCCGCCGCCGACGCTGACCAGGATGTCCACGCCCGCGTCCACCGCCGTCCGCAGTGCTCGCCCCGCGACCTCGACCGGTACGTGCATCACGACCTCCTCGTGACGCAGGACGACCGGGATCTCCTTGGCGATGGGGTCGGCCAGCTCCTTCTCGCGGTCCGAGGCGATCAGCATGACCTTGGAGCCGTCGAGTGCCTCGACCTCCGCCGCCACGGCGGCGGGTGACTCCCCGGCCGCGAACACCACCCGCTGGGGAAGGGTCGCGTGGGTGAACTGCATCAGGCTTCCGCCAGCCATTGCTTGCCTTCGCTGTAGAGCTGCTCGACGGCTGTGCCGGTGAGGCCGGGAAGCCCGTCCTTCACCGTGAATCCCGCCTTGGTCTGCAGGTAGCCCAGGTGCCGGTAGCCGGTCGGGAACCGGTTCAGGAGGTCGGGGTCCAATGTCAGTGAGGCGGCGGGGTCCACGACGTCGAGCCGGTCCTTCTCGTAGATCGGCTGCCGGCGCACGATGGTCCAGCGACCCTCGTGGCGGGAGAGGAAGTCGTAGAAGCGGCCGGTGCACACGACATCGACCTCGACGCCGTCGACGCTCGCGCGCTGATTGATCGTCATCTTCGTCTGTGCGACGGCCCGGTCGCCGACGATGTCCGCGGTGTGGCCGCCCAGGAAGTGCAGGATGCTGACGCCGTTCTCGAAGCCCTCACGGCTGGCCTTGATGAAGTCGGTGGCGCTGCCCTGGAACCAGGTGGCGCTCATCCGGCCCTCGCGCGGATGCCAGACCGTGGCGAAGCGGTCCCAGTCCCCGGCGTCGCGCCACAGCGCCCAGTTCTCGATGAGCCGCCGTATCTCATGGCGGTCGTTGTCGGTCTGCGACATGGTTCGATCTCCGATCGGATCTCGTGGTGCAGGTCAGATCGGGTAGTGGCGTGATCCCGACTGGATGGTGATCCAGCGCAATTCGGTGAACTCCTCCAGCGCGGCGCGCGACCCGAACCGGCCCCAGCCGCTGGCGCCGACGCCGCCGAAGGGCATCTGGGGTTCGTCGTGCACTGTGGCGCCGTTGATGTGGCAGATGCCCGACTTGATCCGGCGGGCCACGTCGAGCGCGGCGGCCGCGTCCTTGCCGAAGACCGCGGCGGAGAGTCCGTACTCGGTGTCGTTGGCGACCGCGACGGCTTCGTCGGTCGAATCCACCTCGATGATCGAGACCACCGGTCCGAAGGTCTCCTCGGTGTAGACACGCATGTCCGGCGTGACCCCGCGCAGCACGGTGGGCTGCACGAACAGGCCGTCGGCCGTACCGCCCGCCAGGACCTGCGCGCCCTTGGCACGGGCGTCCTCGATCAACGCGATCACGTGGTCGCGGGCGGCGCCGTGGACCAGCGGGCCCACCTGGGATGCGGGGTCGCTCGGGGGCCCGACGACCAGCTTGGAAGCACGCTCGGCCAGACGGGAGGAGAGCTCGTCGGCGACGGTCCTGTCCACGATGACGCGCTCGGTCGACATGCAGATCTCGCCCTGGTTCATGAAGGCACCGAAGCTGGCCGCCGCGGCGGCCTCCTCCAGATCGGCGTCGGGAAGGACCAGGAAGGGCGCCTTGCCACCGAGTTCGAGCACGACACGGGTGAGGTGGCGACCGCCGAGCTCGCCGATGATACGGCCGACCCGGCTGGACCCGGTGAAGTTCACGCGCGTCACGGCGCGGTGGGCGATCAGCGCCTCGACGACGCTCGGGCCGTCCTCGGGCGCGTTGCTGATGAGATTGACCGCTCCGGCGGGCACACCCGCGTCGTGCAATACCTGGACGATGGCGGCCTGGGTGAGCGGCGTCTGCTCGGAGGACTTGAGCACCACGGTGTTGCCCCACACCAGCGGCCACACGATGGAGCGAACGCCGAGGATCAGCGGCGCGTTCCACGGTGCGATGCCGACGACGACGCCGACCGGCTGACGTACGCCGAGGGCGGTGAGGCCGGGCACGTCCGACGGGATGACCTCGCCGACGGCCGCGTACGCCTGGGCCGCCGCCTCGACGAGCATGCCCTTCGCCACGTGCACGTTGAAGCCGCACCAGGGGAGGGTTGCGCCCATCTCGCGGCTCATCGTGGCGACGATGTCGTCGGTCCGCTCGTCGAGCAGGACGGCCGCGCGCTCCAGAACCGTCCGACGTGCGGCCGGCGGGAGGCTCGACCAATCGGGAAGGGCGGCAGCCGCCGCGTCCACCGCGAGGTTGACGTCCTCGACGGAGGCCGCCGCGACCCGTGCGATCGGTTCACCGGTGAGGGCCTCGGTCGTATGGAAGTAGCGACCGTCCCTGGCCGCGACGTGCTCGCCCGCGATGAACAGGTCGCTGGTCCGGACCGCGCCGGACGGGGGAGCCTCGGTCTCAGTGGCTGACATGTCTTGCCTCATCTCCACAGCAGCGGCTTTCGCCGCACGAACCCTGCATGTCGAACTCTCCGCCCACGGCGGCATGCCCTGAACCCTCATGTCCGTTCATCGAACAGCCGCGTGAGGGTTCAGGGCGGTCGGCCTTCCGGGCCTCAGGCTTGTGGTGTCCCGGGCTTCTCGTGTCTCAGGCGGGCGGCATGCGCTTGGCCTGGTGCAGGTGCGCCAGGCGCCAGCCCTCCGCGGTCTCCTCCCACACCCGCGTCACCGCTTCCTGGACCGGGAACGGCGGGAGGTTCTCGTCGAAGACGATGTGCATCTCCTGGAGGCAGGTGGTGATCGCGGTGGTGCCGTGCACCGTGATGCTGAGATTCTCGGCCTTCGCGAAGACATGGCGGCGGCGGGTCCAGGTGAAATGCGCGAAGGTCTTGCCGTCGTCGATCTTCCCGACCGGGCCGTGGACTCCCCGGAAGTCCGCCAGCAGGAGGGCGGTCATCGCTTCTTCGCCCTTGGTGAGAGCCGCGAGCCAGGCGGCCTCCGCCTGCTCGACCGCCTCGATGATGTCGGTGGGTGCGGTGGATGTGGTGGACGTCGTTGTCGTCATAGGTCCAGCTCCAGAATCGGTGAGAGTGCTCGTGACGAGCACGTGGTGAACATGCCGTCGGCGCGTTCACGGTCGGTCAGGATGTCGTCGCGGTGGTCGGGCTCGCCGGCGAGTACGCGGACGATGCACTCGCCGCAGATCCCCTGCTGGCAGGAGTAGGGGGCGTCGATGCCGCCCGCGAGCAGGACGTCGAGGACGCTCTCGCCGTCCTTGACCTCGTACTCGCCGCCGGACTTGGCCAGCCGTACCCTGAAAGACGCTCCGGCCGTGTGGGCGGCGGTGTCCTCCACGGGTGCGAAGCGCTCCTTGTGGATCGCTTCGGCAGGCCATCCCGCTCCGAGTGCCATGGAGATCACGAAGTCCATGAAGCCCCCGGGGCCACAGACGTAGATCGCCGTGTCGGGGTCGGGTGGACCGAGGTCGGCGGCGGAGATGAAGCGCTGGTCGTCCGGGCCGTCGTCGAAGTGGAGCCGAACGTGGGGGTTCTGCTCCAACTCGTCGAGGAACGCCGAATCCGGCCGGCTTCGAGCGAAGTGGTGCAACGTGTACTCCGCGCCCCTGGCTTCGAGCTCGTGTGCCATGGCCAACAGGGGAGTCACGCCGATACCGCCGGCCATCAGCAGATGGCGACGCGCCCGGTCCGAGACGCCGAACCTGTTCCGCGGACGGGAGATCCGCAGCCTGTCGCCCTCGCGGAGCCGGTGCATCCCCAGCGAGCCGCCGCGCGACGCCGCCTCGGCGAGCACCGCCAGCCGGTAGCGGGCGCGGTCGTGGGGCGGCCCGCACAGGGAGTACTGGCGGACCAGCCCGGCGGCACCGTCCACCAGTACGTCGACATGGGCGCCGGCGGCGAACTCCGGGAGCTCGATGCCGCCGGGACTGACCAGATCGAGCACCACGATCCGGGAGGTCGCGTCGTGCCGGGCGACCACGATGGTGTCGAGCCACTCGTTGTTCATGGTTCGCGCTCAGATGCCGGCGGCGGCCGGGGCGTCGGCGTCGTCGCCCGCCTTGCGCTTGCCGAGGGTGAACAGGCCGGACTCGGTGCGGTGGACCACCGACGGGTCGCGGACGATGTTGATCGGGTCGCGCCCGGCCTCGACGTCGTCGGCCATGGCGAGAAGCATGCGGCGCAGCATGACGACGCCGCGGTCCGAGGTGGCCAGGGTCTCCTCGGAGTCCAGGGTGATCGCTCCCTGCGAGCCCTGGGCCTCCGCGTCACCGGGGAACTTCTGGCGTTCCTCGTCGGTCAGCTCGTGGTTCTGCTTGCCGTTCTGCGTGATGCCAATCACGAAGCCGACCATGCGCTCGGGATCGTTCGTGCGGATCGAGAAGAAGAGCCGGTGGCTGGTGTCGTCGGAGGGCACGACCCACAACAACTGGTCGGGTCGCTTGTCGGGGGTGGCCTTCACGAAGTCGGGCAGCCCGAACACGTTGGGAAGGTGCTGCTCGACCGCGAAGGCGCATTCGGTGACCTCGCCGTCCTCGCCCTCGACCTCGAATCGCTGGGTGTACTTCAGCCCGTGGTCGGTGCGTTCGTACGTCACACGGTCGGCGATGAGGGACGGGTCGAAGAAGTTCTCGGGATAGCCGCCGGCCTTGCCGGTGCCCAGCATCTGGTACCCGCTGTGCGTGGAGTGCAGCCAGGTGACGTGCGTCGGGTCGGCGGAGTTCTCGTAGATGTTGAGCCAGCTGAAGTCCGTCGGCATGCCGGTGATCGCGGCGTGGGGGACGGGCCAGCTGGCGAAGTACTTCTCGTCCTCCGCGGGGTTCTCCAGCACGTCGTAGCGGGGGAGTTCGGGCTTGAGCTCGGGCGGGCCCATGTAGACGAAGACCAGGCCGTAGCGCTCCTCGACGGGGTACCACGGCTGCCGGGCGGCGTCGCGCCTGCGCCCCAGGGCCGGCTCGCAGGCCTGCTCGATGCAGCGGCCCTGCACGTCGAACTTCCAGCCGTGGTAGCAGCAGCGGATGCCGTCGTCCTCGACACGGCCGTAGAAGAGGCTGGCGCCGCGGTGGGTGCAGCGCTCGATCACCACACCGGGGTTGCCCTGCCCGTCCCGGAAGACGACCAGGTCCTCACCGAGTACGCGCGTCTTCTGCGGCAGCGCACCGGCGATGAGCGTCTCGGAGCTGGCGACCGGGTGCCAGTAGCGGCGCAGGGCCTCGCCCATGGGGGTACCGGGCCCCACCTCGCGGAGGCGGGCGTTGTACGAGGGCTTCGGGCGGCCGTAGGCCGTGCCGGTGTCGACCTCTGAAGTGGTGGTCATCGTTGTGTCTCCCGTGCGGCTCGGGTGCACAGCAGATGGAGCATGCAGGGCTGTGGGGGAACACCTGCGAGGGCACCGTCGTGTGCGACCTCGAATAGGATTGTTGATTCACATTCGCATTTCACCTGGGAGTGCGTCAAGGGTCATGTTCAGGTGCTCGTCGGTCGGGAAGCGGTCGGTCGACAGAGGGCCTGGCGGGGTGGAACGGCGACCAGGCGCACCGCTGATCGCGGTCCGGCGGCGCTGCGTACAGCGGCTGCCGGAGGGGGTATTGACGGCGTATACGCTGGTGCGGTGAGTACCGAACCGTCCCTCGATCTGCCGCCGGCGCAGCAGGCGCGCAGCCGGCTGACCCAGCAGCGCATCATGGAAGCTGGCACGGCCCTGCTCGAAGAGGGCGGCACCGAGGCGCTCACCGTCGCGGCCGTCGCCGCCCGGGCGGGTGTCTCCGTGGGCAGCGTCTATCGGCGGTTCGGCGACAAGGACCGCCTGATCGCGGCCTTGCAGCATGACATGATCGACCAGTTCCGCGCCGACATCGTCCGCCGCTTCACTCCGCTGCGTACGGATCCGACCGCGCTGGTCGCCTCGGCGGTCACCGGACTCACCGAGACGTATCAGGCGCACGAGCGCCTGATGCGCGTCTTCCTGGCCGCGGGCGCCACCGATCCCGCGGTGGCCCGGGTCGGCTCCGAGGCCGCCATCGACGCCGTTCGTGTCTTCCGGCAGTTCCTGGAGCCGATCATGTCGATGATCGACGCGCCGGAGCCGGAGGCGCGTGTGGATGTCGTCTATCGCCTGATCTACGGGACCTGTCAGAACCGCGTGCTGTACGGCGAGCTGTTCGAGTCCGACCGTCCGCTGACGTGGCGTCAGCTCACTGATGAGCTGGTGGACGTCGCCTGCCTGTACCTGCTCGGGGCGTCGGTGCGGTGAGCTCTGCCGTGCCGGATGTGAATGTGATCCCCACTTCACATTCACGCCCGACGGCTACATACTGAGCGGACTCCACGGAAGACGGCCGGTTGACCCTCCGGTCGACGAGAGGCCGGCAAGGGAAGGAACCGCTCCATGCGAGAGCCGCTCAGCTACGAGATCGCGCACGGCGCCGCACTCGCCGCCCTGGAAGCAGGACGGGCCGAGGGCCACAAGGTGTGCGCCGTCGTGGTCAACCGAAGTGGTGTCACGAAGGTTCTCCTCAGTGACGACGGCGTGGGACTCCTCGGCGTGGAGACCGCGCGACGCAAGGCCTACACCTCGGCCGTGAGCGGTGTCACGACAGCGAGGTTCGCGGCCTTCGCGGCATCCCCCCAGATGCAGGTGGCACCTCCCCACCTGGTCGATTCCAACCTCCTGCCGGTGGCCGGCGGCGTGCCGATCGTGACGGCCGACGGGGAGGTCATCGGCGCCATCGGGGTGGGCGGGGCGGACGACTCCACGGATGACCGCATCGCACAGCGGGCTCGTGAGTCGGTCGCAAAGGTCGTTGCCTAGGTCGTTGCCCAGGTCGTCGTGGCGCGGGGCTGCCCGATGGTCGCTACAGCGGTTGCGTCGAGGGCCAACCCCGCCGTTGTACCCCCCGGCGTGACTGCGACACCGTTGGCGAACCCGTACAGGCCGGGCTCGCCCTGAGGGTCGTCCCGCGATGATCTGTGAGTCGCTGGGCACG
This sequence comes from Streptomyces sp. SAI-127, assembly GCF_029894425.1. Taxonomy (NCBI): domain Bacteria; kingdom Bacillati; phylum Actinomycetota; class Actinomycetes; order Kitasatosporales; family Streptomycetaceae; genus Streptomyces; species Streptomyces sp. SAI-127. Next base: position 146,361 of record NZ_JARXYJ010000002.1, read on the forward strand.
GCAGCACTGCGCTGCGGCTTGCTCGCTCACCCGGTGAGGCAGAGGTTGTGCAGGCGGGCGATGCCGTGCATGGCGTCGTGGACGCCGTCGCCCTTGAGCCGACAGTCGCGCAGGATCTTCCAGCCCTTCATGGGTGTGCAGGTGTGCTCGCCACGGGCTCGGCCCTGCTTGTGTGAGCGGTTGTGTTCTTCCTTCCACCTCGGGAGTTCCGTTCGGCCTGGCTTACGGCGGTGCGGGATGACCAGGCTTGCGCCGGGACAGCCGCCGTCTGCGATGGCGACAGTGTTGCCGACGGCGGCCTTGGCTCCGGATTCCTCCCACGCCTTGCAGTCGTTGCGGTTACCGGGAAGAGGCGGGCCAACCACCACGACCAAGGGTGCCGTCCACGATGAGCACCGTGTCCTTGCGGAACCGTTTGCGGAGTCGAGCGCGAGCCATGGCCCAAGATGATCGATGATGTGGGCAGCCGCGGACTTCGAGATGCCGAATAACGGAGCCGGCTGTCGCAGCGTCAAGTTCGTGCGCCAGTACATGGTGACCAAGAGCACGCGGTTCTCCAAGTGCAGGCTCCAGGGACGACCTTGGCTTTGTGAGTCCGCGCCCTCGCGGCGTAACGCGGTGATCAGCTTGCGGGAGCAGCGTGGGCTCATCCCGGTGAACGGGGCTGTCCAGGACGGCTCCGACGCCGTGATCACTCCGTCAATGAACAGTTCGTTTCACGCGCCGTCACGTCACAGAGGTGGGAGGCAAGCCCTGGCCGTCCGTCGCTCACCGAGCCACGTTAGGGCTGGGGCCAGTCGAGGTGCCGCGCCTTCAGGCGACTGGGTAACGTGAACTGCGTGTCGAGTGAGGAAGTGATGCAGGACGGTGCCCATCGGCGGGTGGTGCGGATTGGTGACACTGTCCGCAGGCCCGTCCAGCCGTGGACGCCCACCGTCCATGCGTTGTTGCGGCACCTGGCGGAGGTTGGCTTTGCCTATGCGCCGCAGCCGCTGGGAATCGACGACGAGGGGCGTGAGGTCCTTACCTACATTGAGGGTGACTCCGGTCAGTTGGGCTGGGCCAAGGTCGTGGACGACCATGGTCTGAGGAACTTCGCCCGGCTGTTGCGCGACTACCATGATGCCTGCAGGAGCTTTTCACCTCCGCCGAGCGCGAACTGGTCCACGGACTCAGGCAGCCCAGGCGCTGACGAGGTCATCTGCCATGGGGACTTCGGTCCCTGGAACGTCGTCTGGCAGGAAGACCAGCCGGTGGGAATCATCGACTGGGACTTCGCCCGCCCGGCACCACGCATGCACGACGTGGCCTACGCCCTGGAGTACGTTGCCCCGTTCCGCGACGATGCCGAATGCCTGCGCTGGCTGCACTGCCCGGCGCCGCCCGACCGCCGATCGCGACTGGAGGACTTCTGCAGCGCGTACGGCCTCGACTCGCCCGCGGGGATCGTCGACGCCGTCATCGCCGGGCAGCAAGACAATGCCGACCTAGTCCGCCGGCTGGCCGAGCAGGGGCACGAGCCCCAGGCCACCTGGGCTGCCGATGGGTTCCTGACCGAACTCGACGACAGAATCGACTGGAGCAAGGCGCACCGGCATCTGGTCGAGTAGCCAAAGGGCCGGCAGAAGGCATGCCGGGATGCGCTCACGGATGGGTTGCTGGAGGGGAAGTGGGTGACCGGGCCGGAGCCAGGCGGCCCGGCCCCACAGGGCGGTGCCCGGTCGGCCGAGTCGGCGGCCGTTGACGGACGGCATGGTGGCGTGCTGGGAGCCCGCGAGGACGGCTTGGCCGGAGTGCTTGCCGTCGCAGAGGGCGGTATCGGCGGCACGCTGCAGCAGGGACAGCTGGTAGATGCCGAGGATGCGGGGATGGGCGGGCCCGACCGAGGCGGTCACCGCGACGGCCTGGCCGTCGTCGAGGGCGACGGGCGTGTGCAGCATCCGCTGGGCGGGGTCCAGCGCTGCCGTCGGCCGTCTCGGGGCCGGCCAGATGAAGATCCGTATCTTTCCCCGTACAGGCCACGCCTCCCGCCTGCGACAGTGCAGCCGCGTGGTGTCCATCTCGCTGCGTAAACTGTTGCCTCGTGTGCCTGTCTGTGATGTCAACGTGCACACTGACGGTTTCCCGTTCAACCGAAGGACTGAGCCGTGCCCGACCGACCCGAGATTGTCTGCATCTGCGGCTCTACCCGGTTCGTGGACGAGATGCGTGCGGCGAACCGTGATCTGACCTTCGCAGGTGTCATCGTCGTCGCGCCAGGCGAAGCAGACGAATTGATCACCAACCAGCAGAAGACCGCGCTGGACGCCCTCCACCTGCGCAAGATCGACCTGGCTGACCGGGTTCTGGTCGTCAACCCCGGCGGGTATATCGGCGAGTCCACGAGCAGGGAGATCGCCTATGCCCACGCCACCGGCAAGCCGATCTCGTTCACCGATCCCGTCTGACCAGTAGACGCTTCGTGGTGCGCGCGGACAACAAGTCTCGGTCAGCCTCGGAGCGTGCTTCCAGAGGGTCTTCGAAATCGTCGGGCGCAGCCTTGTGCTTGTGTCGCGTGACGTGATCTCTGATGAGGCGTGGGCCGTGCTCGGGCTTCTGTTCCTCGCTGTGAAGGCTAGGGGCTGTCCGCCGGTAGACCGACGCACGGTGGTCGAGGCGACGGCGTGGCGGTTTCGCCCCGCGCCCTCACTGCTCGGCGGGGTGGTCGACGATCTCGGCCGGCACGTCGGTCGGATCGTGGGGAACCCCGAACGCTCTCAGCCCCGGTCGCCGTCGCAGTGGTCGGGGGCGATGGTGTGCAGGATCCGCTGGCCGATGTGGGCAAGCTGTTTGACCTGCGCCTTGGTCAACGGGTCGAACACCAGACGGCGCACCTCCGCGACGTGGCCGGGAGCGACGTCGACGATCTTGTCGTACCCCTCGTCGGTCAGGGCGGCCAGCGTGTAGCGGCCGTCGGCCGGATCGGGGCGGCGCTGGGCGTATCCCTTGCGTTCGAGCCGGGCCACGACCTGGGAGAGGCGGGAGAGCGAGCCCTCGGCGAACGCGGCGAGCGCGCTCATGCGCAGTTCCCGCTGCGGCGAATCCGACAGTGCCGCCATCACCCCGTACTCGAAGTGCGTCAGCCCTTCGTCGCGCAGTTGCGTGTCGAGCGCGTGTTCCAGGCGTCGCATGATGCCGACCAGGCCGAGCCAGGCGCGGCGCTCCTCGTCGTCGAGCCAGCGGGGTGCCTCGTCAGCAGGGGTGTTCGTCATGCTCCCCAATGTACCGATGCTTCACGCTTGAAGTGAATCCAGCTTGTGATGACTTGAAGCTTGAAGCCATTGCCGCTACTTTTCAGTTAACGCTTTAAGTGACTGCCCGGGGTTCCGAGCAGCGCCGAAGCCTTGAGGAGCCCCCCATGAAGCTGCTTGTCCTCGGTGCCACGGGAGCCACCGGGCGCCTGGTCGTCGACCAGGCTCTGGCCGCGGGCCACACCGTGCGCGCGCTCGTCCGCTCACCCGAGAAAGTGGACGCTCAGCCCGGCCTCGACGTGGTCGCCGGGCAGGCCACCGACGCCGGTGACGTCACGCAGGCCATGGCGGGCGTCGACGCGGTGATCAGTACTCTCGGCGCGACCGGTGGAACCGTCATCACCGACGCCACGCGCGCCGTCATCTCCGGCGCCGCCACCACCGGCGTCACCCGGTTCGTGGAACTGTCCTCCTTCGCCGTGCTGCGCGAACGCCTGAGCGGACCCGCCAAGTTCATGTCCAGCACGGCCATGGGCGCCATGGTCAAGGACAAGGCGGCCGCCGAGGACGCGTTGCGTGCCAGCGACCTCGACTACACCCTCGTCCACGCAGTCCGCCTCACCAACGGTCCTGCCACGGGCGCCGCCAAGCCCCTGCCCGAGTCGGCGACCTTGCGCATGGGGGACACCATCAGCCGCGCCGACGTCGCCGCCTGGATCCTCACCGCGCTCACCGACACCACCACCGGCCGCCGCTCCGTCGCCATAGCCGGCTGACCCCACCCGCTTTCCCACCCGCCTCCCCGCCCCGTCCCCACTCGATCCGGAGAAACACGATGAGCCACCAGCTCGCCGCCGGCCCGGCCCGTCCCAGCGGTCTCGTCGTCACCGGCGGCCTGATCGGCACCGCCGCCGTCGCCGTCGCCCTCAACGCCGTCATCGCCGCGATAGCCCACGCCGCCGGCGCCTCGGACGATTTCGAAGCCCTCCAACTGCCCGCCTACGCCGCCTTCACCGTCTTCGGCGTTGTGGTCTCCGCTGCCGCCTGGGCGATCATCCGCGCGCGATCGGCCCGTCCGGCCCGGCTGCTGCGCACCCTCGTGCCCGTCGTCCTGATCGTCAGCCTGATCCCCGACATCATGGTCGGCGTCTCCGACAGCAGGCCCGGCACCAGCTGGGGTGCCGTCATCGCCTTGATGGTCATGCACGTCGCTGTCACCGCCGTCGCCGTCCCCGCCTACCTGCGATTCCTCCCCCTCCCCGCCGACCAGGACTGACCAGGTGTCCCGCAGGGGCTGCCCTCACCACGGTCGTACGGCACCCAGAAGGCGCCGCACGACCGTGTCGGCCGACGTCGACATCGAGGAAGTGCGCTTCTTGCGGGCGGAGATCGCTCAAGGGCCGTACGCGCGGCCTAGGGTGTGAGCAGCACGGTCGAAGAAGGACTCAGCCGTCTCGACCCTGCCACGTGGTAACGCAGGCTTCGTTTCCCTCCAGGTCGGCAAGTACCCAGAAAGCGGGGGCACGGGTCGCGGACACAAGTCGGCCTCCAGCCGCCAGTGCGGCCTCGATCCGCCGGGGTGCCTCGTCATGCGGAACACAGATGTCGAAGTGGATGCGATTGCGCTGAGGGCGCGCCCGGTCCATCTGCTGGAACCAGATGGCAGGACCCTGCCCGACCGGGTCGACGAGCGGATCCTCCGGTCCCTCGGCATCCGCCTCATCCGTATAGCCCAGCACCGCCTTCCAGAACGGCCGAATCCCGGCGATGTTCAGTGCATCGATCGCGATCTCCAGAAGCTGGACGGACCGCGGTGCCCCCGTTCCGATTTCGGGCTCGGTCAGAAGGCCGGACCCGTCAGCGGTGGCGGAGATCTGACGCGCGAGTTCGACATCCCGGGTAGTAACCGCTGCGCGGTCCAACGACTGCAGAGTGAAGACGACCCGATCGGGGCGGACATCGACCAGAAGGTGCCGATCGGCGTTGTCGCCGCACACCGCGACGGTGTCCGCCGCCAAGCCCGTCGCCTGAGCCAGCGATCTGACCCGGACCGACGTTCGCAAGGTGCCCAGCAAGAAGCGCCACCCGTAGTCCTGGACCGCCTCTGATGCTTCCTGCCGACTCAATATCTGCTCCATGGCGGCATCCTTGCAGCCCCCGCTGTCAGCAGGCCGGTAGCCGGTAGCCGGTAGCGAGGGACCGTCACCGTCCGGATCCTGGTCGCCCTGCGACCCGTTGCCGCCGACCGCCGCCGACCCGATCGAGCGCCCCCTCGCCGAGTGGGCCGGCGTCCGCACCACGGGCTCAGTGCGGTGGACGGCGTCCGCTGCTCTCCCGCACCACCAGTTCCGTCGCCACCTCCACCCGCGTCGTCTCCGGCTGTTCCCCGGAGAGCAGTCGCAGCACCATCCGGGCCGCGAGCGCCGTCATGTCGGCCAGGGGAGTGCGGACGGTCGTCAGGCGCGGGGTGACCCAGTCCGCGAAGGGCAGATCGTCGAAGCCGACCACGCTGACGTCGGCCGGGATGCGCAGGCCCAGTTCGGCGGCGGCGCGGTAGGTGCCCAGCGCCTGGTGGTCGCTGCCGGCGAAGATCGCCGTAGGACGGTCGGACAACGCCAGGAGTTCCAGGGCGTGTTGGTGCGCGAGGTTGTGGGTGAAGTCGCCGTAGCGCACCAGCTCGGCGTCGAAGGGGAGATCGGCCTCGGCCAGCGCCGAGCGGTAGCCGTCGACGCGTGCCCGGGAGGTGAGCCGGCGCTCCGGGCCGCTGATGATCGCGATGCGCCGGTGGCCCAGCTCGATGAGGTGGCGGGTCGCGGCCAGTCCGCCGGGCCAGTTGGTCGCGCCCACCCACGGCGTGCCCGGCGCGGGTTCGTCGATCGGCATCACCAGCGCGAAGGGGATGCCGAGCCGGCTCAGCTCCTCGTGCTGCTCGGGCGTCAGTTCGGGCACCACGAGGATCGCTCCGCGCGTGGAGCGGGTGGCCAGCGAGTCCAGCCACTGACGGGCGCGTCTGGTCCGGCCGTGGGTCGAGGAGACGACCAGCCCCATGCCCGCGTCGTGCAGGACGTCCTCCGCACCCCGGATCAACTCGACCGCCCAGGGGCTGTCGAGTTCGTTGATGACGAAGTCGATCAGCCCGCCGGGCGGGGCCGCGGTGGCCGCCGGGCGGTGTTTCGCCAGATAGCCGTGCTGTCCCAGCAGGCGCTGCACCTTGGCTCGTGTTTCCGCCGATACATCGGATCTGTCGTGCAGCACCTTGGAGACCGTGGACACCGAAACGCCTGCCTGATCGGCGATTTCGGCCAGGGTGCGCCGTCTCGCCTCACCGGATCCTGTCCGAACCGTTGACGTCATCGGATGAATCTCCTACGTTGCCGGGCGATCAAGTTTTGCGAAAACTATCGCAATCCTTGCTCCCGACGTAAGACTCCTCGGCGAAAAGGCGGTCCCCCATGAAGAGATGGCGCGCGGCTTCCCTGACCGCGGCCGCGGCCCTGGCTCTGGTCCTCTCCGGCTGCGGAGGAACCGGCGGCGGCGCCGACGGCGGGTCGGGCGGCGGCAAGGGCGAGTTGCTGGTCTGGGTGGACAACACCCGGATGCCCGCGGCCCAGCAGTACAAGAAGGCCCACCCCGACCTGAAGATGCGCATCGTCACCATCCCGCCCGACGCGGGCTACGTACCCACCAAGATCTCGCTCGCCAACCGCACCAAGAGCGGCTGGCCCGACGTCGTGTTCCTGGCCAACCCGGCCGAGGCGGCGACCCTCGCGAGCGAGAAGTTCGGCTACGCGGCCCCGCTCGACGACCTTGTTCCCAAGTCCGTCCGCGACGGCTTCACCCCTGGCTCCCTCGACACCTGCACCTTCGGCGGCAAGACGTACTGCCTGCGCAACGACATCGCCCCCACCGTCCTGTGGTATGACGCGACGCTGATGAAGCGGTACGGCTACCAGGTCCCCAAGACCTGGGCCGAGTACCAGCGGACCGGCCTGAAGGCGGCCGAGGAGCACCCCGGCACCATCGTCGGAGCCGTCAACGGCAAGTACGGCGCCGGCATCTACTTCGGCAGCAGCGGCTGCGCCACCCGCGACACCCTCAGCCTCACCGAGGTCCACATAGACCTGGGCCAGGCTAACTGCACCCGAGTCGCCGATCTGCTCCAGCCGCTCGCCCGCGAGAAGGCCGTCACCACCGTCGTACCCATCGACCCCGGCTTCGCCAAGTTCGGCAAGGGCGACCAGATCCTCATGCTGCCCGCCCCGGCCTGGTTCGGCGACTTCATGTTCGGCCCTGCCTTCAAGGTGCCCAAGGGCCGGATCGCCGCCGCCCCCATGCCCACCTGGTCCGGCGAGAGCAAGCCCTACGCCGGACAGGTCGGCGGCGGTGCCTTCCTCGTCTCCGCGCACGCCGGGGAGCGCACCAAGGAGGCGGCGGATCTCGTGCGCTGGATGACCACCGACGTGACCCTCCAGGCGGAGCAGCCGACCTACCCCGCTTTCACGGCGGCCGCGAAGAAGTGGGGCGAGGCCAAGTCGAAGGACCCGTACTACGCCGCCGATCCGATGCCCGCCCTGACCGCTGCCGCGAGCGCACTGCGTCCCGGCTTCGGCGCGGTCCGCTTCGAGGCCGACTGGCAGAGCAGCTTCAACGACACGCTCGTCAAGGCGATCGACTCCGGCGGCAACCTCCGCAGCGCACTCGGGAGTTGGCAGGACAAGCTGGAAGCGGCGGCCAAGACCAGCGGGTACACGGTCGGATGAAAACGCTCACGACACCCCGTCCGTCCGCGGTCGCGGCGCCGGTACCGGTGACACCCCGCCGCCGGCGCCGCCCCGCCCGCAGTGCCGCCGTCTGGATCCTCGTCGGCCCGTACACCGTGTTCCTCGTGGTCTTCGGGCTCGCGCCCGCCGGGTACGCCCTGTGGACCTCGTTCGTCGACAAGGGCTCCTTCACCGGCGGGCGCGACTGGACGACCGTGTTCGAGGACTACCGGCTCGCCGACGCGGCCGCCAACGTGGCGACCTATCTGCTGCTGTGGCTGCCGATCCTGCTGCTGACCGTCCTGTCCCTCGCCTTCACCCTGCACGCCCGCCCAGGCCGCACGACGAGCGCGCTCCAACTCATCTACTACCTGCCCGGCGCGGTCACCGGCTCGGCCGCGGCCTTGCTGTGGCTGTTCATGGTCAGCCCGGACAGCAGCCCGTTCTCACCCCTGCTCAAGCTGATGGACATCCAGAGCGCCACGGAGGCGCTGTCCGGCGGCAGCGTCATCGCCGTCCTCACCGTGATGGGCGTCGCGGTGCACGCGGGCGGCTGGATCGTGGTCCTGTACGGGGCGCTCAACGCGCTCCCGAAGGATGTCCTGGAGGCCGCGCAGGTCGATGGCGCCTCGGCCTGGCGGACCATGTGGCACGTCAAGCTGCCGATGGTCCGCACGTACGTCGCCTTCGTGCTGATCTCCAGTTTCGCCTCCGGCAGTCAGGTGTTCGTCGAGCCGACCGTGCTGTCCACCGGCGCCCCCGGCCAGATCAGCCCCACCTGGTCCGTCAACCAGCTCGCCTACACCTACGCCACCCAGGACGGCGACTTCGGCAAGGCCGCCGCGCTGTCGCTGGCCATGCTCGCGGTCGGAGTCCTGGCCGCCTGGATCGTGATCACCCGCACCCGCATGTACGCCACCGACTCCTCCGACTCCCGGTGAGTGAAGCGATGACCGCTCTGTCGCGCGGCGCCCGCGCCCTGTTCCTGCTCGGCGCGGCCGTCTTCTTCGGACTGCCCCTGCTCTGGCTGCTTCTCGCACCCACCCGCACGGCCGACGACCTGACCACCGGCTCACCCCTCGGCTTCGGCTCGCTGGGCAACGTGGGCGACGCCTGGTCACACCTGACGTCGTACAACGACGGCCAGATCACCCTGTGGATCGGCAACTCGATCATCTACGCGGCGGCCAGCGTGGCCATCTCGCTGCTGCTGTGCGTCCCCGCGGGCTATGCGCTCGCCAAACACGACTTCGCCGGCCGCCGGGCCCTGCTCACCCTGTCGATCGTGACGATGATCCTTCCCCCGGCCGCGCTGGTGCTCCCGCTGTACCTGGAGATGTCGGCACTCAACCTCACCGGCACGGTCTGGTCGGTGATCCTTCCGCTGTCCTTCTACCCCTTCGGCGTCTACCTCGCCTTCCTGCACTTCCAGGCGAACCTGCCCGACAGCCTGCTGGACGCCGGACGCGTCGACGGGGCGAGCGAATTGCGGCTGTTCTGGTCGGTGGCGGTGCCGCTGGCCCGCCCCGCCATCGCGCTGATCGCCTTCTTCGGCTTCGTCCGCTGCTGGACCGACTTCTTCCTGCCCTTCGTGATGCTCTCCGACGACCGCACCTTCACCCTCCAACTCGGCCTGATGTCCCTGCTCCAGTCCACCGGCGCGGTCAACAACTCCAGCGGCTTCGCCGACCTCGACATCCACCAGCCGGAGGCGGCCCTGGCCGGACTCGTGGCCTGCGCGCCGCTGCTGATCGGATTCGTCCTCGCCCAGCGCTTCCTGCGCACCGGGCTGCTGGCCGGGGCGGAGAAGGGCTGATGGACGAGGACGCACGTACCGAACTGGCCTCCGAAGTACGGGACTTGGTGGATCCCCTGGTGTCCCGCTTCAGCGCGGGCCGGGCGCGCGTACGGCTCGGCGTGAACACCGCGATCCACGACGACACGGCCGCCGAACTGGAGGCTTTCGCCCGGCCACTGTGGGGACTGGCGCCCCTCGCGGCGGGCGGACAGACGGTGCCGCACGCCGAGTTGTGGGTCCGAGGGCTCGCCCACGGCAGCGATCCCGCGCACCCCGAGTACTGGGGCGAGCCCGTCGACCACGACCAGCGCATCGTCGAGATGGCCGCCATCGGCTTCGCGCTCGCCCTCGCCCCCGAGAAGTGGTGGGACCCGCTGAGCGGCCCCGAACGCGACCGGCTCGCCCGCTGGCTGCTCAGCGCGCTGCCCCGGCAGACCACCGACAACAACTGGCTCTTCTTCCCGGTGCTCATCAGCCTCGCCCTCGACCGGGTGGGGGTGCCCTACGACCGTTCGCTGATCACCACCCGCCTCGACCGCCTGGAGACCTTCTGGCTCGGTGACGGCTGGTATGCGGACGGCCCCACCGAACGGCGCGACTACTACGTCCCGTGGGCCATGCACTTCTACGGCCTGCTGTACGACACCCTGACCGGCGGCGACCGCTTCAAGGAACGGGCCGCCCGGTTCGCCGGCGACTTCCGGCACTGGTTCGCCGCCGACGGCGCCGCCGTCCCCTACGGCCGCAGTCTGACCTACCGCTGGGCGCAGGCCGCCTTCTGGGGCGCGTTGCCCTTCGCGGGCGTCGACGTACTGCCGTGGGGCGAGGTGAAGGGCTATCTGCTGCGGCATCTGCGCTGGTGGCGCGGACGGCCGGTGACCGGGCCCGACGGGCTGCTGTCCGTCGGGTACGGCTATCCGCAGCCCGCGCTGGCCGAGCAGTACAACGCGCCGGGCTCGCCCTACTGGTCGCTCAAGGCGTATCTGCCGCTCGCGCTGCCGGAACAGCACGCGTTCTGGACCGCCAAGGAGGAGCCGGCTCCCGTCCTGCCCGCCGTCAGCGCCCAGCCGCACGCCGGGGCGGTGCTGATGCGCACGCACGGCGACGTCACCCTCCTCGCCGGGCGCCAGCACCACCCGTGGGTGCGCCATGGCGCCGAGAAGTACGCCAAGTTCGCGTACTCCACCCGCTTCGGCTTCAGCCTGCCGAACGGCACGCTCGGACTCGAACAGGGCGCCTACGACTCGATGCTGGCGCTGAGCGACGACGGCGGGGCGCACTACCGGGTGCGCGAGGAGCCGGCCGCGCACTACGTCACCGCCGACACGGTCCTCAGCACCTGGCACCCGTGGCCCGACGTGGAGATCACCACCTGGCTGACGGCAGCCGCACCCTGGCACGTGCGCACCCACCGCATCCGCACCGCTCGCGCCCTGCACACCGCCGAGGGCGGCTTCGCCGTCGACCGGGACGCGGGCACGGACCGCGAGAGCGGACCGGGACACGCACGGGTGTCGGCCCCCGCGGGACTCACCGGACTGCGCGACCTCGACGGCCGACGCCAGGGCGAGGTCGTCGACTGCCTGCCCGGCACGAACGTCCTCGCACGACGCACCGCCCTGCCCGTACTCGCAGGCCGACTCCCGCCCGGCGAGCACTGGTTGAGGTGTGCCGTGCTCGGAGCCCCGGACGGAAGCGAAGCCGAGACGGCGTGGCGAGAACCTCCGCCTCTCACACATCCGACGCCCCTCACACGGCCGACGACCACCGCACATCCCCCGACCACCGCACATCCGACGACTGGAGACGGGACTTGAGACTCAGACATCTGTCCGTACTGGCCGCCGTGACCGCGCTGCTGACCTCCCCGGTCCAGGCGCAGGCGGCGCAGCCCGGACACACCTACCACGTCGCCCCACGAGGCAATGACCACGCGTACGGCACGCAGGCAAGCCCTCTGCGCACCATCGGCGCCTGCCTCGACCGCGTCCGCCCCGGCGACACCTGCCTGATCCACAAAGGCACCTACCGGGAACAGTTCACCCCTCCCTCCGGTACCGAGGGCGCCCCGATCACGATCGCCGCGTACGGCGACGGCCCGGTGACCGTCGACGGGACCGAGAAGGTGACCGGCTGGAAGGCCGCGGGCGGCGGACTGGTCGCCACCGACACCGACCTGCCGCCCGACCCCGACTTCAACGCGGTGTTCCTGGACAACGCCCGTGCGGCGGAGGGCCGTTGGCCCAACTCCGGGGCCGATCCGCTGAACGCCACCTGGGCCGAGGCCGACACCACCTCCACCGACCAGCACATCGACGACACCGACCTGCCCGGCGCCGACTGGACCGGCGCCACCGTGCACCTGTGGGCGGGGTCCAACCCCTGGGCCCAGCAGACCGGCACGGTCACGGCTACCTCGCCGGGCAAGCTGGACTTCAAGGGCGGCAACTACCGCTGCCCACCGCTGTGCATGGGCAACCAGACCTACCGCAACTACTACCTCGTCGGATCGAAGGCCGCCCTCGACCAGCCGGGGGAGTGGTACTACGACAAGACCGAACACCGCCTCTACCTGGTCCCCCCGAAGGGCGGCATCGCCGGCCACACGGTGACCGCCAAGCACCGGCTGTGGGGCGTCGACCTGAGCGAGAGCTCGTACGTCACCGTCCGCGGCCTCAGCCTGTGGGGAACCTCCCTGCGAACAGGCCCGTCCAGCAAGGGCGTTGTGGTCGACCGACTGCACGCCACCTACATCTCCGAGTTCTCCACCCTGCCCATGCCGCCGGACAGCGATCTCGCGATCGAACCGTTCGAGGGCCACATCGTCGCCTCCCGCATCCTCGACTCGGGTGTGCAGATCCTCGGCACCGGCAACACCCTCAAGAACAGTGAGATCGCTCAGTCGGCCGGCAACGGCGTACTGGTCCGCGGCACCGGCAACACCGTCACCAACAACTACATCCACGACGTCGGCTGGATGGGCAGCTACACCCCCGGCATCGAGATCAACGGCAACGGCCACACCGTCACCCACAACACGATCCGGCGCACCGGACGGGCCGCCATCGACACCGCCTGGCAGCTCAACGGCACCGAATTCCACGACAACCGCATCGCCTACAACGACATCTCCGAGGCGATGCGCACCTCCCGAGACGGCTCACCCTTCTACGTCTGCTGCAGCCTGAACGGCTCCGGCACCTCCATCGACCACAACACCGCGCACGACGCCGACGGCCAGAACGGCTACTACATCGACAACTACTCCGGCCACTTCCGGCTGCATCACAACGTCGCCTGGAACACCGGAAGCCGGGGCGTCTACTTCAACGGTCACACCGGCCCCAGCATCGCCAACGAGGACCACAACTCCAGTTACGGGGTCGGCATCAACGTCGTCTCGTCCGCCATCGGCGGCGCGACGGACGCCTCCGGCTCGTACCTCAGCAACATCGTCGGACCCAGGCCGGTCACCGCGACACCGGTCGGGGACCCGCTGCCTATCGTCCGCTCCAACCTGATCAGCGAGAAACCCGGCTACACGGACGCCGTCAACGGCGAACTGTGGCTGACGCCCGGATCGCCCGCCATCGACGCGGGCGAGGTCATCGACGGCATCACGACCGACGTCCGCGGCACGGCTCCCGACCAGGGGGCCTACGAGTACGGCGCCCCCATCTGGTCGACCGGCTGCGACCTGCCCGGCTGCCGGCAGCGGGTGCGGCACGGCAACTGGAGTGCCACCGCGAGCGACGGCACCGAGGCCTCCGCCACCGTCGACGGCGACATCAACACCCGCTGGACGGGCGCCGCCCCGCAGGCCGCCGGCCAGTTTCTGACCGTCGACCTCGGCGAGAGCAAGACCTTCGACCGGCTCTCCCTCGACGCGGGCCGCGACACCCGCGGCCAGCCGTACGGCTTCACGGTCTCCGTCAGCCGCGACGGCACGAACTTCAGTGACCCGCTCGCCAGGGTCTCCGGCCGCTCCTTCACCCAGGACGCGGTGTTCCCCGCGCAGACCACCGCCCGCTACATACGGATCACGCTCACCGCGAGCGGGCCCGCACCCTGGGTCGTCAACGACATCCGGCTGTACGGTGACGGGCCCGACGCCACCTCGACGCTCCAGGCCGAACGGGCCACGAGCGTACGAGGGGTGGAGCGAGGCACGGCGGCCACCGGAGTCCTCGGCTCCGGCGACTGGGTGGCCTTCCGCAAGGCGAACCTCCGTGGCGACAACCTCACCGCACGACTCAACTCCGCCTGTGCCCGGGGTTGTTCGCTCCAGCTGCGCTTGGACGCGCCGGACGGTCCGGTGGCCGCGGTGGTGCCCGTCACGGGTGCCGGGGACTGGCAGAAGCAGTCCGTGCGCCTGAACCGCGAGGTCACCGGCGCGCACGACCTCTACCTCGTGGCGAAGGGCACGGGCCCGGTCGCCGCACTCGACTGGCTGACGATCAGGCCCTGACGTGCGAGGGCCGGGCCGGGCGGCGGGATACGGAACCTCGCTGCCCGGCCCGGTCGCGATGACTGCCCCGTACCCGGGTCGGGCCGCGACGGAGTCCAGTTGCTCCGCTGACGGCCGCAGGGCCCACAGGGCACCGCTCGGCGGCTCCTGGCAGTGCGGAGACGCCCCCTGCGCCTGACGTTCGCCCGCGTGCACCGGTCGGTGGCCGCATACCGGAGGAACCCGAGCTCCGGATGGGGCCAGAGCGCGGCTCCGGTTGCGATCGAAGTCCGATCGGGCGAGACCCCCCATGGCGGAGTCCCGGCGCCGCCCCCGACGAGGACCCCGGTCAACGCGTTCGCGGCCCGTCTCAGAACATCGCCCGGATGATCCCCACGGTGCGCTCCAGGTGCGGCTCGGAGCGGTCCGCGCGGTGGGCCACGGCCAGCTCCACGCGTGCGCCGGCCCCGGACAGCGGTCGGTAGGCGACGCCGTCGAGCGTCAGCGCGGTCACGGGTTCGGGCACGACGGCGACGCCGAGGCCGCCGGCCACGAGCGTGACCAGCGTCGAGGTCTCGCCGACCTCGTGGCGGATGTGCGGCTCGACCCCGGCGTCGCGCAGAAGGCCGAGCACGACGTCGTACATCACCGACCGGCGGTCGGCGGAGTGCACGATCAGGTCGACACCGGCCAGGTCCGCCGCCCGCAGCCGTTTCCTGCGGGCGAGCGGGTGGTCGGCCGGTACGGCGACGACGAGCCGGTCCCGACGCAGCGTGTGCACGGTGAGGGAGAGGTCGGCGGCCACGGGACGCAGCAGCGCGACGTCGATCGCGCCGGTGCGCAGCGCCTCGACCTGGTCGGGCGCGAGCATCTCCCCGCGGAAGGAGAAGTCGACGCCGGGAAGATCCTCCGTGAGCCGCCGCGAGAGTGCGGGCAGAACGCTGTACGTCGCCGAGCCCACGCACCCGATCGCGAGGTGGCCCACCGAGCCGGCGGCGACGAGCCGTGCGTGCTGGGCGGCCTCGTCGACGTCGGCGAGGATCGCGCGTGCCCGCTCCAGGTAGGCCCGGCCGGCCTCGGTGAGGTCGACGCGGCGTGTGGTGCGGTGGAGTAGCTGTACGCCGAGTTCGGCTTCGAGCTGGCGGATCTGCTGGGACAGCGGCGGCTGGGCCATGTGGAGCCGCTCGGCCGCGCGACCGAAGTGGCGCTCCTCGGCCACCGCCACGAAGTACCGCAGGTGGCGCAGATCCATATGTCATCCATATCAATCGGCTCGGATATGAGTACTTCAGAATATCGCGGCCCGGGACTAACGTCGCTGCCATGAGTGCTTTCCTCTACTCCGCAACCCGCACGCCGTTCGGCCGCTTCAACGGCGCGCTGGCCGGTGTACGCCCCGACGACCTCGCCGCCGCCGCGATCACCTCGACGCTCGCCCGGGTGCCGGGTCTCGACCCCGCCGCGATCGGCGACGTGGTGTGGGGCAACGCCAACGGCGCCGGCGAGGACAACCGCAACGTCGGCCGCATGGCGGCGCTGCTCGCCGGGCTCCCGGTGAGCGTGCCCGGTACCACGGTCAACCGGCTGTGCGGGTCGAGCCTCGACGCGGCGATGACGGCGAGCCGCACGATCGAGTCCGGCGACGCCGAGGTGGTGCTGACCGGCGGCGTGGAGTCGATGACGCGTGCGCCCTGGGTGCTGCCGAAGTCGGCGAAGCCGTTCCCGGCCGGCGATGTCACCGCGGTCTCCACCACTCTCGGCTGGCGGCTGGTCAACCCGCGCATGCCGAAGGAGTGGACGGTCAGCCTCGGCGAGGCCAACGAGCAGCTCCAGGAGCGCTTCGGGATCTCCCGCGAGCGGCAGGACGAGTTCGCCGCCCGCTCCCACCAACTCGCCCACGCAGCTTGGGAGTCGGGCTTCTACGACGACCTGGTGGTACCGGTCGACGGCGTCGACCTGGCCCGCGACGAGGGCATCCGGGCCGGATCCACGCCGGAGGTCCTGGCCGGGCTGCGACCCGTCTTCCGTACGGCGGAGCAGGGCGGCACCATCACCGCGGGCAACGCCAGCCCGCTCAACGACGGTGCCTCCGCGGTGCTGTTGGGCAGCGAGAAGGCGGCGGCCACGATCGGGGCCGACCCGATCGCCCGTATCGCGGGCCGCGGTGTGATGGCGCTGGAGCCGCAGGCCTTCGGCTACGCCCCCGTCGAGGCCGCCAACCGAGCCTTGGCCCGGGCCGGAATCGGCTGGGACCAGGTGGGCGCGGTCGAGCTCAACGAGGCCTTCGCCGTGCAGTCGCTCGCCTGCGTCGACGCATGGAAGATCGACCCGGGCATCGTCAACCAGAAGGGCGGCGCCATCGCGATCGGACATCCGCTGGGCGCCTCGGGCGGCCGCGTCCTCGCCACGCTGGCGAAGGTGCTGCGCGAGACGGGGCAGCGCTACGGTGTCGCGGCGATCTGCATCGGGGTCGGTCAGGGCCTGGCCGTCGTACTCGAGAACTGCGCTGTCACGGGGTCGGACCGATGAGCCGGGCGGAGATCCTCGAAAGCACCGACGCCGCGGTCGCCGGGATCGAGGACGGCTCCACGATCCTCGTCGGCGGCTTCGGCCTGGCCGGGATGCCGTTCGACCTGATCGACGCGCTCATCCGGCAGGGCGCCAAGGACCTCACGATCGTGTCCAACAACGCCGGCAACGGTGACGTCGGGCTGGCCGCGCTGCTGGCCGCAGGCCGGGTGCGCAAGGTGCTGTGCTCCTTTCCGCGCCAGGCCGACTCCTGGGTCTTCGACGGCCTCTACCGCGCGGGGAAGATCGAGCTCGAGGTGGTCCCGCAGGGCAACCTCGCCGAGCGGATGCGCGCGGCCGGTGCCGGCATCGGCGCCTTCTACTGCCCGACCGCGGTCGGCACACCGCTCGCCGAGGGCAAGGAGGAGCGCGAGATCGACGGTCGGAGGTACCTGCTGGAGTACCCCATCAAGGGCGACTACGCGCTGATCGGCGCACACATCGCGGACGCGATGGGCAACCTTGTCTACCGCAAGACGGCCCGCAACTTCGGACCGGTCATGGCCACGGCCGCCACGACGACCATCGTCCAGGTCGACCAGGTCGTCGAGCCCGGCAAGCTCGAGCCCGAGGCCGTCGTCACCCCGTCCATCTACGTCGACCGGGTCGTCCAGGTCGAGGCCCGCCGCTACACCGTCCAGGGGGCACGATGACCACCACGCCAAGCGATCAGGCGCGCGCCGACCACCGGCTCTCGATGGACGAGCTGGCCGCCGTCATCGCACGCGACATTCCGTCCGGCGCCTTCGTCAACCTCGGCATCGGGCAGCCCACCAAGATCGCCGACCATCTGCCGGCCGACTCCGGGGTCGTGCTGCACACCGAGAACGGCATGCTCAACATGGGCCCGAAGGCCGAGGGTGACGCGGTCGACCCCGACCTGACCAACGCCGGCAAGGTCCCGGTGACCGAACTGCCGGGAGCGGCGTACTTCCACCACGCCGACTCCTTCGCGATGATGCGCGGCGGGCACCTCGACGTCTGCGTCCTCGGGGCCTACCAGGTCGCCTTCGACGGCGACCTCGCCAACTGGACCACCGGCAAACCCGACGACATCCCCGCCGTCGGCGGCGCCATGGACCTCGCCATCGGTGCCAAGGACGTCTACGTGATGATGACGCTGTTCACCCGCTCCGGAGAACCGAAGCTCGTGCCGTCGTGCACCTACCCGCTCACCGGCGTCGGCTGCGTCAGCCGCGTCTACACCGACCACGGCGTCTTCGACGTCGGCCCCGACGGCGTACGGATCCGCGAGACATACGGCATCGGCGCCCACGAACTCGCGGAGCGACTCGGCATCGTCGAGCCGACGCGGGCTTGACGTGCCGGGGCGGGGTCCGATGATGGCCGGGTGAGGACACAGAACGGCGAGTCGGTGCTGGCCAGGGCCGTACGCATCTTCGAGGCGTTCACACCGGAGGAGCCGGCCCTGACCGTCTCGGAGATCTCCCGGCGTTCCGGGCTGCACGTGGCGACCGCGTCGCGTCTGGTGGCCGAGCTGGTGTCGTACGGCTTCCTGAACCGGGACGACCGCCGGGTCAGGATCGGCATGCGCCTGTGGGAGCTGGCCACCCGGGCCTCGCCCTCCCTCTCGCTGCGCAACGCGGCCATGCCGTTCATGGAGGGCGTCCACGACGTCGTCGGCCACCATGTGCAGCTCGGCGTGCTGGACGGCGACGAGGTGCTGTTCCTGGAACGGCTGACCGCACCGGAAGCCGTGATCAACTACACCCGCATCGCGGGCCGCCTCCCCCTGCACGCCTCCTCCAGCGGTCTGGTCCTGCTCGCCCACGGCCCCGCCGACCTGCGGGAACGCGTCCTCGACGGGCCCCTGGACCGCTACACCCCGGACACCCCCGCCACCGCCGCGCGGCTGCGAGCCGTACTGGCCGAGGTCCGCCGGCAGGGGTACGCGTACTGCCCGGGATACGTCCACCCGGACGCCCTGGGCATCGCCGCGCCGGTGCGGGACGCACGGGGTGAGGTGGTGGCCGCGCTGGCGGTGATCGTGCCCAACGAGGCGGGGGGCTCGTCCGTCGTGCCCGTGGTGCGGACGGCGGCACGCGGTGTCTCCCGCGCGCTGGGAGCCGGAGGAAGATCGTCGCTCAAGGATCCGTCGCTCAAGGATTCGTCTCTCACTGATTGAGAATGCCGTCGCGGCCGTCTCCCGTCACCGCGCATCCTGCGGGCAACCCCAACGACGGGAGGCGACAACGTGGTCGGAACCAGTGCGCTGGCGGACGCCCGGCCCGGCGTCGGTTCGGGACTGACGGTCTCCGCGAAGGAGCACGTCGCCGAGGGCGTCGTATCACTCACCCTCACCCACCCCGGCGGGGCACGGCTGCCGGACTGGACGCCGGGGTCCCACATCGACCTCGTACTGCCGGACGGGACGACCCGGCAGTACTCGCTGTGCGGCGACCGATGGGACGCCCACACCTACCGGATCGCCGTGCTGAGGGAGCCCGCGGGACGGGGCGGATCCGCCCAGGTGCACGACCGGCTGCGTCCGGGGGACCGCGTCGGTGTCGGCGGCCCGCGTTCGAGGCCTCGCTCGGGGCCTACTCCGGTGCCGAGGCCCCGGGCAGCAACGCCGTCATCAGCCTCGCCTTCTACATCCACTGCTGCGACTACATGGACGAGGTGGGCCGAAGGTTGGGCCGTACCGAACGGGCCGTCCACTACGCCCAGTTGGCGCGCATCCTGCGCAAGGCATTCATCGCGAACCATTGGGACGCGTCACAGTTCTCGCCGGCTGACCCGACCGCACCGACCGCCGCACCGTGCCGAGTCGGCGCTCTCGGCACGGTGCGGCCTCGCTCGGCCGGATGGTGTGCCGCCTCGGTGCCTGACGGGGACGCCTCACCGCGGGAGGCCGGCCAGCCGGGGCCGGGTCTCCCGGCTGCTGCGCTGCTCGCGGTGCCCGGTCAGGTACGCGGCGAGGGCGAGGACCGCGGCGAGGGCGATGAGGGTGCAGACGGCACCCCAGCCCACTTGGACGTAGGCGCGGGTGCCGAGCCATGACCCGGCGCTGCCGCCGAGGAACGCGCAGGTCATGTAGCCGGTGTTCAGTCGGCTGCGGGCCTCGGGGCGCAGCGCGAAGATTCGGGCCTGGTTGGCGACCTGACCGCACTGCACCGCCACGTCCAGCAGCAGCAGTCCGACCGCGAGCGCCGCCAGCCCAACTACTCCGCCCAACGCGCCCGCGGTGAGCACCGCCGCCGAGGCGAGGGCGGCCAGAATGCACCACAGGTTCACCCGGTCGGCGCCGAGCCGGTCCACCCAGCGTCCGGCCGCGGGCGCGCAGAACATGCTGCCCGCCCCGATCAGGGCCAGCAGCCCCACGGCCTGGGTGCCCAAGCCGTAGTCGGGTCCGGTGATGAGCAGGGCCAGCGCGGTCCAGGCCGCGCTGAACCCGCCGAAGAGAGTGACCTGGAAGAGCACGGAGCGCCGTAGCTCCCGCTCGCCGCGCAGCATCCGCAGGGTGTCGGCGAGCAGGGTCGGGTAGCGGTCGTGCACGGCCGGGGCGTTGCCCGGCAGGGCGAGGCCGAGGACGACGGCCAGCAGCCCGGTCAGCACGGCGGCGACGAGATACGGGGCGCGCCAGCCCAGGTGCTCGCCGAGTACGCCGCCGAAGGTGCGGGCCAGCAGGATGCCGCCGATCAGGCCCGCCTGGAGGGTGCCGATCACACTCCCGCGCCGATCGGACTCGACCAGACCCGCGGCCATGGGCAGCAGGAGCTGCGGAACCACGGTCGCCACGCCCACCACGGCACCCGCCGCCAGGAGGAGGCCGCCGGCCGGGGCCAGACCGGCGACGAGGAGGGCGGCACCGGTCGTCGCGAGCAGGCCGGTGATCAGCGGGCGGCGGGGGAGGCGGTCGCCGAGGGGCACCAGCAGAAAGATTCCGACGGCATAACCGAGCTGGGTCACCGTCGCCACGACCGCCGCAGTGGCCGGCGTGACGCCGAGACCGTCGGCGATGAGAGGGGTCAGGGCCTGCGGGAAGTAGACGTTCGCCACGCCGACGCCACAGGCCAGCGCCATCAGGAGAGGCAGCTTGCGGGACATAACTCAGCTCCAACCGAACGAACTGGATGGTTCGCTTATCGAGCGTGGCACGCGCGCCTTGACTTCGTCAAACGAACCAGTTCGTTACCATCGGATGCATGGCATACGACTCCACGGCGACCAAAGAACGCATCCTCGCGGCGGCGACCACGGAGTTCGCCGCACACGGGGTCGCCGGCGCCCGGGTGGACCGTATCGCTGCCGCGGCCAAGGCCAACAAGCGTGCGATCTACGACTACTTCGGCGACAAGAACAAGCTTTTCGCCGTCGTCGTCGAACGCACCCTGGCCGACCTCGCCGAGGCCGTCCCGCCGAGCGACGACCTGCCCGGCTACGCCGAGCGCCTCTTCGACTACCACCGCGCCCACCCCGAGGCCCTGCGGCTGGTGATGTGGGAGGCTCTGGAGATCGGCGAGGAGCCTGTCCCGGCGGAAGAGGCCCGCACCCGCCACTACCAGGACAAGATCGACGCCGCCGAATCAGGCGGGCCCGGCGGCGACGCGCGGACCCGCGTGTTCTTCACCCTCGCCCTGACCGGCTGGAGCATCGCCATGCCCCAGCTGCGGCGCATGGTCCTCGGCCCCGACCACAGCCTCGACGACCTCCGCGACGAGGTCGCCCGGTCCGTACGGGCCCTGTCGACAGGGGAAGGGGCGTCCGGGCAGAACCGGCGGCGGTGACACAGCCGCAGCGGGGAGAGCGCACCGTCAGGGCGGCGACGGGCCGGACGACGAAGCGGGACCCCGCCCGGAGGCAGGACATCGGCATGGAGGAGCATCTGCTCAGCCACCGTGCCACCGTCTGCCTGTGAGGGACCGTCATGCGTTCTGCCCGCCATACCGTGCCGCCCGTCCTGCTCACCAGCCTGCTGCTGGCGGGCTGTTCACCCGTCTCCCTCGGCACGTCGACATCGTCCGGAACGCAGAGCCCGGTGACGGGAGCGCCGACCGGCTCGGGGCGGGCCATCGCGGTGGGGGCAGGCCCGCAGAAGCACTACACAGTGCAAAAGCAGCCGGCCGCGGGCTCCTGCCACTACCGGTACCTCAAGGGGGAACCGCTGGAGGATCCGACGTGCACGCCGGGCGCGATATCCCCGGCGGTCACGCAGGCGAACCTGGCCTCGACGATCTGCCGCAAAGGCGGCTACACCTCCGGGATACGCCCCTCCACGTACGTGACGGGCAAGGAGAAAAAGCTCAACGCCGCCTCCTACGGCTTCACCGGACGCATGGGAGATGCCGAGTACGACCACCTGATCAGCCTGCAGTTGGGCGGCGACCCCAACGACTACCGCAACCTGTGGGTGGAGCCGGCCGACCCCGGCCACAAGAAGGGCTCCGGGGTCAACAACGCGAAGGACCCGGTGGAGACGAAGCTGCACACCGCGGTCTGCAAGGGCAGCGTCACCCTCGCCGCCGCACAGCACGCGATCGTCACCGATTGGACCACCGCCCTGAGCACCCTTCACCTCGCCTGAGGAGAGGCCGGGGTAGCGGCGCGACGGGGCGAGCGGCCGACGGCTTCTGATACGGGGCCGCGGGGACTGGCGGCGCACGAAAGCCCCGGCTGGACGGGGGAGACCAGCCGGGGCCGTGTGCGGTGGCGTGCGGAGGGCGGTCGCCTCTCGGCGAAAGGCTCCATGGGGCTTCAGCCGAACGATCGTCCCCATGGGCTATAGGTGAGGCCCGGGGACACTGTCCCCTCCACCAGCCACGTATAGATGAACGGCCAACCAGCTTCGGTTGTTCCCCGCCCGCATCCCCCAGCCGCTGTGAGCTGCGGCACGCCCCCCAACTTGCGGGCAGCCGAAGAAGTCATCGCTGAGGGCGGCGAATTCGCCTGGTCGCGGATGAGCGTTGCCGGGGCACCGCTCGTCGCGTCGGGCAGCACTACCCTCATCGCCGACAGCGGGCCGCCCACAGGCTCCTCGGTCAGAGGAGGTAGGCGAGAGGAGTGCGGGTTCGTGCCACCGTGATTCGACGTGCTCGCCGCTGAACTCGGCTGCGGCGGCGGATTCTCGGTTGCTTGCCGGCCACGGTTCGTGGCCCTCGTAACGCTGCCCGGAGTTGAGAACCGCGGCTACGACGGTCCGTGCCTTGGTGTCTCGACGCCAGAGTGCCGCGAACTCGTGGCCGTCACAGCGGTCGGCGGCGAACTTTATGCTCGGACACGTGATCGAGACTGAGCGGCTGCTCCTGCGACCTCTGCGTGTGTCCGACGTTGACGTTTTCGTCGAGCTTCATGCCGACCCGCAGGTCAACCGCTTCGTCGGTTCCTTCTCGCGTCAGCAAGCACTGGAACGCCTCACTGCGATCGAGCGTCAGTGGGCTGAGCGAGGCCATGGTCTGTGCGCGATCGAGCTGAAGTCGAGCGGGAAGTTCATCGGTCGAAGCGGTCTGCCCTGGGAGCAGTTCGATGAGGTGGAACTGGGATGGACGCTTCGAGCGGATCAGTGGGGGCACGGGTATGCGACCGAGGCCGCTCAAGCGTGTCTGGACTGGGGGTTTTCCACGCTTGATGACGACTACTTCACGGCTCTCATGCGGCCGGGCAATGACGCGTCGGTACGGGTCGCCGTACGACTGGGGTTCGCGCCGCGCCGAGAGGACCATCTGCAGGGCCGCCCCGTCACCGTGTACGCCGTGGACCGCCCGGCCGATCTGCCCGCTCGTTGATGTTCCCCACGAGTCACGACAGCAGAACTCTCTTGACGCTTGAGCATCTTAAAAGTTTCGTGGCCTTCGACGAGGCCCTTCGCCGCCGTGCCGGTTGGCCCTGCGTCACATAGGGAGCGAGAAAAGCCGTACTGGCCCTGAGGGCCAGCGGGCACCGTCGCGCAAGGGCGTCACCATGGTCCGCAGCGGCATGGTCACCAGGCGGTCTTCGGGTTGTTCGACGAGTACGTCCGTATCGAGCGGGTGCCATCCGAGGCGACGGTAGAGCGGCACGAGGGGAGGTCGGCAGAACAGGAGTGCATGTTGAGGACCCATCGTGCGGGCGTGCTCCAGGACAGCTGTGACGACGAGTCGAGCCAGGCCTTGACCTTGCATGCCGGGTGCGACGGCCACCCCGCCGACGCCCACCACCTCTGTCTCGGCGTCGCCGATCGCGACAGGCAGTCGCAGCAGGCCGGCGTGTGCCACGAGCCGGTCTTCGTGTCTGATTCCGAAGTGTTCTTCTTTGGGCAGCCAGGTCAGGCCGGCCGAGGCGACACCGAAGGGGTCATCGCCGTTGCCGAGGATCTCCTCCTGGTCCGCCTTCGTGTACTGGGGGAGCCGCACCACATGCGGTGCCACAGAGGATCGGTTGTCGGGCATCCCCACATCATGATCTCTTCGCAGGGCGCTGGCCAAGTCGCTTCATCCGTACCGCAGCCCATGGGTTTTCATCGAGCAGACTGACTCACCCCGGAGCGGAACTGCCGCACGAGCGTTCCAGGGTCCCGTACGACCTGCCACAGACCGATCGACAGCAGCGCCACGCTGATGGCGAAGCAGACCCAGAACACGAACTGGGCGCCGGTCGCGAGGTTGTGGGTGCTGCCGTACTCGTACCGGCAGTAAGCCTGCGGGGGAAACGCCTTCGAGACGCCGACGCCGCCGTAGTACATGGAGCACGGGTCTTCGCCGGGGTCCTTGAGTGTGTCGTCCGCGGTGACGACCAGCAGCCAGGCCAGAGCCGCCGCCGGAACCGTGCCGAACACGATCACCTTCGTCCAGATCGGCAGGCGAGGGTGGCCGACGAGCCCAAGCAGCGCGATCAGTACGACCATGAACATCGCGGCGACGGCCACGGCCGTGACCGGTCTCTTGTACACCTCCACCAGAAGCCACATGACGCCGGCCACCGGGGGCGCGGTGAGGAGGACGACCTTGATCCCGGATGCCGTACGCGGGTGTGCGAGCAGGTACACGGCGAGCGCGCACGCGATCAGGGAGAGGAGCGGGATCACGGACGCGCGGCGGCGGTGGTGGCGGGCTCCCGGTGCGTCTCGTCCTTCCGCCACGGGCCGACGCCGAGCTTTCCGGTCGTCCCGAGGTCGAGTTCCGGGACCACCATCACGGGAGCGGCTGCGGGCGTGGCCCATACACGGACGTATGGCGCGTTGACCGGTTCGCCGGCCTGGGTGGTGTTCCGCCAGGCCAGCCCGGCCACCGCGGCCTCACCAGGTCGCAGGACGACCGGTTGCGGGCTGCTGTCCCCACCGAGGCCGGTGCTGATCTGATCGGTCCCCTGGAGGATGCGAATGCCGTGCACGGTGTGGTGGTCCTCGTCCTGGATCGCGAGCTTCGGGTAGCCGTTGAGTTGAAGGGGCCCGGTACCGCAGTTGACCAGGTGCAGGCCGACGACGCGCAGCCCCATGGCTGCGTCCCCCTGGTCGGCGTAGAGGCGCATGCCCGACTTCGGGCACGTTCCCGAGGCGGACGACGCCTCGGCTTCCGGGACGCTACGAGTCTTGATCACCTCGACGCCCGTCACCTCGGGCGCGTTCCCGACCGGCTCGCCCATGACGACGGTGCCCTTGACGGTCCGCCCCGGCCCGACCGCCTCGACGGTCCGTTCCGCGTTGTCGACCGCGCCGCCGGAGGCTGAGAGGAACCCGATGGTCAACGTGTACGTGGCGGTCTCCGTCTGCTGGTTGGTCAGCTCGAAGTCCGCGCTGTAGGCGACTCCCGCGCAGCCGCTCTCCTGTCCCCAGGCGTACAGCGCGGTGATCTTGACGCCGTCCTCGGCCGTGCCTCCGGCGGAGGGCAGGGGCAGCGCGGTCGGTGTGCCGGAGGGACGAACGGACGGTTCTGAGGACGGCGGGCTGCCGTACCGGGAGAAGTCCGACGGGCACAGTGCCTCGGCCCGGACCGGGCCGCCGCCGGTACCCCCGCCCGGCGAGAAGCTCTGGGAACCGCAGGCGGTGAGCAGCAGGGCAGCGGCGAGGACGGCGGGAGCGGTGCGGGAGGCGGTCGGCATCCGCCCACCACACCAGGGGAGCACCCTCGTGGGCTGTGGCGGAGCCCACACCTCCGGTCACAGCGGTGTCACAGATCACTCTGGAACAGCGTTTGTGTGCGGGCTTCTTCCGCCAGGCCAGTGGCGGACAGGCAAGCGCGGCCAGGGGTGTTGGCGGTTACAGGGTGGGCCGATGCCTCGTGGAGCGGCTTTCCGGCTTCCCGGCTTTCCGGCCTC
Organism: Streptomyces sp. SAI-127; assembly: GCF_029894425.1. Taxonomy (NCBI): domain Bacteria; kingdom Bacillati; phylum Actinomycetota; class Actinomycetes; order Kitasatosporales; family Streptomycetaceae; genus Streptomyces; species Streptomyces sp. SAI-127. The sequence goes on from NZ_JARXYJ010000002.1 coordinate 172,416, forward strand.
GCGGAAGGCCGCCACCGCTGCGTGGGCAGCCGCCCGCGCCGCGCCCGGGGATGCCGGGAAGTGGCTGGTGCGGCTTTCATCGGTCCCATCCAGGCGATTCCAACTGGCCCCGCTTCGCGGGTGGTTCGTAAACCGGGCGCCGTGAGGTGGCTCCGGAGAGCGGCTTGATCTGGCTCGGTGGGTAGTGGCGGTCTGGGATTTGGCTCTGGTTCTCCAAACAGTCGGGCGACGACGCAGAGCGCGGTCCGGGAAGCGCGGCGGCCTCCCGGCCGGCTGGTGGCTCGGTGGTGCTGCTGCTGGTCAGGCGCCGGTTGCTGCGGTGTAACGGGCGGTGACGTCTTCCCAGTTGACCAGGTCCCACAGCTTGGTGACGTAGTCGGGGCGGACGTTCTTGTACTGCAGGTAGTAAGCGTGCTCCCACGCGTCGAAGACCAGGAGTGGGGTGCTGCCCTGGCCGACGTTGCCGTGGTGGTCGTAGACCTGCTCGACGATCAGGCGCTTGCCCAGGGGCTCCCAGGCCAGCACGCCCCAACCGGAGCCCTGGACGGAGGCGGTCGCGACGGTGAGCTGCTTCTTGAAGGCTTCGAAGCCGCCGAGGTGTTCGTCGAGGGCGTCAGCGAGGGCGCCGTCCGGGCGGTCGCCGCCGTCCGGGGAGAGGTTCTGCCAGAAGACCGAGTGCAGGACGTGGCCGGAGAGGTTGAAGGCGTAGGTCTTCTCCAGACCGACCAGCGAGGTGGGCGTGATCTGGTCCTTCTCCCGGGCCTCGGCGATCTGTTCGAGGGTGTCGTTGGCGCCCTTGACGTAGGCGGCGTGGTGCTTGGCGTGGTGCAGTTCCAGGATCTGCCCGGTGATGGCCGGCTCCAGCGCGGCGTAGTCGTAGGGCATGTCGGGAAGCGCGTAGGTGCCCATCAGGCACGTCCCCTTTCCGGGTGAGTGATCGTCAGGGGACAGCCTATGCCTCTATTGCAAGTAGGTTGCAACAACTAAGAAGATGCATCAACATGATCTGTGGCGGGGTCGGCCCGTCAGTCTTCGGTGTCTGAGCGCCTTCCGTCCGTCGGCGTGTCCTTCCTGAAGAATGATCGTCTTCTCACCCGGCGCCCGCCGGTCCCGGCCGGCCCCGCTCTCTCACCGCCAGTCGAGGACGTGGAGGCTTGTAGTGCCCCGCCTGATGCCGGACACCGGACCGCAAGCGCGTCCTCGCGGCCTCGAACTTCGTCTCTACCGTCGGAAGCGGCCTCTACCTCACCGCCGGAGTGCTGTATTTCACCGAGGCGGTTCACCTGCCGGCAGGCCAGGTGGGGCTCGGGCTCGGCATCGCCGGTCTTCTGGCGCTGGCCCTGGGCGTCGCGGTCGGCCATCTGGCCGACCGGCATGGAGCACGCGGTATCTATGCGGCCACCCTGGTGGTCCAGGCGCTGGCCACAGCCGGCTTCGTCCTGGCGGACAGCTTCTGGCCGTTCGTCTTAGCCGTCTGTGCCGCCGCCGCGGCGAAGGCGGCCGGAATCGCCGCCCGCTCCCCGCTCAAGCGGAACGCCCAGGTGGTAGCCGTAGACCATGCGCGTGTAGCCCGAGCAGTCGAGGTTGCCGACCTGCTTGCTGGACGGCCCCCTGTATGTGCCGTCAGGGAAGGTCCAGCCGACCTTCATGTACTCGTGGAAGTCGGCGCCCTCGAGCAGGTAGCCGTGCGGGTCGAGATAGCCGTACCCGGCCTCGCCCAGCACTTGCTTGCCCTGGGCCGGTCCGGAGCCGGCCGTGACCGCCGCGGCGCCGCCGAGGAACATCGCGGCGTACGCGAGGACGTCCGGGACGGTGGATCCGGCCCAGCCGCGGATCGTCTGCTCCAGTTCGGCCGTCCAGGTACCGTCGAACGGTTCCGGCAGCAGACGCACCCAGTCACCGTGGGCGACGGTCGGCAGGACCGCCCAGTCCGCGGCGTCCACCTCGAGGCGGCTCGCGGACAGGCGGACCGGCAGGTTGGTGCAGCCCTCGTTGGCCAAGGCGCGCAGACCCACCCGTCCCTTGGTCAACGAGGGCGTGGAGTCGGTGAGTTCGAAGGCCCACGAAGACGGTTCCGTCGATGTGGACGGCCAGGCCTTCGCCTGGATCCGGGCACCCTCCCGCCGCACCCGGATCGTCCAGTCGGCCCCCGCCCGCACACCCGTGGCCAGTGTGACCGCCGCTCCCAGCACGGTCACATCGTTGTCGACCTCCTTCTCCAACCGCATCTCGACCGCCCCGGAGGTGAGGAAGGACAGCCGCGCCCGGTAGTGACTCCGGGTGCTGACGTAGCCGAAGGTCAGCGCGAACGAACAGGCCTGACCCGTCGGGACCTTGTCGAACCTGGCCGTGCAACGCACATCGACATCGGTGATCTCGTCGTCGCGCAGGCTGGCGTGCCGGCTGTACCCGGCGGTCGTGAGGTCGATGATCCCGGTGCCCGGCACCACCGAGAAGTCGGTCTTGAAGGTGTCGGACGTGATCCACCTGCCGCCGCCCGGCGAGGTGCCCCAGTACACGCGGTCCCCCTCGCCCAGCGCGAGGTCCGGCAGCGTCCGCTGGAAGTCGTCCACGAAAGGCCGCTTGTTCTCCGCGAACGTCCGCCGCGGGCCGGGCAGTACGACCGTTCGCGCGCCGTGCGTCAGCAGCGCGACGCGCTGGCCGCCGGAGCTGACCTCGGTGCGGGCCGGGGTGCCGGCGAGCACGGTGGTGGTGAGCGGGGTGGCGAGGGCCACCGGGGTGAAGTGCACGGCGTCCAGGGGCGCCATGCTCACCCACGAACGAGCCGAGGACAGGCCATCCGGCCCCGGGAAGGCCGGCACGTCCGTGGCCGCGACGGCACGTGCCGGGGCCGCCGCGGCCAGACCGGTGAGCGGGGCGGCTGCAGAGGCCGCGAAGGCGGCGAGGAGTCTTCGTCGAGATGTGTCAGACATGTGTTTCATGATCTGTCGCCACCCACCCAGTCGTCACGCCACCCCCGACTTCGGTCAGTGCCAAGCGACTTGGCGGTCGGGCTGGTTACACCGCGTACAGCGGCGGCACCGCGCTCGTGGTGTTCTTGCTGTGGGCGCTCGCCGCGATCGTCGGCGGCTACGCGGTACTGCGCCGGCGCGACGCATGAGCGGTGCAGGTCCCGGCGGCCTCCCTTCGCCGCCGGGTCCGCCCCCGAGACATCGGCGTCCAGGCAGTTCCACGGCCCCGCACCGGGGGACAACCGCGCGATAGGGGACCCATACCGGCCTGGCGCCATGGGGAGCACTTCCCGTCCGCTCTCCCGGAGGCCCCCGTATGCGTCGCCGTACGACTTTTCCGTGACCCTGGCCGGGCTGGGCCGTAGCACTCGGGGTGCCCACCGCCCGGCCCTGGCCGCGATGCACCCGCGCAACCCGCCACCATCGCTGTCGTCACGGTGCCGCCGGGGTAAGCTCCCGCGGCGTGAGCCTGCTGCGGACCCTTCGACCGAGACTGCGGAATCCCGCACCAGGCCGAGGCCCTGCTCGAACGATCCGTCAGCTGATCGTCGGTGAACGACACCATCACGGGCCGGCTCGCCCTGGAACAGCACGGCGGCCGCGCCATTGAACACTGATCGCCTACCATCACTGAGCCACATCGGAACTACTCGTCGAGCTCTGCACTGAGGCGGAAGCGTACGACCCGTAACGCGACGTCGACTTCACCTATTTGCGGGGCCGTTCGAGGGCAGGACCCGGGCGAGCCAGTCCGTGCGGGTTCGGCGGGCTGTGGCCGAGATGTTTGCCTTCGGGTACAGGGCGTCGAACCCGTGGAAGCCGCCCGCCCAGACGTGGAGTTCGGCCTGGCCGCCGGCCGCCCAGATACGGGTGGCGTAGTCGGTGTCCTCGTCTCGGAAGACTTCGGCGGAGCCGGTGTCGATGTAGGTGGTGGGCAGGCCCGAGAGGTCCTCGGCCAACGCCGGCGAGACGTACTCGGGCACCGCCTCGTCAGTGAGGTCGCCGAGGACGGCGCGCCATGCGAACTCGTTCATCTCGCGGGTCCAGACGCCGGGCCCGCCGGAGTACTGGCGACTGGAGGCGCTGGTGTTGCGGTGGTCGAGCATGGGGCAGATAAGTATCTGCGCGGCGATCGCCGGGGTGCCGAGGTCGCGAGCCAACAGGGTGACACCGGCGGCGAGGCCGCCGCCCGCGCTGGCGCCGGCGACGACGATCCGTGCAGGGTCGATGCCCAGTTCTTCGGCGTGTTCGGCGATCCAGAGCAGCCCCTGGTAGCAGTCGTCGACGAGGGCGGTGCCGGTGGCCTCGGGTGCCAGCCGGTAGTCCACGGAGACCACGACCGCGCCGAACGCGTCGAGCCACTCCAGCGGGATGTCGATCTGCGAGAAACGGTCACCCATGACCATCCCGCCGCCGTGCATCCAGTAGATGCAGGGTGCGGCGGTGATGCGGTCAGTGTTCGCGGGGCTGAAGACCGACAGAGGGATCGGGGCACCGTCCGTGGCGGGCACGGTGATATCGCGCCGGTCGACTCGCCGGTGTGCGAGCAGGGAATCGATGGGCGTCGAGGGGAGCCGGCGCAGTTGGCCCAGGAACTCCGTGCTGAGCTGGGACATCAGCGGCATATCGGCGAGCAGTTCACGCAGTTCGCGGTCCAGGGCGGGTCGCGCTGTGGTCATGGTCGATGCCTTTCGTGGGGTGGTGCCGGACGGTCGGACGGGGAGGGGGTCGCCTCGGCAGGTCGCCGAGGCGGCCGGCCGGGGTATCGGGAGTTCAGAAGGCGGCCTTGCCGCGGACCGGGACGTAGTCGGTGTACTCCGACTCCTCGGTCAGCAGCCCGTCGATCTGCGCCACGATGGCCTGGGCGGCCTCGCCGGCGAAGACCCGGTGGTGGTCCTCCTCGCTGGTCCAGCCCTCGCTGACGTGGACGACATCAGGGGCGGACGCGGAGCGGGAGACGAGATAGACGACGCAGTGTTCGCTCGCGCCCGGGCTGCCCTCGTCGAGACCGGTCAACAGCAGGTCGACCAGCCTGTCGCCCATTCCGGGCCTGGCGGTCAGGGTGGCGTTGAATCCGTACTTGGCAATCATGGAAGCCTTCTTCTGCGTTGATGGAGTGCGGTGACTCCATTCAAGCGGCGTGACCTGCGGAAACGTTAGAACGATGCTCGCCGCTGCTTGCACAATCCTCGCGGACACGGGAGCCCGGACGCCGTTGGTGCTGCAATGAACGCATGCACCTCGAAGAGCTCCGCACCCTGCTGGCCCGGCATGCCCGCCCCGACTGGACCACTGCCATCGACGGTGTCCTGATCTCGAAGGTCGACCGGCCCGATCCGCCGGCTCCCTCCATGTCCGGCACGGTGCTCGCAGTCATCGCCCAGGGCGCCAAACGCCTCGCGCTGGGTGACCGGGTCTACGAGTACGGCGCCGGGCAGTACTTGGTCGCATCCGTCGACCTGCCCGTCACCGGGCAGTTCACCCAGGCCGACCCCGAGCGGCCGGCCCTCGGCTTCGGACTCACGCTGGAACCGTCGGCCGTCGCCGAACTGCTCCTGCAGGCCGGTCCCGGCGACACTCCGCGTGCCGGCGCGAGCGCGCCGTCAGGGATTGCCGTCAGCGATGCCCCGCCCGCACTGCTCGACGCGGCGGTCCGGCTGCTGCGCCTGCTCGACGAACCCCGCGACCGCGCCGTACTGGCCCCGCTGGTCAAACGCGAGATCCTGTGGCGCCTGATCACCGGCGAACAGGGCGCGGCGGTGCGCCAACTCGGCCTCGCCGACAGCGGCCTCAGCCACGTCTCCCGGGCCGTGCGCTGGATCCGCGAGCACTACGCCGAGCCCTTCCGGGTCGAGGACGTGGCACGCCTGTCCGGCATGAGCGTCTCCGCGTTCTACCGCAACTTCCAGGCGGTGACAGCGATGAGCCCCATCCAGTTCCAGAAGCAGATCCGGCTCCAGGAGGCCCGGCTGCTGCTCGCCACCCACCCGGGCGACGTCACCGGAGTCGGCCAGCGCGTCGGCTACGACAACCCGTCGCAGTTCAGCCGCGAATACCGCCGCCAGTTCGGCGAACCCCCGAGCCGGGACGCGGTCCGCCTGAGGGCCACCGCACGCACCCCCGCGGGCGTCCTGCCCTGAGCAGGGTGGCACCGGCCGAGGAGGATCGTGCAAGAGGAAGCGAGGATACTTCTACTATTCCCGCAGGTCAGAGCGATTCAATGGGAGCAACGGTTCTCCCGCGGAGCAGAAAAGTGCCTGTCCACCCGCGGATCCCACCACATCGCAAGGGGCCACAGCATGAAGACAGTTCTGATCACCGGTGCCTCCTCCGGATACGGGCGGGAGACCGCTCTCTACTTCCACTCGCAGGGGTGGAACGTCATCGCCACGATGCGCACGCCGCGTGCCGGCGTCCTGCCCGAGTCGGACCGGCTTCGCGTCATCGAACTCGACGTGACCAAGCCCGAGACCATCACCGCCGCGTTCGAGGCAGCCGGGCCCATCGACGTCCTGGTCAACAACGCGGGCGTCCCCTCGATCAGCGTGTTCGAGGGCACCCCTATGACCCGAGTGCGGGAAGTCTTCGAAACCAACACGTTCGGCGTGATGGCGACGACGCAGGCGGTACTGCCCCAGTTCCGCGAGCGCGGCTCCGGCGTGGTGGTCAACGTGACCTCCAGCGTGGTGCTGGGCCACATGCCGCTCTCGGCCGTCTACAAGGCGAGCAAGATGGCCATCGAGGGATTCACCGCATCCCTCGCGCTCGAACTCGCACCCTTCGGTGTGCATGCGAAGACGGTCCAGCCGGGCGCCTGCCTGACGACGAACTTCGCGGCCAACGCCACGAACGGCGCCCCGCTGGACGAACTGGTCCCGACGCCCTACGCACCGTGGGCGAAGAAGACCATGGGCGACTTCACCGGCCAGGACCAGTTCACCAAGGAGAGCGACGTCGCCGAGACGGTATGGCGAGCCGCGCACGACACAACCGGCCAGCTGCGATTCCCGGCCGGTCCCGACGCGGTCCGGCTCGCCCAGGCGAAGTGATCAGCCGGCACGCAAGGTGACGCCGCACCGATACCAGGAGCCGGCCCGGCGCACACGCAGCAGGCCGGCTCGCCGTCAGGCGCTCACCCCGTTGAACGGGAACCCGGGTCGAAGGCCGGCGGGGAGGGCCGCCGGGCACTGGCGGCCAGGCATGAGATTCAGGAACAGGCTTTCAACTCGCTCTTTATCGTCCGTCCGTGTCGTAGGGCGGGGACGGAAGGTTCCAGACGGCGTCTGAGCGGCTGACAATCTTTCGAAGTTCGCGGGCGCTTCGTGGCGATATGGCCCGGATCACGGTGTCGAGGAGGGCTCGGGCTTCGAGAGGGTCGCCGCAGCAGAACCAGTGCACGTCGCCCCATTCGTAGTCTTGCCACAGATCACGCTCGGGCCGGTGGACGTAGTCCTTCCACAGGCCCACCGCCGTGCTGACGTCGCCTGGCCGCAGATAGTTGCGGGTGCGCTCGAGACGGAGGATCTCGGACAGTGCGCGCAGAGACAGGCCGTGGATGACTGGCCGTGCACCCACTGTCCGGCGGCTGCCGGGGGCGCCGACACGGATCTTTCCTGGCCGTCTACGCGGCATGGACCTTTCGGTTCGTCGTCATGCGGTACATGGTGCCACGGCCTCGCATGGCGTCTCGAACGGATTCGCTCGCAGGGGATTCACCGGACGTGGGGCGGCCTTCGTCTGACCCTGTGCTCCGACGACTGAACTCCTGGCGGATTTCCATGAGACCGCGCTGCCGTCCGAATCGGAAAGCCTCATTGGACTCACGCCGGCTGGCGCCTGTCTCGCAGATCTGCTGTAACGGTGCTGAGGAGCGACCCAAGTTTTTCGGGGTCGGGCGGTACGAGGATGTCGAGAACGTGCCACCGGCTCCGTCCCAGGGACATCAGCGGCCATCCCCGGCCGCACAAGGAAGAAGGAGAATCCAGCATGGCGATTCAGCGGATGGACAACGTCGGCATCGTCGTCGAGGACATGGATGCCGCCATCGCGTTCTTCGTGGAACTCGGGATGGAGCTGGAGGGCAGGGCGCAGGTCGAGGGCCCCTTCGCCGACCAGTGCACCGGACTCGAGGGCGTCCGCTGTGACATCGCGATGATCCGGACCCCGGACGGTCACAGTCGGCTCGAGCTGGCGAAGTACCTCAGCCCCGCAGTGATCAGCGCCGGCCCGCGCAACCGGCCGCACAACATTCTGGGCACGCACCGCGTCATGTTCGCCGTCGACGACCTCGAGGACACCGTTGCCCGCCTGCGCCCTCACGGCGCCGAACTCGTCGGTGAGATCGCCCGGTTCGAGGACAGCTATCTGCTCTGCTACCTCCGCGGCCCTGAGGGCATCATCGTCGGACTGGCCGAGCAACTGCGTTGAGAAGGAGAATCCGAACCATGCAGCCGAACGAGATCACCGAGAACTCCTGAACCGCCCGACCAGCCAGGAGCTGCTGCCCCGTGGAACGGTCATGTGTACGGCGAAGAACGCGCCCAAACGAGTAATGGTCAGTACCTGTGGGCACGTTGTCGAGCCGGCAGCGTCAGTGGGCGGGCGCCTGGTGACGTGGGGGCCGACTTGCGGGTCAGGATTCGAAGACCTGCCGCTCTGTAGCCTTGCCGAACTCGGCCGCCATGCGGCCAACGGGCGCCTCACTGAAACGGTCGATGTGGACCGGAGCCGCTACTGCTCGACAAGGCCATCAGCGAGGGCGGTCAGACGTTGGGGACATGTAGCTTGTCCCAACTAATCTTGCCGGGGACGCCGTTGGCATCAGTGCCTTCGAACCCGAGCTTATGCTGCCAGGCGGCGTAGGACTTCACATCGCCCGGACCCCATACGTCGGCGCTGGCGCTCGACTGGTACCGGTTGCAGCCTTCGGCGACGAGCCGGTGGTGCGTTGCGGCGATGATCGGCGACTTCTTTCCGGTGTGGAAGAACGACACGCCAGGGAACGGCTCGGTATTCGACCTGGGGACGGGGCGTGAACCCTTGAAGTGGTCGTACGCCTCCTGAGCCGCCGCGAGGACCTTGCCGTAGATCTTGTCCATGTGCGGGCCCGCGCAGGCAGTCGAGGACCAGTGGTGGTGGTAGAAGAGGTTGCTCTTGCTGGGGCGTTCGCCGATCACCTTGGCGAAGAGCCAGCCGGCGAGTCGCGCGGAGTTCTTCCAGGTGGCCTCGGCGACTGTCCAGGCGGGCGCGAGCGTTGCGTTCGCCATTTCGATGCTGATCGTGCGCTGGTTGCCGGCCGTGTTGCCGACGGCCCAGGCGTACTCGTTCACCTTGACGTACTGAGCGACGGCACCGGCGGCGTCCACGTCGAAGTGGGCCGAAGCCGGACGCGTCTTCCAGACGTCGAGCACACCCTGGTGCGAGAGTCGGCCGCCGTTGTGGTGCAGCGTGACCGACGTCTTCCTGTACGCATTGTGGGTGACGTGGCCCGTTGCGCTGAGTTTGTCGATGAAGTTCGAGACATGACGGTCGTAAGCGATGGTGGCGGTCACTTGGGGGCCTCCGCGTCGTTCTCGACGCCGTCCTCGGCGAAGGCGACGAAGTCGCTTTCCGGAAGGGCATCGAGGCTGTCGGTGCCGGGTCCGTCGGCGGTGTCGGTCTTCTCGAGGGCCGTCTTCACGTCCTCTTGGTCGAAGTTCTTCTCGGGCATGACGCAGTCCTTTCAGATGCGACAATTTGGTGTCGCCAGCACGTTCGGCGAGCGGCCGGGGACGAAGAATCAAGAATGCTCGCGTCACCCAGTTGAGCTGCGTCACCAGTCGACTGATTGACACCGCGATTCGCGTCACGCTCACGTCTTAGACGTTGGGGACCCGTAGCTTGTCCCAACTGGTTTTGCCGGGGAGGCCGTTGGCGTGGTCACCTTCGAAGCCGAGCTTATGCTGCCAGGCGGCATAGGATTTCACATCGCCCGGGCCCCATACATTGGCGTTGGCGCTCGACTGGTACCGGTTGCAGCCTTCGGCGACGAGCCGGTGGTGCGTTGCGGCGATGATCGGCGACTTCTTTCCGGTGTGGAAGAACGACGCACCAGGGAACGGCTCGAAGTTGGCGGGGCCGCCGTCCATGTACTGCTTGTAGGCCCCGCTCGTGAACGTGGACCATTGCTTCCAGTTGTGTGCGTCCTTGATGGCCTTCGCCGTCTTGGCGTTGTAGAGCGGATCCTTGAGCTTTGCCGCAACCCTGAGAGTGTCCGGTGGGCTGAACTGCCCTGGGTGCTTGAGCGAGCGTATCTGGAAGAGACCAATGGACGGCCCCCACTTGTGGTCGACCAGATTCTGGTCTCCGATGACGACTGGGTCGCCTTTGGACTCTGCCATGGCGACGGCCGCCGCAATTTTGATGTCGCTGCCGGTGAACCCTGCCTGTGTGGCGAGGGCGCGCAGCTCGGTCAGGCTCATTTTCATTCCCGACGCCCCTCTCACTTGTTGAATCAGAATCCATGTCCCACGTGGCGCATTGCGGTGTCGGATCGAGGGCCGGGTTTCATCCAGAGCTCAGCCGAGGGGACATTGCTGGAATCTGGTAACTGCACCTGCTGTAAGGGGTGCAATCCCGCTGCGAGCTACCCTAATTGGCAGGTATGCGCAAAGAGATCAGGATCCTCTTAGCCGCGCCTCTGTGGGGTGCGAGCGGCTTTGCGAGGCGTGAAAAATCGGTTATTTCCAGCATATGACACCGTCAGGTATGGGGCAAACAGAGTGCCAACGAGCTCGTGCACGGTTGACGGTGGGACGCCGCGGACTTCGATGTGGCCCTTCCCCGCCGTTCTGGCAGGCGTGGGGGACCGGTTCTCCATCCTCTCCACGGGCGAGCGCTGCGTGGGACTGCACCGGGTAGTTGAGACCACGAACGGCGAGACCGTGCGGATGACCCACTCGCCTGAGGACCTGCTGTTCGAGGACTCCTGAGACACATCGAAGTAGGTCATGGTCCCCTCCCGTTGCGGCGTGTGGTCCACGCCTGTGCCGAGCCGTCCTGCCACCGCGTGAACTGCCGACCGCGCACGACACGGAAGTTGGAGCACGGCACCTCCACCTCGTAGAGGCCAGCCGTCTCGGGGAGGAGTCGGCCCAGCGGAGGTTCGAGCGAGGCGTCGTCGCGGGCCAGGCGGGCCACGCTTGGTCCGGACGGAAGCGGACGGGACTGTTTTGAAAGATCCTGGAATCGACCCCACAGAGTGCGGATCAGGGTGACAGCCACGAGGCGCGCGGAGTGCGCAGGGAACCCGTGGCGCCGGAGACGGCCCTGCCTTCTAGGACAGTTCGCGCTTGAGGATCTTTCCGGTGGCGGTCATGGGCAGGGCGTCGACGAACTCGACGATGCGCGGGTATTTGTAGCCGGCGAACTGCTCCTTTCCCCAGGCTGTCAGCTCCGCCGCAGTCGTAGTGTCGCCGGCCTTCCTTACGACGACGGCCTTGATCTCCTCCCCGTGACTCAGGTGCGGAACTCCGATCACAGCGACCAAGGAGACCGCGGGGTGCTCCATGAGCACCTCCTCGAGCTCACGCGGGTAGACGTTGAACCCGCCGCGAATGATCATGTCCTTGGACCTGTCGACGACGAAGTAGAAGCCGTCCGCGTCCTTGCGAGCCAGATCTCCGGTGCGGAACCATCCTTGGTTGATGGCCTCCGACGTGGCCTCGGGGCGCTTGTAGTAGCCCTTCATGATGTTGTAGCCCTTGATCGCGATCTCCCCGACCGCACCGGGGTCGTCCGCCACATCCGACCAGTCGTCGTTGATGAGTTTCATCTGGACCCCGGCGATGGGCCGGCCGATCGATCCGACACGGGGCTCGTCGCCGTACGTGGCGAATGTCGCGATGGCCACCGTCTCCGAGAGCCCGTAGCCCTCGAGGATCGTCACACCGAAACGCTTCTTGAACTCTTGGTGGATCTTCGCGGGAAGCGCGGAACCACCGGACACGGCGATGCGCAGGTTGGCGGCCAGTCGGGCGACGTCGACGCTGTCGTCGAGTGCCTCGATCAGGCCCCAGTACATGGTCGGTACGCCGCCGAAGAACGTCACGTCATGGGCGAGCATGAGATCCAGCGCCTGTCGGGCGGAGAACCTTGCTTGCAGGACGAGTGTGCCGCCGAACCCGATGGCGCCGTTCTGGATGACCATCTGGCCGAAGGCATGGAAGAGCGGCAGGACGCACAGGTAGACGTCGGGTGCCGCGGGGTCCGACTCGAAGAGCTGGACACCGGCTCGGGCGATGTCGTACACGTTCCGGTGTCTGAGTTCCGCGCCCTTGGGCTGCCCGGTGGTACCGGACGTGTAGAGGATGACCGCGGTGTCGTCGTCGGTACGCTCGACCATCTCGAACGTCTCTGGCTGCCCGGCGACAGCGGCGGCACAGATCTGGTCCGGGGTGACGCCGTCCACAGACGTGCCGTCGCCGATGAGGAAGAAGTGTGCGGCTCGATCGGCGACCTGGAAGGCCGACCATGCCTCGCGCCCGATCGGGAGTTCTGGACCGCCTTCGAAGGCGAAGTATGCCGTCGCGTCGGAGTCGTTGAGGTGGTAGGCGATCTCACGCGCCTTGAGGAGTACGTTCAACGGCACGACTACCGCACCGGCCTTGAGGATCCCGAAGTAGATCGTCGTGAACTGCGGGATGTTCGTGCAGGACAGGGCGACCTTCTCGCCAGGGCGAATGCCGCGCTCCATCAGCAGGTTGGCCACCCGGTTCGACGCTGCATCGAGTTCCGCGTAGGAGATCCGATCGCCACCGAAGACGATCGCCGTGCGCGCCGGGTATCCCGACGCGGTGCGGGTCAGTAGGCCGGACACGTTCCGGGTCGAACTCGTCATCAATGGCTCCTGGTCTGGGCGTAGTTGGGGCACCGGGCTGTTCCTGACGTCAGGTGGTCAGAAAGTCCTCGCCTGTACGCGCGTCGAGGCGTCCGAGAATGCTCTGGACCGTGTGATCCCGCGTCAGGCCCGAGTCCAGGGCGGGCGCGACGAGGCCCCGGACCCTCGAGACCACTGTCCATCTGCGCGGACTGAAGACCCGCACATCGCGGCGGCACAGGCCCTCGACGATGGCTTCCGCCGCCTGCTCGGGGCTGATGCGCCTGCGTAGGAACCTCGGTTGGGTGTCGAGCAGCGCCTGAGCTGCTGGATCCTCGTCGACGCTCTGTCGGATCATGTCCGTGTTGATCATTGCAAAGTACGCGGTCGTGACGCTGACGCCATGGGCTGCGAGCTCGACCCGCAGTCCACGGCCAAGCTGCTCGACTGCTGCCTTGCTCATCGCGTACGGGATCGTGCCGGCCCCGTTGACGAAGGCGAACACCGACGAGATCAGTACGAGCCGGCCACGGTTCTCGATGAGGCTCGGAAGGGCAGCACGGACGGTGTTGAGCACGCCCCCGACGTTCACGTCGAAGAGTCGATCGACCACCGGAGCCGATGACGCCCGGAGGGTCACGCCCCGCGCGACCACACCTGCGTTCGCGATCACGATGTCCAGGCGGCCGGCGTCCCTGACGACGGTCTCGACCGCGCGGGTCATGTCGCCGAGGTCGGTCACATCGCCGACCAGGTAGGTGACCCGCTCGTCGATCGCCTCGCCCGCAGCCGGGCGGTGCAGATCGATGACGAAGACGCGAGCACCGGCGGCGGTCAGGGACCGCGCGGTCGCCGCGCCCAGGCCCCGGCCGCCGCCGGTGACCAGGGCGACCTTTCCGGCGATCGACCGGTCGGGCCTCTCAGCCATTGAGGAACTCGAGAACCTCGGGGACGAACTCCCGGTGGTACTGGAAGACGCCGCCGTGCCCGGAGTTCGGGTAGATCTTCAGGCGGGCGTTCGGGATCCGGCGGGCCATGTCCGCCGAGTTGCTGCTCGCGACCATGAGGTCGTGATCACCGTTGGCGACGAAGACCGGCTGGGTGATCACCGAGAGGTCGTCGGGTGCGTGCAGTCCGGCCGCGCGGATGGCCTTCAGCTGCGCGCGTCGAGCCTGCAGGGAGATTTTTTCGTCGCGATTCTGAGTGCGCTCCTTGAGCCGGGCGAGGTAGTGCTTCGCGGCCCGCTTGCCCTCGGCGTCGCGCGGGAAGAACAGGAATGTCCTGGCGTCCTTCAGGGTGAGCGCGGACTTGACGTACGCCCCGACCGCGACCTTGTTGATCTCCTTGATGCCGCCGCCTCCGCGGGGGCCGGTCCCGGCCAGGACGATCCGGCGCACGAGTTCGGGTGCCTGCAGGGCCACCATCTGTGCGACTCCGCCGCCGAGCGAGAACCCGAGGAGGTCGACCTTCTCGAGTCCCATCGCACGGATGAAGGCGACGGCGTCGCGGCCCATGTCCGCGACGTCGGGCGGCACGGATCCTCCGGACGCGCCGACTCCGCGGTTGTCGAACGCGATCACCCGGCGGTGGGCAGCGATGCCGTCGATGATCCTTGGGTCCCAGTCGTCAAGGACAGCCATCAGGTGGTGCAGGAACACCACTGGAACACCCTCGGTCGGGCCGAGCTCGCGGTAGGCGAACGGCACCCCGCCGACGTCGATCGTGCGAGTGGGCACGTCGATCCACTTCATGCTCTTTGTCGTCTTCATCTGACCTCATTGGATGCGGCGCGAGGACCGCGGCTCCGGGTAGTTATATTACGGTCTTTTACCTTACGGTTGTAATGTATATACGCCGTGTGGGGTGGTGGCAAGTGTTCTCGCGCGGTGACATTCATCCGAGGCGCGATCGGGCAGACGTACCACCCGGCCCAGCCAGTCGAGCGTCCGCCTCTTGCCCAGGACCTCGCTGTATTCAGCTCTCCAGGGGGCGTTGCCCTTATCGTGTGTCACGGGAGCCCTTGCAACCGGCGACTTGTTGGCGAGCATCCGGCGCCCCGTGACCCGGGACGGCGGGCGTGCGTTCGCCACGAGCCCCGGTCGGGACGGTGCCTGGGAACTCGCGCACCAGGTCGGCGAACGCGTGGGGCGTCTCGGTCTGAGGTATGTGACCCACGCCCGCGAACAGATGGCTGGACGCACCAGGCAGGCAGCGTCGAGCCTCGTCGAGGTGGTGGTACGGCAGGACGCGGTCCTGATCGCCCCACACCACCAGGCTCGGCTCGTCCGCGGCGACCTTCCGCAGGAGCGACTCGCGCCACCGGGACCCGATTCCGCGTCGGGCAGAGGCGAGTCCCTGCCCGGTCTCCCACACGACCTGAACCGTGCCGGGCTGGGCGGCGATCGCCAGAGCGTGCTTGATGCGCATCGGCGTCGCAAGGTCAGGATTGGCGAAGTTCAGGTGCTCGATCATGCGGATGCCCGACGGTGTCACCCGGCGGCTCATCGCCCGTCCCGGCACCGGCACGGTAAGCAGGCGAAGCCGCAGAGCGACCTCCTTGCCGAAGCCGGCACCGTTGACCAGCACCGGATCGCGGCCCGTGCGGACTGCAGTGCGGCTATCTGCTGGGCCACGGCTCCGCCCAGCGAGTTGCCGATCACGTGCAGGGGCCGGACCGGAGCTCGCCGACAGCGTTCACCGAGGCGAGAGCACCCCTGGCGAGGTGCAGGCGTCCGCCCGCGGAAGCCTGACCCGGGCAGGTCGAGCGCGATGACCCGGTACGTCTGGCGAGAGCCTGGCGAACTGCCGTGCAGGTGCAGGTGCAGGTGCAGGTGCAGGTGCAGGATCGGCTCGTGCGAGGGATCGCCCTCGACGCGGTCGCCGGTCCGGCCCCTGCACGTCGATCATGACGGGGGTGCTCATGCCGAGGCCACCAGTTGCGCTGCCCCGACCGTCGAGAAGACCAGGGCCGACGGATCCGCGATCGGGTCCCGCGCGAGCAGCTGGCGATCGAGGTTGTAGTCCTGGGTCACGGCCCACGGCCTTGACGTGCCCCGCTGCGGGAAAAGTGCATAGGTGAAGTAACCGTGACGATCCATGGGGGCCAGGAACCAGCAGAGCCACGGTCTCGCCGTCGACGCGCAGAGGATCCGGCCGAACGGCGACCATCGTGATTTCGTACAGACGGATGGTTGTCGCTTAGGACATCGGTCTCGTGTTTTCGGTTTCTGGCCGGCCCTACGTCCCCGTCCGTCACGGACGGAAGCGTGCGGACCACCCGGGTTCCACCAGACCCCATTCGGCGTCCCATTGCGCGTACCTTCTCCGGTCCAGGACCAGGCGCATGCCCGCCCAGGCCGCATAGGATCCGCCGGCCACGCCGAGCGCCGCCATACCGCCCACCAGCCAGCCACTGGTCGTCGCGTTGATCGTGGTCGTCGGCGGATCGGTGACTTGTCCGTCGCGGGTCACCCACACACGTACGGCAGAGCCCTTGGGAGTTCCCGGCCTCACCAGGGCCGCACCCGTCCGCACGACACCGTCGACGTCGGTCCAGCGAACCGGTGCCGGTCGCTTCGCCCAGTCGCCACCCTCAGCGGTCGACGTCAGCCGGGCGGTGACCTGGTGCCGTTCCGCTGCCTGGGTCCGCACAGTGTGCATCGACGCTTCGTACGCTGTCCGTCCCGCGCTGACGGCGGCTGCCGGCAGCCCGAGGACCAGAACGACCATCAGAACTCGGCGCATCCAGCACTCGAACCTGTCGGACGCACGCCTCAGGGAGTTCCCGCCCTTGGCCGCGTGATCGCCGCG
Organism: Streptomyces sp. SAI-127; assembly: GCF_029894425.1. Lineage (NCBI taxonomy): Bacteria > Bacillati > Actinomycetota > Actinomycetes > Kitasatosporales > Streptomycetaceae > Streptomyces > Streptomyces sp. SAI-127. The sequence goes on from NZ_JARXYJ010000002.1 coordinate 189,054, forward strand.
CCTCGGCGGCGGACCGGGTGTGTACGGCGAACCTTGTGTGCTCATGACCCGCCTTCCAACAATTTGCCAGCCGTCCCCCACCATCTGCTCCCACCGTCGAACGGCGGCGGGATCGGGGCACAGGGCCGAAGATCCCTGCCGGGCCGGCTTTCGGTCCCCGTCCACCGGTGGCCGAAACGGTCCAGCCCCGCAGGCCGCGGTCGCGTCGGTCATATCTGGGAACGACCGCGACGGGGCACGGCGCGTGATGCAGCAGCGCGTGATTGATCAGACCCAGTCGTAGCCCGGGTCCCCCTTTCTTCTGCGTGCGCCGACGACCAGCAGGTCCGCGGCCGACGCGGCCTCCAGCAGTGTTCGGCGCACCGGACACCGGGCGGCCACGGCCAGGTTGACCGAGGGTAGCGGCGGCGTTCTCATGCAGCACCTCGCTCGACAACTGCACCGTGGGATGTCCTTCCCCGGCGCGCTCCGAGGCGGCACTGATCAGGTCGGAAGGCTCGTGATCACCGGCAGCCGTATGCGCGAGGTGGAGTGAGGGACTGTGCCGGGCCGCCTCGGCCGTGGGCCGGTCCACGGCCTCCGGGCTCGATTCGGATCCGTCGATGCCGACCACCAAGGGAATCGCCACCGGACCTGTCTCCTCTCGGGGCGGGTGCCACGTGCCTGCCTTGCCTCCCCTCTACGGTTCCGCATGCGCCGGGGAGGATATTGGGGTACTCCTCGAAGTAGAGAAGCACCGCGCTCGGCATGTCGGCGACGTCCGGAGCAAGCACTCCATCGGACTCGTGCATCGTCACCCACCGTCGTATCCAGTTTCGTACGAGACGGAGGCCGCCGCCATGCAGCCAGTCATCACCGTGGGCCTGGACGGTTCACCCGAGAGCCTCGCCGCCGCCCGCTGGGCCGCCGACGAGGCCGACAAGCGCAAACTCACGCTGCGCCTGCTGCACGCGTGGCCACTGCTGGCGCCGGAACCGGCCCGCGTCCCTTCGGAAGTCGATCAGAACTACTGGGCGAAGCGCTTCGTCCACACCGCGCGCGCGGAACTGGAATCCAGCCACCCGGGTCTGACCATCATCGGGAGCCTGGTGGCCGAGGACGCCCGGAAAGCCCTGCTCCAGGCGGCGTCGGAATCCGAGCTGATCGTGCTCGGCTCCCGGGGGCTGGACACCGTCGGAAGCTACTTCCTGGGTGACGTCAGCATGCCGGTCGTTGCGCGGACGGAGCGGCCGGTTGTCCTGATCCGCACCGGATACGGGACAGCGCAGCCGACGCCGGCGAGCCGTGTCGTCGTGGCTCTGAAACTCCACGGATCCAGCGACGAACTGCTCGACTTCGCCTTCCACACCGCTGCGGTCAGAGAGGTTCCGCTCCTGGCCGTGCACGGCCGAAGCGTGCCGCTCCACGCGCGCGTGCCCTGGGGCGTGGACCACGCCGTCAGCGAAGAGATGACACGGGACGCGCAGCAGGAGTTGGGCACGGCCCTCCACCGCTGGCGCGAGAAGTACCCACAGGTGGACGCGGCCCACGCCATCCGGCTCGAGACTCCCGCGAAGGCCGTCGTGCATGCCGCGGAAGGCGCGGCGCTGCTCGTCGTCGGCCGGCGCACACACCGGCACGACATGGCACCCCACCTGGGCCACGTAACGCATGCTGCCATCCATCACGGGCGCTGCCCCGTCGCCGTCGTCCCTCATGGCTGAGCCCGGCCACCTGACAGCCGTACGCCCACGGGGCACTGGCCAGGCCCCGGGCTTCCGCCGCCCTTGCATGGAGCCGGACCGACGGGAGACGCAGGACGATTTCGTCATCCGATCAGCGGCCACGCTGAGAAGGCTCAGTGATCACCTATGAAACGCGGGTACTGCGCCTGGCAGACGTCGGCGTCGGGTCACCACTGAGTGATGAGAGGCGTGTCCGGTCCGCGCTGCCGCCAGGCTTCGGTGAGGCGGACGAGGCGGGTGGGGGCGGCGATGCCGCGCACGGTTGCGATCTTGCCGTCGGTGACGTCGAACGTCACGGTGCCTACGACCTGGTCTCCGAGCACGAAGAGGATGGCGGGGGAGTCGTTGACGAGCGCGTAGTGGACGGCGGGCGTGCCGCCGACGAGTCGCCGTTTCGCGGGTGTGGGCTTGAATCCGGCCCGTGCGATGGCGGCGATGCGCGCGGGAGTGTCGTACTGCAGCAGCGTCTTGGCCAGGCCGGCGCCGTTGGAGTCGGCGATCGCGATCGCGTCGTCGGTGAGCAGCGCCACGAGCCGTTCAATACGGCCGGAGGTGGCAGCGGCGAGGAATTCCTCGACGATGCCGCGGGCGGACGCCGGGTCGACTTCGCCGCCGCGGCGGCGCGCGGCGGTGATGCGGTGCCGGGCCCGGTGGAGGTGCTGCTGGCTTGCGGACTCGGTGATGTCGAGGATGTCGGCGATCTCGGCGTGGCTGTAGGAGAACGCTTCGCGCAGGAGGTAGACGGCCCGCTCGACGGGTGACAGGCGCTCCATGAGGGTCAGCATGGCCAGAGAGACCGATTCGCGCTGCTCGAACGTGTCGGCCGGGCCGAGCATCGGGTCCCCGTCGAGTAGCGGTTCGGGCAGCCATGCGCCGACGGTGCGTTCGCGGCGGGCCTGTGCCGAGCGGAGCCGGTCGAGGCACAGGTTGGTGATCACCTTGGTCAGCCATGCTTCCGGCACCTTGATCTGCTGCCGGTCGGCGGCCTGCCAATGCATGAACGCGTCCTGTACGGCGTCTTCGGCGTCGGTGGCGGAGCCCAGCAGCCGGTAGGCCAGCGAGGCCAGCCGGTTCCGGCTGGCCTCGAACTGGCTGGTGCCGAAGCGATCAATGGCGGTTGGGTCCACGTGGATCACCCTAAGTACCAGGCGGCTACGCGACCGCTTTTTCGGCGGATGCGTTCGGCGCGGCGGCAAGGGGGCGCTTGCGCTTGGGCAGGCCGAAGGTCGGGTGCGAGGTGGTCCAGAGCGACATCTTGACGATGCCCGTCTTGATCCGCGCGGCCTTCCGGCCGCCCACATACTTCGGCTTCGCCTGCCCTTCGGCATCGACCATCTGCAGGATCCCGTCCCGCTGCCCGAGGCTGATGTGGTTGCCCAGGTACTCCAGCCTGGTGTTCGCGATCTTGCGGCCGGTAAGGCGTCCCACGATCGAGGCCGTGGCCTGCATGCCGGTGTAGCCGGCCGAAGCGCACGACATCGGCAGCGGCCGACCGTTGTCGCCGATGGCGTAGGCACTGTCGCCGGCAGCGTAGACGTTCGGGTGCGAGACCGACTGCATGGTGCGATCGACGACGATCCGACCGTTCTCGGTGACCTCCAGCCCCCCGGCGGCGGCGATGGGGCTGACCGCGAACCCAGCCGTCCACACAGTCGCGTCGGACGCCAGGGCAGTGCCGTCGGTGAACAGCACTCGCGCCGCTTCGACGGCTTCGGCCTCGGTGTGCTCCAGGACTGTGATGCCCAGCCGGTCGCAGGCCCGGTGCAGGTGGCTGCGGGCTCCGGGGGAGAGTTGGGCGCCCAGCTCTCCGCGGGCGACCAGCGTCACCGACAGGCCGGGCCGGGACTCGGCGATCTCGGTGGCGGTCTCGATGCCGGTCAACCCGTCGCCGACGATCAGCACACTCCCGCCTTCGCCCCGCCCGCTCAGGCTGTCCAGACGCTCGCGCAGGCGCAGCGCGGAAGGCCGGCCGGCGACGTCGAAGGCGTGCTCGGTCACGCCGGGGACGCCGCGGGCGGTGACGCGGCTGCCGAGCGCGTAGAGAAGCGTGTCGTAGACGAGTTCACCGCCGCCGTCGGCGTCGGCCACGGCGACGGCCTGGCGCTCGGGGTCGACAGCGGTGACACTGGCGAGGCGCAGTCGTATCCCCGTGCCCGCGAAGACGTCGGTGAGCTGTGGAGCCGCGATCGCCCGGCCGGCCGCGAGCTGGTGCAGGCGCAGCCGCTGGACGAAGTCCGGCTCGGAGTTGACCACGGTGATCTCGGTGTCCGCCGGGGACAGCCGGCGGGCCAGGGTCCCGGCCACGTAGGCCCCGGCGTAGCCGGCACCGAGGACGACGATGCGGTGCTTCATGTGTCGCTCCTGTCTGTTCGCCTGTTCTCGGTGACTTGAGCGGAACAGCGGCCGGATTGCTGACAGGAACGGCATGTGGCATGGGTCACAGAGCGACGGGAGCGACCTCAGGATGCTCGCGACGCCGAGGCGGAGCAGGTGCAGACCGAGCGTGGGTAGGCGGCGGGTCCCGTATCAGTTCGAGGCCCGCATGGACATATCCGCCGGCGACTTCGACGGAAGGCAGTTGGTGTGGCGTGCCGTCTGGGCCTCGCTCTGCCAGGCCCGGCACGGCACCTTGAGGCCGGGTTTGGTTGTGAGCTGTCGACCGCTGACTTGTTTGTGTCCGCGGGTGTTGAGCAGACTCGGGCGGAGGAAGCTCAGTGCGGGAATGCCCGCGGCGGACGCTGACGGGGCAGAGTGGCGCGGAAATCCTCGATCACGGAACTCACCTGTCGCATCAGCGAAGTCCGTTCCAGCAGACCGAGGTAGAGATTGCGGCGGGCCAATCCAGGCAGGTCCACACAGAAGTACAGTGCCATCAGCGGGTTCACGAACAACTCGCCGTCCTTGGTCCTTTCCGTGAACCGGACATCGCCGAAGTCACCGCGCACGGCGGCGGCGACGGATCCGTTCACGATGCTCGGGTGGCTCGCGGTGTGGCGCTGGGCGTGCGCTACCGCGTCGAGATAGAGCGCGCCCTCCCGCGACGCCCCGAGCAGCGAGAACGCCCCGAGATAGGCGCCGTCCCGGTCCAGGGCGGCCAGGTTCTCCAGTACGAGCGAGTGGTTCACGCCGTGATAGGCGTCCACTCCGAAGCCGAGGCAGGCCACCAGCCGATGCGGGATTTCGTCGAGCCCGCTCACGGCGGCCAGGCTCGCCATGTCCTCCTCCGGGGTGCCGAGACCGTGCTCGTCGCCGCGCATCAGGATGTCGGTCCCGCCGTCCACCAGTACGATCGCGTCGACACCGCCGAGATGCGTGATCAGCGTCCGGTAGGCCGCCCGCAGCGGACCGACCCCGATGCTCGGGAACGCGTACACGGTCGACGGCAGATCCTGCGTCGCGAGCCACTGGGCGAGCGTCCGTTCGGGAAAGTAGTCGCCGCGCAGGGGGGTTTCGGGCCCGACGGCCGCGACGTCCTGGTCCACCCACACATCGAGGTCCAGGCCGTACAGATCGGCGAAGGACAGGTTGGCGAGGTACACCTCCTTGCCCGCGGACCGCAGCGCGAGTGCGAGCGGCAGCCCGGCATACACGTCGAAGCCGCCGCCCGCACCGGCGATGAGTACCCGTCGCGCGCCGCGCAGGCGGGTGAAGAACGCAGGTTCCCCCAGAGAGATCACCGCAGGACGGTACTGCACTTGATCGGGCGATGTCGGTGAATCACCTGACAGGTGAGGAGGGTGGATCCAGTAGATCTGGCGCGTGAATGACGCCACACCCGAGGATGACGAGCCCAACAGCTTCGTCGAGAACTCGAAGAACCTGTCGCCCATCTCTCATCTTCGGTCCGCATCTGCTGACCGGCCGTCGCTGTCTGAAGTGATCCCGGCCCGGTATCGGGTCGAGCTGCACGTTGACGCCCACTAGATACTGAGTGTAGATACTGAGGTATGACAGTCCCTCTGGCACTTCTCGGACTCCTTGAACGGGAGTCGAGCCACGGCTACGACCTCAAGCGCGACTACGACACCTATTTCGGCCGGGGCAAACCGTTGCCCGCCGGGCAGGTCTACTCGACCCTGGGGCGCCTCGCCCGTGACGGCAAGGTCGAGGTGGGTGAGACAGGGCCCGGTTCGGGGCCGGACCGCAAGCGCTACGTGATCACCGAGCTCGGCGTCACGCAGGTCGAGAGTTGGCTGACCGAGCCGGTCGCGGGTGAACCGCACCTGCAGACCGTGCTGTTCACCAAGGTCGTACTCGCGGTGCTGCTCGAGCGCGACCCCCGCGTGTACCTCGACATCCAGCGCGCCGCCCACATGGAGCGGATGAGGGAGCTGACCGAACTGCGCCGGACCGGCAGCACGATCGACTCGCTGCTGGCCGATCACGGCGTGTTCCACCTGGAGGCCGATCTGCGGTGGATGGACCAGACCGTGGCCCGGCTCGCCGCTCTGACAGCGGAGGTGCGTTCATGAGTTCGGACGATGGCTTCCTGGTGGAAGCGCGCGATGTTGTCCTGTCGTTCGGGAAGACACCCGCACTTCAGGGAGCGAACCTCTCCGCCCGCGCCGGCGAGATCCTCGCCGTCACCGGCCCGAGCGGCTCCGGCAAGTCCACCCTGCTGCACTGCCTGGCCGGGATCCTCGTCCCCGACTCCGGCGAGATCTGGTTCGACGGCCGCCGTATCGACACCCAGGGCGAGCCCGAACGCAGCACGCTGCGCCGGGACCGGTTCGGTTTCGTCTTCCAGTTCGGTCAGCTCGTCCCCGAGCTGACCGCCGAGGAGAACGTCGCACTGCCGCTGCTGCTGGCCAAGTCCCGCAGGGCGAGCGCGCTGGCCGAGGCCCGATCGTGGTTCGGGCGGCTCGGCCTGGACGGTCTCGAGGGGCGCCGGTCCGGCGAACTCTCCGGCGGACAGGCACAGCGTGTCGCACTGGCCCGCGCCCTGGTCTCCCGGCCCAAGGTGCTGTTCGCCGACGAGCCGACCGGGTCACTCGACTCGCTCACCGGCGAGCACGTGATGGACCTGCTGGTCGCCTCCGTACGGGAGGAGGGCACCACCGTCGTCCTCGTCACCCACGAGCCGCGGGTGGCCGCCTTCGCGAAGCGCGAAGTCATCGTCCGCGACGGCAAGGTGACGCCGCTGTTCGTCGAACGGCTCACCTCGTGATCCGCCTCGGCCTGCGCCTCACCGTGAGCGGCGGCAGGGAGGCCGCCGCCCGCCTGGCCGTCATCGCGGCCGCCGTCGCCCTGGGCGTCGGTTTGCTGCTGAGCATCCTGGCGGCCATCAACGCCACCGCCACCCAAAACAGCCGCAACGCCTGGCTCAACACCGGCTCCGGCACCACGACATCGAGCCAGTCGGCGGCGAAGGCGGAGACCGAGCCGCTGTGGTGGCTGCTTCGGGCGGACCACTTCGACGGCAAAACCATCGGCCGCGTCGACGTAGCCGCCACCGGCCCGAACTCCCCGGTCCCACCGGGCCTTTCACGCCTTCCCGGACCAGGTGAGTACTACGCCTCACCGGCCCTGAGCAAGCTCCTCCACTCCACCCCGGCCGCCGAACTCGCCGACCGCTACCCCGGCCACCAGATCGGCACGGTCGGCAAGGCGGCGCTCCCGGGCCCCGACTCCCTGGTCATCGTCGTTGGCCACCACCCCGACCAGCTGGCGAAGCAGCACGACGCCACCCGGGTCACCTCGATCACCACCGTCGCCCCCAGCAGCTGCAACGGCACCAACTGCACGCTCAGGGCGGGCATCGACGACAGAGGCATCAAGCTCATCCTCTCCGTCGCGGGCACCGCCCTGATCTTCCCCGTGCTCATCCTCATCGGCACGGCGACCCGCCTGGCAGCCGCCCGCCGCGAGCAGCGCTTCGCCGCCATGCGCCTGGTGGGCGCCACACCGCGGCAGATCTCCATGATTTCGGCCGTCGAATCGACGGTCGCCGCGGTCCTCGGCACGGCCGTCGGCTTCGTCCTCTTCTACTTGTTGCGTCCGCAGTTGGCGGCGGTCAACCTCACGAGTACGCCGTACTTCACCGACGACCTCACGCTGCGGACCGGCGACATCCTGCTCGTCGCCGTCGCCGTCCCGGTGGGGGCGGCCATCGCCGCCCGGATCGCCCTGCGCCGCGTGCAGATCTCCCCGCTCGGGGTCACCCGGCGCATCACGCCGCGCCCGCCGCGTGCCTATCGCCTGATCCCCCTGGCCGCCGGCATCGCCGAACTCTCGTACACCATCGGCCGGGTGCCCAGGAACACCAACGGCCAGATCTGGGTCTTCGTCCCGGGAATCCTGCTGGTCCTGACCGGACTTGTCATCGCCGGCCCCTGGCTGACCATGGCCGGAGCCCGCCTCCTGGCCCGGCAGACCAGCCGCCCCGCGCTGCTCGTCGCGGGCCGGCGGCTCGCGGACGACCCGAAGGCCGGCTTCCGCGCGGTCAGCGGGCTGGTCCTCGCCCTGTGCGTCACCAGCGCGGCCGTCGGGATCATCGGCTCCCTGAACGCCGAGCGCAGCATCCCGCAGGCGGGCCGGACGGTTGGCGGCGCCTTGGACGCCAACTACGCCCGAGGCTTCAACTCAGCTACCGGGCGTCAGATCGGCAGCGTGCCCCCGCTCTCGAAGGCCGCGCTCTCCAACCTGAACTCCGTACCGGGCGTCAACGGCGTGCTGATGATCCACACAAACCCGCTCGGCACCACGGACCCGGCCTATCACGGCCCCCAAGACGCCGCGTCCCCGCCGATCGCCGGCCTGGCCTCGTGTACGGAACTCGCGAAGATGCCGGCCCACAGCGCATGCGCGTTTGGAGCCCAAGCGGCATCGGTCACCCAGAACTACGGCAGCCTCGGCACGTACTACTGGCAGGACTGGCCCTCGGCATGGCCCGCTGCCGACATCTCCGCCCAGCGACTCGCCCGCCTTCCCGTCCAGGAGATCGTCGTGGCCACCGACGGGTCGACTTCGGCGATCGAACGCGCGCGCACCATCCTCGCGAAAACGTATCCCGACCGCGACGCCCCTTGGACCGTCCGCGAGGACCATGCCCAAAGTGGCGCACAGCTCGCCGGATACCAGCAACTGGCCAATGTCGTCATCCTGGTCAGCTTCCCCATCGCCGGCTGCAGTCTGGCGGTGAGCGTGGCCGGGGGGCTGCGCGACCGTAAGCGCCCCTTCAGCCTGCTGCGGCTGACGGGCACACAGCTCGGGGTGCTGCGGCGGGTGGTCCTGCTGGAGAGCGCGGTCCCGCTCCTGGTGGTCGCCGTCGTGGCGATCGGGATGGGCTTCCTGGCCGCCCAGTTGTTCGTACAGGCACAGTTCAGGTACTCGATCCGGGCACCGGGAATCCAGTACTACGCGATCGTGCTCGCCGGGCTCGCCGCCTCGCTGGGTGTCATCGCGTCCACGATGCCGCTGCTCAGGCGGATCACGGGACCCGAAACGGCACGCAACGAGTAGGAGGAACGACGTACGGCACGAGCCGCTGCACCCCGCCTGTTCCAGCCTCGCAACCCCGTGTACGGGCAGATGAGCTGGAGGGCCTGTTACGCACTTTCGGGTGACGGGACGACGAGGGCTGGGGTGGCGTATTCCGTCGGTCGAAGGCGGGGGCCAAGGCGTATACGGGTCGGTGATCTGGTGTGGCGTCAACTTGGTGCGTACGCCGTATAAATGGACGATGCATCCAAGAGTCACAGCAATATGGACGAAGGGTAACGGAGGGCGCATATCGCGTTCACAACCTGCACAGGGCGGTCATGGTGTGGGTGTGCGGCCGACCGGCCGCCACCCGCACACCGCACCAGCCCGTTCCGCCGCCCTGTCAGGGGCCGGGAACAGGGCGGGTGCTCGTACAGCCCTGGGGGCTTTGTGTCTTCTTCCACGGTGACTGCCCGTCGTCTGTCCGCCGCCGTGTTGGCGGCCGCCGCGATCGTCGGGGCGGTGGCGCTGCCGGCGTCGGCGGCCGACCACGCCCGGCCCGACCGGACGAAGGTGGAGATCAGCGCGGTCCAGTACGACTCACCCGGCCGTGAGGACCGCTCGCGGCGCTCGCTGAACAAGGAGTGGGTGGAGCTCACCAACACCTCGCGGCGCACCGTCAACCTCGACGGCTGGACTCTGAAGAACGAGGACGGCGACACCTACACCTTCGACCACTACCGCCTCGAGGGCCGCGCCACGGTCCGCGTCCACACCGGCCGGGGCCACGACACCGACAGCGACCTCTACATGGACCGCCGCAACTACGTGTGGGACAACCACTCCGACACCGCCACCCTGCGCAACGACCACGACCGCTTCATCGACGACGAATCCTGGGGCCGCCACGGCGGTCGCCACCACGGCGGTGGCCACCGCCACGGTGGTGACCGCCACCACTGACCCCCCGGGCATCCGCCGCACCAGGTGATGCCCGCAGGGTGAGGCGACAGCGCCCCGACCGGCTTGCCCGGTCGGGGCCATCCGTCTTGTAGCCCCCACCGCTCTCGTCAGGGCTCGGGCGGACCGATGCGCACGGGGGCTTCCTGTCGCCGCCAGATGGACTGCATCGGGGTGGACTACGAGTCGTGTCTCGCGTGCCACCGAACAGGCCGGCGCTGACCGAGGTCAGCAGGCGATCCGGTCGTGGCAGCTGGTGAAGACGGGAGTGTCGTCGAGGGCGTCGGCCAGAGCGGTGCCGGCGATGGTCGCGACACCGACCGCCATGAAGAAGATGACGACCCGCAATTGCAGCGGTAGCGCGTCCCACCGGCGGCGCGCCCGCGACCGGGACTCCTGACGGATCGTGAACCCTGATACGGGGCGGCGCACGCGGAGTTGCCGGGCGTGCGCACTGTTCGGAAGGCACAGGCCGCCGTCAGGGTGCCCGGCGTCCTGGCCGTGCTGAATCGAGGTACGGATTTCGCGGCCCGCCTCGGCCCAGACATCGGCACCGCAGATCTTGCAGATGTACGCGGCCACGGCGCTCCCCCCGAGAGACGACGGGGTCAGCGTAGCGGTCGGCCCGAGAGCGCCCGGCCGGCATGATTTCGACTCCGGCCTGGAGGATCACGCCGGAAACCGACGGCACTGCTGGGGCCGCTCGACGCGGGCCGGCTTTATTCAGTTGCCGCGCCCCGTGCCCGACCCGCACCATGGGCGAGCCACCGGGAGCTGCCCGGTGCTCCACGAGAGGAGGCACGACCGTGAATACGACTGTCCTCGGCCTGCCCGCAGACCGCCTCCCTCTCGCCTCATGGAGCACCTCCAGCGATGTCTCACGACAATCTCTCGCAGCACCCTCAGTACCCGGCATTTCCTGACGCCTTCAGCACCGACGCCAACCGCTACGTCCCGCCGTCGGACGACCTGGGCGACATCGACGACCGGTTCGTCTTCGACTTCCGTGCCTACGACGACCTCGAGGACGGCCAGCGCTGGTCGACCTGGCTCAGCGTCGAACCACTCTCTCGAGGCCCCGAGCCACTGCCGGACTGGGTGGTGACCTCGCAGGGCGCGATCGACACCGAGCTCGGCATCCTCAAGACCGGCAAGGAAGCCGACGTTCACCTCGTCGAGCGCGCCGACCCGCTCGACCCCGACGGCGGGGTGGTCATGGCGGCCAAGCGGTACCGCTCTCCCGAGCACCGTTCCTTCCACCGCTCCGCCTCCTACACCGAGGGCCGTTCGATGAAGCGCTCACGTGACGAGCGGGCCGTCAAGCGCAAGAGCACCTTCGGCCGGCAGGTCGCGGCCGGCGAGTGGGCGGTGTCCGAGTGGGGTGCGCTGGTGCGGCTCTGGAATCTCGGGCTGCCGGTTCCCTACCCGGTCCAGATCGACGGCACCGAGATCCTGATGGAGTGGATCACTGTCGTCGACGAGGACGGTGCCGTGGCGACCGCGCCCCGGCTCGCCCAGGTCCGACCCTCCCCCGAGCTGCTGGCGGCGTACTTCGAGCAGCTGACCGATGCGCTCGCGACGATGGTGCAGAGCGGCATCGTGCACGGCGACCTCTCGGCGTACAACATCCTGGCGGCGGGCGAGCGGCTGGTCATCATCGACCTGCCACAGATCGTCGATCTGGTCGGCAACCTCAACGGGATGGACTTCCTCCAGCGGGACTGCGCCAACATCTGCGGCTGGTTCCGCTCGCGGGGCCTCGATGTCGATGAGCACGCGCTGTTCGCGGAGCTGATGGCGCACGCCTTCTGAACCGGGCGGGCCAGACCGTTTCCGACGGCTCTTGAACGGTCTCTGGGCGGTGACGAGCGAGCCCGACGCGACAGCCGGCGCCACACGAGCCACTCGTGTGGCGCCGGCTGGCCAGAGGCGCAGTGATCACCGGGTGCGCAGGGCGGGAAACTTGCCCGTCGCACGCAGGACGGAGGGGTGTGGGACCGCACCCACGCCGGGGCAGGGCTGCTCCACGCGCTGGACCTGTGCGCCTTGGCTGCCGTTCCCGAGCCGCCGGATGGTGCCAAGCGACGTGCATTCGCGGCGAGTTGACGGCAAGTAGGGTGCCGCGCCCCGGGGGAGTGGCAGGAATGGCCTTCGCGCTCTCTGACGGCGGCCACTTACGCGGCCGCCACCGCGGAGGAACCTCCCGCTGAGGCCGAGAGCCCGGAGCCGGCCACCGGATCTGCCGCGGCGACGGCGATGCCTCGTCCAGCCATGGGCGTTGCAGCACAGTACTTCGCCGAAGCGACTCCAGCTCTCGCTCCGAGCCTCGGCCTCCGCTGCGCCCGCGCCACCTCACAGCACGGCCGCACGGCGCGACGTCACGGCTTGCGGGCGAGCCCGCCGTGTTCGGCGATGACTTCCTGGGTCGGATCGGCGGCGTCGGGCCGCCAGTGGGGGACCGAGACGACACCGGGGTCCAGAAGCTCCAGGCCGTCGAAGAACGAGGTGATCTCGTCGAGGGTACGCAGGTTGTACGGCACGGCGCCGCTCTCGTTGTACGCGTCCTGGGCCTGCTCGAAGACCGGGTCGAAGCCTCGCGAACCGTCGTTGATGGAGAGGTAGCTGCCGGACGGCAGCGCTCCCATCAGGCGGGTGACGATGGAGCGTGCCTGGTCGTGGTCGGCGACGTGGCCCAGGATGTTGCTGAGGATCAGGGCGGTGGGCCGGCTGAAGTCCAGCGTGTCGGAAGCGGCCGCGAGGATGCGGTCCGGGTCCAGCACGTCGGCGTCGACATAGGCGGTCGCCCCTTCCGGCGTGGAGTAGAGCAGGGCTCGGGCGTGTGCCAGGACCATCGGGTCGTTGTCGACATAGACGATCCGGGTCTCGGGGGCGAGACGTTGGGCGACCTCGTGCGTGTTCTCGGCGGTCGGCAGGCCCGTTCCGACGTCCAGGAACTGTCGTATGCCCGCCTCGGCGACCAAGTACGTGATGTTGCGGCGCAGGAACGCACGGCTGCTGCGGGCGATGGTCACGATGCCGGGGAACACGGCGGTGTACGCGTCGCCGGCCTGCTCGTCGACGGGGTAGTTGTCCTTCCCGCCCAGCCAGTAGTTCCAGATACGGGCCGAGTGCGGCACCGAGGTGTCGATCTTCTGATGCGCCGCCGGTTCGGGCGTGGTGGCGTGGTCGGGCATGTCTACCGTCCGTCTTTCCGCTGAAGCGAGGAGTTCCGGTCACAACTTATGGCCCGACACCCGTGCTCCGTACGTCAGTTCACATATTCGGTGTGTCTGTGCGGGCCGGCTGGTCCGGCTTCTATCAGGGACACGCGGACCAGGTCGCCGTAGTGCTCATCCAGCGGTGTGCCGGTGCGACGGGCCATCGCCTGCCCGGATGGGCGCTCGCGCAAGTCAATAGGTCAGGATGTGCGCATGACACACAGCGCGCGTGCCCTGCTTTCTCTCCTTCTGCTGCCAGTGCTTCTCACTGGATGTGGCGCGGACAAGAAGAACGGGACGGCAGCCGCCGACCTCGACGCTGCCGCCCAGTCCTGGGGCGTCGCGCCGGAACTTGTCTATGTCACCGAGGTCTCCGGCTTCACGGTGTGGCAGCCGTCGGTCGGCGTGTACGGGGATGACGATTTCGCCGCCGTGTATCGGTCCGAGAATGATGCCGCCCCGTTCGGACTCTTCGTGGATCGCCTCACGCTGACAGCCGACAACTGCCCTGAGCAGCCGCTGGTCGAGGGGGCGACCGAGCGCGTCACCTGTGAGCACGACGGCGCGGTCTGGTACCGCAAGGCAGGCGACCACCACGAATACGCGGTGCCCCGCGACGGCGTGGTGATCCGGATCAGCGCTGACGCCGACAAGGTCGACCGCACCGTTCTACGCAAGGCAGCTGAGGCGGTCCACCGCCCGGACAACGCCGAACTGGCCGCGCTCCTGACCTCCACAAATGGCGCGGACACCTGAGCAGACGACAGCAGTCGCTCAGCTGCCCGCCGAACGAGCTCTGCTCGGTCGCGTTGATGGCCAGGGCCCAGCGGGCTTTGACGGTGATTCCTTCCGGTGGCGTAGGTGCAGCGGGTAGCCGGGCGCAGGTTGCTACCAGGTGGCCGGCCCCTCATGGTTCAAGGGATGCGTTGTCCCTCGTTCCATCACGGGCAGTGGTCTGGGATGACTCGTCGGGCATCCGATGGCTGAACAGCGCGGCGAGCGCCGTGACGGCAGCGAGAGCAACTGCCGTGGTGCGCGGTCCTGTGGCGTCGATGAGCTGGCCGCCGAGTGCTGCTCCGGCGGCCGATCCCAGGTTGTAGCCGGAACCGAGCCAGGCGTTGGCCTCGGCATGACGTGATGTGTGGATGCGTTCGTCCACCAGCAGATAGGCGATGACGAACAGGGGTGTCATGGGCAGGCCCACGCAGAAAGCCGCCAGGATCACCCAGGGGGAGGTGGCGCATGCGGCCAGGACGAGTGCGCCGGCGCCGAGTGCGAGCGTCGACGCGGTGTAGCGGAGTCGAAGCGAGGCCTTCCAGGTACGGCGGCCGTAGAGGAGCCCTCCTGCCAGGCCGCCCAGGGAGAACGCGGCGAAGGAGTAGCCGGAGGAAGTGACTCCGGAGAAGCCGGCGGTGGCTTGCGGGATGATGACGTTCAGTCCGCCGGCGCACAGCCCGAGAGTGATGATCGGTACGACGATTCCCTGGCCGACGGTGGAGCGGATGAGGGATCCCTGGCCGGGCGCCGAGTTCGAGCCGGAGGCCGTTTCCGCCTCGGCAGCCGGCAGGGCGTGGAGAAGGCGGCTCAGCCCCAGGGCGGCGAGCGGCAGGAGCGCCGCGCCGGCGACCAGCGTCCACGGGGGACTGGTCAGAGACATCCCAGCCGTGCCCAGGAGAGGGGCGACGATGAAGGTCACCTCCTCGATCGTCGAGTCGAGGGCGTGGACGCTCTGCAGGTGCTGCTTGTCCGGCATGAGCCGGGACCAGACGGCGCGCAGAGTCGGAGCCAGCGGAGGCAGCAGGGCTCCGGCCGCCGTGATCACCGTCAGAGGTACGGCCCACATGCGCAGGCTCAGTGTCGCCGCGCCGATGACGAACAGGGCGGCGCTGGCGGCGGACATCCCGATCAGTGCCCACGGACCTCGGCGTGCGCACCAGCGGGCGCGGGCCGGGCCCGGCAGAGCGATGGCGAGCATCAGCGCGCCCGAGGCGAGACCGGCGGCGCCGATACCGTGTCGCTGGGTGAAGGAGATCAGTACGGCGAAGGGGATCAGCCCTGATGCCAGGCGTGTGAGGATGCCCAGTGCGAGCACCGTCCTGGTCTGCGGCAGGGCCAGCGTGGCGCGGTAGCGGGGCGTGGCCGGGTCACTCACGAGACGGCTCCTGCCGATGGTGTTGCTGCGCTGAAGAGGGGAATCTCGCGCGCGCCGCCCCACTCGCACAACGTCTGCAGGGCGCTGTGCAGATGGTCGGGATCGTGTCCGTCGGCGACCTGCCAGCCCTCCACGTGGGCGTGGCCCTTGCTGACACGGACGGCAATGCGTCCGGTGGTCTCTGTACCGGCCAGCACCGGCATGCCGAAGTAGCCGCACTGGCGGGTGCGTGCCGGTTTGTAGGCCTCCAGGAGGTATTCGACCCCGAAGAGGCTCCGCACGGGGGCGGTGCCAGATGAGGGAGTCGAAGGGGGACAGCGGGGTGGTGGCGTCCTTGATGACCGCGGTCGTATGCAACTCCAGGTGTGACGCCCAGGCAGGTTCTGGCCACCCCTCGACGCGAGCGGGTTCCGCGTTTTCGAGTTCGCCCAGAGATACGGTGACCGTTTTGACCGGTAGGCGGAAGTAGTCGGCGATGTCACCGGCCGTGACGACGCCCAGGGCCCGCAGCGCCGTACGGGTGAGCGTTCTCACGCACTCGGCGGGGCTGAGGTCACGTTCGCGGAGATCCTGGGGGATCGCGGCCTCGGTCAGCTGGTAGAGGCGCTGCCAGCCCCGCCGGTTGACGCACGCGACCTCGCCGGTGGCCAGCAGCCACTCCAGCGCCCACTTGTGCACGGACGACCGCTCCCAGCCGCTGCCTTGGGCTCCGCCCAGATCGCTGATGATCACCGCCCCGCGCTTGGCCAGAACCGCCCGTACGTGATCACACGCGGCGGGATCGACCGTTGGACCGCTCCATCCGCGCGTCGCGTAGTGGCGGCGCCGGAACCCGAACAGCGGCCACAGTTCGAGCGGGATCAGCGACGCGGCGTGGGTCCAGTACTCGAAGAGGACCGGCGGATCGGCGTCGTCGATGAGCCGCCTTGCATCCGATGGCGCCCCCCGGGCGAGCTGCACGAGTTCGTGGGAGCGCCGTACCACGTTGATGGTGTCGAGCTGGATACAGCCCAGGGCCCGCAAGGTGGCCTGTGCATCCTGCGCGGGCGTGGACAGATGGAGGCCCTGGGCGCTGACGGCGACAGCCCGTGCCTCGCGCAGTGACAGCTCATGCACTGGCGTTCTCCGCCTCCGGTTCGGTTTCGTAAAGGCCTTTGGTCTGCAGGGAGTCAGCGTGCAGCAGGACGATCCGGGCAATGGGCTGGCCGCGTCGCACCGTGGTGGCCCGCGTCGGACGCACCGCGATACTGACGCCGTTGTCCTCTCCCATGCGGGCATAGTGCTCTCGGAGGCCGTCAACTTTGTCCTGTGTGTGGAAAAAGAGGGCCTGGATGCTGCACAAGTACTTCCCACTCTGGAAAATCGTTGTTACGTTCCTCTCCGAAAGCCTGACGACGCAGTCGGCGGAGACAGGCGTCCGGGGCCCAGTCGTGGGTGAGGGGAGGGATCGTGAGACGGATGACTGCTCGACCTGAGAACACTCATCAGGCGCGACTGCTTCGTCTGCTGCGTGACAACGGGTCCAACTCCCGTGCCCAGCTGGGTGATCTGGTGGACCTGTCCCGTTCGAAGCTGGCAGTCGAGGTTGACCGACTGCTGGAGACGGGGCTGGTCGTCGCGGACGGGCTGGCCCCGTCCCGGGGCGGCCGCCGGTCGCACAACATCCGGCTCGCGCCGACTCTGCGTTTCCTCGGTGTCGCCATCGGTGCCACCTCGATCGATGTCGCCGTGACGAATGCGGAGTTGGAGGTCCTGGGGCATCTGAACCATCCGATGGACGTCCGCGAGGGCCCGGTCGCGGTCTTCGAGCAAGTCCTGGCGATGGCGGCGAAGTTGAGGGCCTCGGGGCTCGCGGAGGGTTTCGACGGCGCCGGCATCGGCGTCCCGGGACCGGTCCGCTTCCCCGAGGGTGTTCCGGTGGCTCCGCCGATCATGCCGGGCTGGGACGGCTTTCCCGTGCGGGAGGCGCTCAGTCAGGAACTCGGCTGTCCGGTCATGGTCGACAACGACGTGAACCTGATGGCGATGGGGGAGATGCACGCGGGTGTCGCACGCTCCGTGGGTGACTTCCTCTGCGTGAAGATCGGTACCGGCATCGGCTGCGGCATCGTCGTCGGTGGTGAGGTCTACCGGGGTACCACCGGCAGTGCCGGCGACATCGGTCATATCCAGGTGGAACCGGAAGGCCGCGCGTGCGTGTGCGGCAACCGGGGCTGTCTGGAAGCCCACTTCAGCGGTGCCGCGCTCGCCGGTGACGCGGAGCAGGCCGCGCGTGAGGGCCGCTCGGCACACCTCGCCGCCCGGTTGGAGGCAGCCGGACGGCTGACGGCCGAGGATGTGTCGGCTGCGGCGGCGGCCGGGGACCCGGTGGCTCTGGAGCTGATCCGCGAGGGCGGAAAACGCCTGGGGCAGGTCATCGCAGGGCTCGTCAGTTTCTTCAATCCGGGACTGGTGGTGATCGGTGGCGGCGTGACCGGGCTCGGGCACACGTTGCTGGCCAGTGTCCGGACCCAGGTGTACCGGCAGTCGTTGCCGCTGGCCACGGGCAACTTGCCGCTCGTGCTGGGGGAGTTGGGACCGGCTGCCGGAGCGATCGGCGCGGCCCGGCTCATCAGCGACCACGTCTTCTCACCGGCCTGACCGACCGCTGCCTGACCCCGTCGGCATCGGTCGGCAGCGGATCACCACGTGCCCCAGTGCAACCCGGTGGCGCCACCAACCAAGCGCCGCCGCCACCAAGCATCAGCGCGACCTCCTTGGCGAACCCGCAACCCGGTGCGCCGCGGCAACCCCGTGACGTCCCGGCGACATCGGCAGAGGAACCGGCGCACCCGTAGCGCCACCGCAACAGCCACAGCACCGCCGTATCCGCCCACGAAGCGTCGGCGGCCGTCCCCCTGCATGGTTACCGGGCGATCAAGCCTGCCCTGCCCTTCTCAGCCGCTGCGCCGGCCCGGCGCACACGACGCCAGGGCCCACACGGCCTCCCACGTAACCGAGACATCCAGCCCAGCCTGCCCACTCACGGCCCGTATCCGCCGAGGGGATTCCTCATGGCACCACAACCACCCCTGCTCACCATGTCCGGTATCACCAAGTCGTTCCCGGGCGTTCGCGCCCTGGACGGCGTGGATCTCGAGGTCCAGTCCGGCGAGGTCCACTGTCTGCTAGGCCAGAACGGGGCCGGCAAGTCCACTTTGATCAAAGTGCTCGCCGGGGCTCACCAGCCGGACAGTGGTGAGATCACCTGGCGGGGTGAGGCCGTGACGCTGGGGTCGCCGATCGCCGCCATGCGTCTGGGCATTGCCACCATCTACCAGGAACTCGATCTGATCGAGGGGTTGTCCGTCGCGGAGAACGTCTTTCTCGGACATGAGCCCACGTCGGCCGGGTTCGTGGTGCGTGGCTCCGCCGCCCGTACGGCGACCGCGGAGCTGCTGAAACGTCTGGGGCACGCGGAGATCGATCCGACGCGGCTCGTCGGTGACCTGTCCGCGGCGCAGCAGCAGATCGTCTCGATGGCCCGCGCGCTGTCCCACGAGGTTCGGTTGATCGTGATGGACGAGCCGTCGGCGGCGCTCGACCCCGAAGAGGTGGACAACCTCTTCAGGATCGTGGGCGATCTGACGGCCGAGGGCGTCGCCGTCGTCTACATCTCCCACCGTCTTGAGGAGATCCGGCGCATCGGCGACCGGGTCACGGTACTGAAGGAGGGCCGGTCGGTCGCGGGCGGCCTGCCCGCCAAGTCCACACCGACCCGTGAGGTCGTGGCCCTGATGACCGGGCGGAACGTGGAGTACGTCTTCCCCGACCGCCCCAAGGCCGGGTTCGCCGCGGAGCGAAAGCCCGTGCTGAAAGTCGAAGGGCTCAGCAGGCAAGGGGAGTTCGCCCCTGTCGATCTGGAGCTGCGGCCCGGTGAGATCGTCGGTCTGGCCGGGCTCGTCGGGTCCGGACGCAGCGAGATCCTGGAGACGATCTACGGTGCTCGCAAGCCCGACGAAGGCCGTGTCCTGGTCGACGGCACACCTCTGCGTCCCGGAAGTGTGCGCGCCGCCGTGAGCGCCGGCATCGGTCTCGCGCCCGAGGAACGCAAGGCGCAGGCCCTGCTGATGCTGGAGTCCGTCAGCAGCAACGTCTCGATCTCCACGCTGTCCCGGTTCGCCCGCGCGGGCTGGCTCGACCGGCGTACCGAGCGCGCCGCGACGCACCGGGCGGTGCGGGAACTGTCCCTGCGGCCGGACAATCCCGACGCCGCGATCAGGACCCTGTCCGGCGGCAACCAGCAGAAAGCCGTGCTCGCACGCTGGCTGTTGCGAGGCTGCAAGGTGCTGTTGCTGGACGAGCCGACCAGGGGTGTCGACATCGGCGCCCGGGCGGAGCTCTACGCAGTGATTCGCCGGCTGGCCGACGAGGGTCTGGCCGTACTTCTCGTGTCCAGTGAGGTGCCCGAGGTCCTGGGGCTCGCCGACCGGGTGCTGGTGCTCCGCGAAGGCAGCGTCGTGCACACGGCGGACGCCCGGGAGCTCGACGAGCACCGCGTACTTGATCTTGTGATGGAAGGGAGCCCGACGCCATGACGCAGCCGACCACTGCGGCGCACGAGGATGCGCCGACGTCCGCCGCCAAGTCCGACGGGGAGCAGCACAGTTCGCGCCGATCGGGTCCGCGGTGGGACGTGCGTACTCTGTCGTTGCTCGGTGTCCTCGCCGTCCTCGTGGCGGTCGGTGGGATCACCGCACCGGACGAGTTCCTCGCGACGAGCAATCTGCAGCTCGTCCTCACCCAGGCGTCCGTGATCGGCGTCGTCACCGTCGGCATGACGTTCGTCATCACCAGCGGCGGCATCGACCTGTCGGTCGGCGCGATCGTGGCGCTCGCCTCGGTGTGGGCGACGACCGTGGCCACACAGGAGTTCGGCTTCGCGGGCATCCTGTTCACCGCGGTGATCGTCGGTGTGGGCTGTGGTCTCGTGAACGGTCTGCTGATCGCCTACGGCAGGATGGTGCCGTTCATCGCGACGCTGGCCATGCTCGCCTCCGCCCGGGGCCTCGCGCTGCAGATCACGGACGGCAGCACGCAGATCGTGAGCGTCGAGTCGGTGCTCGATCTCGGTGCCAGGGACTCCTACATCCTCGGCATCCCGCCCCTTGTCCTGATCTTCGCCGCGGTCACCGTCATCGGCTGGCTGGTGCTCAACCGCACCACCTTCGGCCGCCGCACCGTCGCGGTCGGCGGCAACGCGGAAGCGGCCCGCCTCGCCGGTATCGACGTGCGCCGCCAGCGCCTGTACCTGTACCTGCTGTCCGGGCTGTGCTGCGGGATCGCCGCGTTCATGCTGATCGTGCTCGCCGGCTCGGGTCAGAACACCAACGGCAACCTCTACGAGCTTGACGCCATCGCCGCGGCGATCATCGGCGGCACCCTGCTCAGCGGGGGCCGCGGCACCATCATCGGCTCCGTCCTCGGCGTTCTGGTCTTCACCACGATCACCAACATCTTCGCTCTGAACAACCTCGAGACCGCTGTCCAGCAGATCGCGAAGGGCGCGATCATCGTCGCCGCCGTGCTGGTCCAGCGCCGCTCGCTGCACGGCGACACCTGACACCGTGCAGCACGCCGGACGGCGGCCCCTGACACCGCCGTCCGGCACCCCACCTCCTCCGTCCGACGCACACCGCCCAGCCGAAGGGTCGATCCGTCATGGCAAGAACCGCCGCCACCAGCCGCAGAGCACTGCTGTTCGGCACCGCCGCCGTTTCCGCCGGCGCGCTGCTCACGGCCTGTACCAGCAATGAGCCCAAGGACCAGGAACAGGCCGCGGACAACGCTGCTCCGGTCGCGGACGACAAGGCGGGCAAGGCCGTCACCATCGGCTTCGCCGGACCCCAGGCCGACCACGGCTGGCTCAACGCCATCAACTCCAACGCCAAGTCCCGTGCGAAGAAGTACGCGGACGTCACGCTGGAGATCACCGAGGGCTCCAACGACACCGCCCAGCAGATCGGTCAGGTCCAGACACTGATCAACAAGAAGGTCGACGTACTGGTCATCCTGCCGGCCGACGGCAAGGCGCTCACCCAGGTCGGCCTGCAGGCAATGAGGGCGGGTATCCCCGTCGTCAACCTGGACCGCGTGTTCGCCTCCCCGCAGGCGTACCGCTGCTGGATCGGCGGCGACAACTACGGGATGGGCCTCAACGCCGGCCACTACATCGGCGAACAGCTCAAGGGCAAGAAGAACGCCAAGGTCGTCGAACTCGCCGGCCTCGACAACCTCGAACTGACCCAGCAGCGCACAAAGGGCTTCGACGACGCCCTGAAGAACTACCCCAACATCCGCAAGGTGGCCCGCCAGGCGGCCGACTTCACGGTCGAGTCCGGCCAGGCCAAGATGGCACAACTGCTGCAGGCCCAGTCAGGCTTCGACGCGCTGTGGAACCACGACGACGACCAGGGCGTGGGTGCGCTGCGCGCCATCGACCAGGCCGGACGCGACGACTTCCTGATGGTCGGCGGCGCGGGCGCCAAGTCCGCGATGGACGCCATCAAGGCCGGCAACAGCGTGCTGAAGGCGACCGTCCTGTACCCGCCGACCATGGCCGCCTCCGCCATCGATCTCGCCCGGGCGCTCGGCCAGTCCAAGGGCATAGGCGGTCTCGCCGAGTTCGAGATCCCGTCCTCGCTGACCCTCTACTCGGCCGTGGTCACCAAGGACAACGTCGACCAGTACCTGCCGACCGGCTTCATCTGACCGGACCGGGCCGCGGGCCCCGCGCACACCACGACGATTCAGTGACACTCCGACGAGGAGGATTCCGTATGGAACAGAGGGACAGTCGGACCGCACCGCCGACACTCGGCGTGGGGATGGTCGGCTACGCCTTCATGGGCGCCGCGCACTCACAGGGGTGGCGCACCGTAGGGCACGTGTTCGACCTGCCGCTGCGGCCGGTCATGGCCGCGATCGCCGGCCGCGACGCGCACGGTGTGCGGGCGGCGGCCGACAAGCACGGCTGGGCCGCGGCGGAGACCGACTGGCGCGCCCTCATAGCCCGCGACGACGTGCACCTCGTCGACATCTGCACACCGGGCGACAGTCATGCGGAGATCGCGATCGCGGCGCTGGAGGCGGGCAAGCACGTGCTGTGCGAGAAGCCGCTGGCCAATTCGGTCGCCGAGGCGGAGGCCATGGTCGCAGCCGCCGAAGCGGCCCGGTCGCGCGGGCAGTTGGCCATGGTGGGTTTCAACTACCGGCGCGTGCCGGCCCTCACCTTCGCGCGCGGCCTCGTCGCGGACGGCAGGCTCGGCACGCTGCGCCACGTACGGGTCAGCTACTGCCAGGACTGGCTGGTCGACCCCGACTTCCCGCTGACGTGGCGGCTGCAGCGGGAGCACGCCGGATCGGGGGCGCTCGGCGACCTGGGCGCACACATCGTCGACCTTGCCCAGTACCTGGCGGGTGAGGTCCTGGTCGGCGTCTCCGCCCAGATGGAGACCTTCGTCAAGGAACGCCCCCGTCTCGACGGTGCATCCTCCGGCCTGACGGCATCCGGCGGCCCGCTGCGTGGGCCGGTGACGGTCGACGACGCGGCCGTCTTCACGGGCCGGCTCGCCTCGGGGGCGCTCGCCACGTTCGAGGCGACCCGGATGGCGTCAGGACGCAAGAACGCCCTGCGGCTGGAGATCAACGGTGAGTTCGGTTCGCTCGCCTTCGACCTGGAGCGGCTCAACGAGCTGTCCTTCCACGACCATCGGGAGCCCGCCGCCACGGCGGGGTTCCGCAGGATCGTCGTCACCGAGGCCGACCACCCCTACCTGGACGCCTGGTGGCCGCCCGGCCACGGCCTCGGCTACGAGCACACCTTCGTCCATCAGGCCCGCGACCTCGTCGAGGCCATTGCGTCCGGCGCCGACCCGAGGCCGTCGTTCGCCGACGGGCTGCAGGTCCAGCGGGTGCTCGCGGCCGTGGAGGAGAGCGCCGAGAAGAACTCCGTCTACACCCCGATAGCCGTCTGAGGAGGCTTGGAAAAGGATGCCGCGTCAGTTCACGCTCTTCACCGGCCAGTGGGCCGACCTCCCCCTCGAAGAGGTCTGCCGTCTCGCGCGCGACTTCGGCTACGACGGGCTCGAACTCGCCTGCTGGGGCGATCACTTCGAGGTCGACAAGGCGCTCGCGGATCCGTCGTATCTGGACTCCCGGCGCGCGCTGCTCGACAAGTACGGCCTCAAGTGCTGGGCGATCTCCAACCACCTGGTCGGCCAGGCCGTCTGCGACGCCATCATCGACGAACGCCACCGGGCCATCCTGCCGGGCGAGGTGTGGGGCGACGGCGATGCGGAAGGGGTCCGGCGGCGGGCCGCGAACCGGATGAAGGACACCGCGCGGGCCGCACGCGCCTTCGGCGTCGACACCGTCATCGGCTTCACCGGCTCCGCCATCTGGCACCTGGTCGCGATGTTCCCGCCCGCCCCCGAGTCGATGATCGACCGCGGGTACGAGGACTTCGCCGAGCGCTGGAACCCGATCCTGGACGTCTTCGACGCGCAGGGCGTGCGGTTCGCCCACGAGGTCCACCCCAGCGAGATCGCCTACGACTACTGGACCACCCAGCGCGCTCTGGAGGCGGTGGGCCACCGGGCGGCCTTCGGCCTCAACTTCGACCCCTCCCACTTCGTGTGGCAGGACCTGGACCCGGTCGGTTTCCTCTACGACTTCCGCGACCGGATCTACCACGTCGACTGCAAGGAAGCCCGCAAGCGCCTCGACGGCCGCAACGGCCGCCTCGGCTCCCACCTGCCCTGGGGCGACCCGCGCCGCGGCTGGGACTTCGTCTCCGCCGGCCACGGTGACGTTCCCTGGGAGGACGTCTTCCGCATGCTGCGCTCCATCGACTACCAGGGCCCGGTCTCGGTCGAGTGGGAGGACGCCGGCATGGACCGGCTCCAGGGCGCACCCGAGGCACTGAACCGGCTGAAGGCGTACGACTTCGAGCCGCCGTCGGCCTCGTTCGACGCGGCTTTCGGCGGTGGCGACAACTAGGGCGCTTTGCAGCAGGAGGCGAAGCCGGCACCGCCCGCTCCCGGTGGGAGTGCTGACGAACTGTTACGGGAGGGTCGCCGGGTCCATCCGGGCTGCCCGAACACGGCTTTGTCCTGGATCTGGAAGAAGTTCGTTGTTTCGCTGCGCAAGGGGTTCCGGTCGAGGACGAACGGGGCTACGGTCCACTTCGTGCACAGGCACCACACAGCGGTTCGGGACTGACGGCGCATCAAGGCCGTACGGCGCACCCTTCGTTCGACCGACCAACCGAGGACGACCCTGCACAGCGCAGGGCCAAGAACCCTCAGGCACCGCGTATTTCTCAGCGGCGGCCCATTGCCGCCCCCTCGCACGCCGCAACCGCGCGCACCACGGAGCAGCTCTCCGGGCCGCGGCCAAAGCCGTCCCAAGGCCGACGGTGAGCGGGAGGCCCTCGAGCCCCTGCCCACCGTCCTCCACCACATCGGAACCTCGACATGGCAGGGAGGCAGCCCGTGAACCACGACGGGAACGCATCGGAGCCCCAGACCGGCGGACGGACCGCACGCACCGGTGTCTGGTTCGTCGGAGCCCGCGGATCGGTCGCCACCACCGCCGTCGCCGGATGCGCGGCGGTCACCGCCCAACTGCGGCCGCCGACCGGCATGGTCACCGAGACCGCACCCTTCGACGGCACAGGCCTGCCGTCCCTGTCCGCACTCGTCTTCGGCGGCCATGACACCGCCCACTGCCCGCTGCCCAAGCGGGCCGAACACCTCACCGACGCCGGCGTCCTGCCGCACGGGCTCGGCCCCGCCGTGCGCGCCGAACTGCAGGCCGCGGACGAGGAGATACGGCTCGGCGGCCCGCTCCCGGGCGATACCCGAAGCGACGAGGAACTCATCGCGGACTTCGCGGCCGACCTCACCTCGTTCCGCGTGCGCAACGCACTGGCACGGGTGGTCGTCGTCAACGTCTCCTCCACCGAGCCGCTGCCCGCGCCCGACGCCGTACGGCTGCCGCCCAGCTCCCTCTACGCGGCCGCCGCCGTGCGAGCCGGCTGCCCCTACGTCAACTTCACGCCGTCCACCGGTTTGCGCACCCCGGCCCTCATGGATGCCGCCGCGGCCGGCGCACTGCCCCACGCGGGCCGTGACGGCAAGACCGGCCAGACCCTGTTGCGAGCCGTGCTCGCCCCGATGTTCGTCCAGCGTGCCCTCGAGGTGCGAGCCTGGTCCGGCACCAATCTGCTGGGCGGCGGTGACGGGGCGGCCCTGGCCGATCCGGGCGCGGCCGCGGCGAAGAACGCCGGCAAGGAACGCGTCCTGGCCGACACCCTCGGGCACACACCGCAGGGCGAGGTGCACATCGACGACGTCCCCGCCCTCGGCGACTGGAAGACCGCCTGGGACCACATCGCCTTCGACGGCTTCCTCGGCACCCGCATGATCCTGCAGACCACCTGGCAGGGCTGCGACTCGGCCCTGGCCGCACCCCTCGTACTCGACCTGGCCCGACTGGTCGCCCGCGCTCACGAGGCGGGCCTGTCCGGCCCGCTCACGGAGCTGGGCTTCTACTTCAAGGACCCCGACGGGGGCCCGGCGGGTCTCTCGGAACAGTTCACCGCGCTGCTGTCGTTCGCCGACCGTCTGCGGGAGTCGCGGTGATCCGCTCTCGCCCGGCCGGCCTCGCCCCACCCGCAGCGGTACGCACCCAGAAGTCCGCCCGGCCCGGCGACGACCAGAACCCCGCGGGCCTTCGCGAGAGGCGCGGGCGACGGGCACGGCTGCGGGACTGGACCGAACTGCTGCGCGCCTCCGCGCTGTTCACCGTGCCCGGCGACGCGCTCGCCGGTGCCGCCGCCACCGGTCGGCGGCCCAACCGGGGCACGGCCTACGCGGCGGGCGCCTCGCTGCGTCTCAACGGAGCGGGCAGGGCGCTCGACGGCTGCGCCGACCGCGACGAGGACGCCGTCGAGCGCCCCCATCGGCGGGCCCCCTCCGGCCGTATCTCTCCTGCGGCGGCGCCGGGGGCGACCGGACTCCCGACCGCGGCCGGACTCACGTTCGCCGCCCGCGCCGGCCGTCCCGCAGCCGCGGTGGCACCGGCACTGACCGCCACCAGCTGGACGTACGACCTCCGGTTGAAACACACCCCCGCGGCCCCGGCGGCCACCGCGCCGGCCCGCGAGAAGCACCGCCTGCGTTGCCGTACGGCGGTCATGCCCCTCGCCCCGTCACCTGTTGGCGGCAGCCACTGCCGCCTCACCACGAGCGACGACGTACGCGCGCTCGTCCTGGTCTCCACCCCCCGCGCAGTATCCGGCCGTTGAGCGGCCACCGAAGTGAAGTCCCTTCTCCTGCGGCACGCCGGCCTCGCCGGAGGCTCAAGCCGTCGGGTACCCGCAGCACTGCGACGACGAAAGAGAGAACCACTGTGACCGCGTTCAACGACGAAGCCGTCACCGGCGACGCCCTGCGCCGCACACTCGGCGTCAGCCGCCGCCGCTTCCTCAGCACCTGCACGGCCGTCACCGGGGCGGCGATCGCGGCCCCGGTCTTCGGCGCCGCGCCCGCCCTGGCGCAGAACAGATCGGAAGCCGCCGGCGATGACCGTGGCCGTTCCGCCCTGGTCCCGCCGCACAAGCGCGGCATCATTCTCTACACCGTCCGGGACGCCATCGGCCGCGACCCGCTGGCCTCCGACCTTCCCTCCGGCTTCCGTGAGGTGTTCAAGCAGCTGTCGCGCTTCGGCTACCGCCAGGTGGAGTTCGCAGGGTACGGCCAGCACGCCAACGCGCCCGGCGGCGCCGATCTGGGCACGGTCCAGGGCGCGAAGCTGCTGCGCTCCTGGCTCGACGAGTACGGGCTGCGGGCGCAGGGCAGCCATGGCTACATCCCGCCGTCCTGGCCGCTGACGCCGTCCGACCGGGACACGTTCAAGCGCTGGCTGGAGATCGCCAACATCCTCGGCATGGAGCACATGGGAACCGGCGCCGACCCCACCAACACCCCCTACCGGGCCGACTGGGACGTCGCCGCGCAGAAGTGGAACACCCTGGGCGCCATCGCGTGCCGCGAGGGCATCAAGCTCTACACCCACAACCACGACAGCGCCTACGACTTCCTGCTCGACGGTGGCCCGCTCGACTCCCAGGGCCGTCCGACCCGCAGCTCCGGCATCCGCAAGCTCGAGTACTTCCTGAAGGTGACGGACCGCAAGAGCGTCTACCTGGAGCTGGACGTCTTCTGGGCGCACGTGGCCCAGTACAAGTTCCACACGTACACCGCCCACGACGGCTCACAGCGCGAGCGCGTCTTCGACCCGGCCGCACTCGTGGAGCGCAACAGCACCCGTTTCCCGCTTTTCCACGCCAAGGACGGTGTCGTCAACCTCCAGAGCGGCCTGGGCTACGACATGGTGCCGTTCGGCACGGGTGACATCGACTACCGGCGGTTCTTCACCCGGGTGGGGGCGAAGAACTACCGCAACCCGATGGTCGAGCAGGACAACGCACCCAGCACGAGCGTTCCCGGCCAGTCCCTGGACTTCGCCCGCATCGGCTACGACAACCTCGCGGCGCTGCGCGCCCGCCACTGACGGAGCGTCATCCGCGGTGCCCGCCCGGCGTCCTGGCGTCGGGCGGGGCCCCGGGCATGCCCGAAAAGACTGGAAACAACAGGACAAACTTTCCTTGAGATTATTGAAACTTTGTCCTTGACGAGTTGAAAGTGGGCGCCCTAGCGTCCAACTCACGCATTCCGCCTGGCTTTTCACCCGCCGGCCAGACCAAAGGAGTTCTGAGTGCGCAACAGACGGATCGTCACCCTCGTGGGGGCGGCTGCGTTGGCAGGAGCCGTCGGGCTCCTGCCCCTCTCCCCAGCGCAGGCCGCCAAACCGGACCCCGCACCGCCGGCTTCGTCGGACTTCCAGAAGGTCACCCTCAACGACCGCCCGGGCGAGCCCATGGCCCTCGCCGTCCTTCCCGACCGGCGGGTGCTGCACACGGCGCGCACGGGAGAGGTCCGCGTCCACGACCCCAAGAGCGGCGTGAACTTCCTTGCCGCCGACATGAAGAAGAGCCCCGCAGGGCTCTACCAGCACGACGAAGAAGGCGTACAGGGCATCGCCGTCGATCCCGGCTTCGCCAAGAACCACTGGGTCTACCTCTACTACTCGCCCCGCCTCGACACCCCCATGGACGACCCGGCCACGCCGGGAGTCAACGAAGGGGACGCGCCGCAGTCCGGCACGGCCGAGGACTTCGCCAAGTACAAGGGCGTCACCCGCCTGTCACGGTTCAAACTCGTGGGCAACAAACTCGACTTCGCCACCGAGCAGAAGGTCATCGACGTACCGGCCGACCGCGGCATCTGCTGCCATGTCGGCGGCAAGATCGACTTCGACCGCAAGGGCAACCTGTTCCTGTCGACCGGCGACGACTCCAACCCGTTCTCCTCCGACGGCTACGCCCCGCTCGACGACCGCACCGACCGCAACCCGGCCTACGACGCGCGGCGCACCGCGGGCAACACCAACGACCTGCGCGGCAAGGTCCTGCGCATCCAGGTCAAGCCCGGCGGCGGATACGAGATACCGCGTGGCAACCTCTTCGCGCCGGGCACCGCGAAGACCCGCCCCGAGATCTACGCCATGGGTCTGCGCAACCCGTTCCGCTTCGGGGTCGACGACAAGACCGGCGAGGTCTACGTCGGCGACTACTCTCCCGATGCCAACAACGCCAACCCCGACCGCGGCCCCGCCGGCCACGGGCGCTGGATGGTCATCGACCGCCCCGCCAACTACGGCTGGCCGTTCTGCGTGACCCAGGACATGCCGTACCAGGACTACGACTTCGCCACCCAGAAGTCGAGCGGCGCCTTCAACTGCGCCAAGCCCGTCAACGACTCGCGTCACAACACCGGCCGCAGCGAGCTGCCGCCGGTCACCGACGCGGAGATCGTGTACGGCTACGGAGCGTCCGAGGAGTTCCCTGAGCTCGGCACGGGCGGCATCGGCCCCATGGGCGGCCCGGTGTACCAGTACGACAAGCGCAACAAGGCCCAGAACCGCTGGCCCCAGTACTTCGACGGCAAGCCGCTCTTCTACGAGTGGACCCGTGACCAGATGAAGGCCATCACCCTCGGCAAGAAGAACGAGGTTCTCAAGATCGAGGACGCGATCCCCACGATCAAGACGGACGGCCCGATCGACGCCGAGTTCGGCCCCGACGGCGCGTTGTACGTCCTGGAGTACGGCACCGGGTACTTCGCGGAGCTGCCCGAGGCCCAGCTCTCCCGCATCGACTTCACCCGGGGCAACCGCACCCCGGAGCCCAAGGTCGCCGCGGACCTGGTCAACGGCACCAGCCCGCTCACCGTCCAGTTCTCCAGCGCCGGCACGAAGGACGCCGACGGCGACGCCCTCCGCTATGCCTGGGACTTCGACGCCGACGGCACGGTCGACTCCAGGGAGGCGAACCCGAAGCACACGTTCACCAAGAACGGCGTCTTCGACGCCACGCTGAAGGTCACCGACAGCACCGGGCGTTCGGCCTCCGCGTCCGTTCCCGTCGTCGTCGGCAACAAGGCGCCGGTCGTCTCGCTCACCACCGACCCGGCCCCGCACGGCGGCACCGCGTTCCACTGGGGTGACACGGTCACCTGGCAGGTCACCGTCACCGACGACCAGCCGGTGGACTGTGCGAAGGTCAGCGTCTCGTTCATCCTGGGCCACGACTCGCACGGACACCCGCTGTCGACGAGCAACGGCTGCTCCGGATCCTTCAAGACCTTCGTGGACGGCGGTCACTCCGGTTCGGACAACCTCAAGGCGGTCTTCAACGCCACCTACACCGACACGCCCCCGGACGGCCTGCCGTCCCTCTCGGGCAGCGCCGAGGTCGCCCTGACCCCGGCCGACTGACCGGCGACGACGACACCGCGACGGGGCGCCACTTCGGGGCGCCCCGTTGTCGCGCGACGACATCGCGACCGGTGCCGGTGCGCACGATCCGCCGCCAGGGGGTTGAAGGCGGCGGCACTGCGGGGGAAGACGAGGTTGCCGTACCCGTCGCCGCGAGCAGCCCGCACGAGCACGACGTCGGTGGTGATGGCCTCCGCGAGGATGTACGTCCGGCCGGCGAAGGCGGGTATACCGGTGCCACCGGCGCGTAGCCGTTCGGCGGGCGTCCTGTCTTCCCGGCCTCCTGACGCGAGTCTTTGGCCAGAAGGAAGGGTCGTTGGGGCACGCCCGGCATACATGGCCGCGTCCCGCCGTGAACCCGGCAGCGGGTCCGGCCGGGCCTGGTCCTCCGGGGATCCGTCCGGCCGCTCATGGCGACCTGGTCCGGAGCAGACCGCCACCAGGGCGACGGGCACTCACTGCCGCCGTCATGGGACTACGCGGCCACCCCCTGCGGACCGTGCCCGACCGTCGCCGCAACCGACTCCTGAGGGGTCTGGCCCGCCCATCCCGAGGACGATCCGGGCCTTGGGTGAGCCGAGCGCCGGGCGATCACGCATCCGGGCAGGTGAAACCACGTGGGGGAGCCCGGCTCCGGGGGTGCCGGTTGGACCCGCCAGGCTCGGGCACTCGGGGCACGGCCGACGGGCAACCCGGTCCAGGCAGTCCCTTGGAGGTATCCGTGGCTGTTCGCCATCGTCTTGTCAAAGTCAGCCCGAGCGCTGTGTGGGCCGTCCTCGCCGACGGCCACCGGTATGCCGAGTGGGTGGTGGGAACCTCCCATTCCGAGCCGGTTCGCGGGCAGTGGCCGCACCAGGACGCGGCGATCCGCTTCCAGGTCCCACTCGGCCCGCTCAAGCTGGTCAACGAGACGGTCGTACGCCGCTGCGAGGAAGGCGTGGGCCTGGAGCTGGAGGCCCACGCCGGACCGCTGGGCACCGCACGCATCGCGATCGAACTGCGGCCGTGGGGCGAGCACTGCCTCGCGATCGTGGACGAGCACCCCCTCCAGGGCGCAGGCGGCCGACTGCACAACGTCGGCTTCGAAGCGCTGATCCAGATGCGCCACCGCACCATGCTGGCCCGCCTCGCCCGGCTGTGCGAGAACGGCGTGCGAGAGGCCCGCGAGGCTCCGCGGCAGGCGTCGGTGCAGGGTGTGGCGGGAGCCGGGCATGCCTGACGCCGTGGTGATCGGAGCGGGCCCCAACGGCCTGGTCGCCGCCAACCTGCTCGCGGACGCCGGGTGGAGCGTCGAGGTGCTGGAGGAGCAGCCGGAGCCGGGCGGCGCCGTCCGCCACGACCACGGCGTCGATCCCGCCTACGTCAGCGACGTCTTCAGCGCCTTCTACCCGCTCGCGGCCGCCTCTCCGGTCCTGTCCGCGCTGCGCCTGGACCGGTACGGGCTGCGCTGGACCCACGCGCCCAGCGTGCTCGCCCACCCGCTCACCGACGGCAGCTGCGCCCTCCTGGACCGTGACATCGACACCACCGCCGCGTCCCTCGACGCGTTCGCACCGGGCGACGGGGCCGCCTGGCGGCGACTGCACGACGTATGGGAGTCTCTGCGCCCCGACATCCTGGACGCCCTGTTCACCCCCTTCCCGCCCCTGCGCGCGACGGCACGGCTGGCACGGCGGCTGCGGGCCGGGGGCGGACTGCGCATGGCACGCACCCTGGTCCTGCCGGTGCGTCGCCTGGGCGAGGAGGAGTTCCGCGGCCAGGGCGGCCGGCTGCTGCTGGCAGGCAACGCCCTGCACGCCGATCTCGCCCCCGAGTCGGCGGGCAGCGGCGGCTTCGGCTGGCTGATGGGCATGCTGGGACAGACGTACGGCTTCCCCGTCCCGGTCGGCGGCTCCGGCGCCCTGACCGAGGCCCTGGCCCGACGCCTGCAGGATCGGGGCGGGCGGATCCGTTGCGGGCAGCGCGTCGAGCGGATCGTCGTCCGCGGCGGGCGGGCCGTCGGCGTGCGGACGGCGGCCGGTGACGCGGTGGTGGCGCGCCGGGCGGTGCTGGCGGACGTGTCGGTGCCCGCCCTGTACGGCGATCTCCTCGACGCCGAGCACCTGCCCGCGCAGCTTCAGGAGGACCTGCGCCGCTTCCAGTGGGACTTCGCCACGTTCAAGGTGGACTGGGCGCTGGACGGCCCGGTGCCCTGGCAGGCCGAGCAGGCGTCCCGGGCGGGCACCGTGCACCTCGCCGACGGCCTGGACGAGCTCACTCGTTTCGCCGCGCAGATCGCCATGCGGGAGGTACCGGACCGGCCCTTCCTGCTGTTCGGCCAGATGACCACCGCCGACGCCACCCGCTCCCCGCAGGGCACCGAATCGGCCTGGGCCTACACCCACATCCCCCACGAGATCGGCGCCGACGCCGGCGACGAGGGCATCACCGGCCGCTGGGACACCAAGGGCCAGGAACTCATGGCCGACCGCGTCGAACGCCAGGTGGAACGCTTCGCGCCCGGCTTCCGCTCCCTGGTCCGCGCCCGCCGCATCCTGGCGCCCCCCACCCTCGAGTCCCTCGACGCCAATCTGCACGGCGGCGCCATCAACGGAGGCACGACCGCGATCCACCAGCAGCTCGTCTTCCGCCCGGCCCCCGGCACCGGGCGCCCCGAGACCACCGTCCCCGGCCTCTTCCTGGCCTCCGCCGGGGCCCACCCGGGCGGCGGCGTCCACGGCGCACCGGGCGCCAACGCCGCCCGTGCCGTACTGCACCGCCACCGGGCACCCGGTCTGGCCCGCGCCCAACGGCTGCTGACCCGCCGCGACCGCACCGGAGCCGGCCGCTGACGTCAAGGAGAACCCGTGAACCACGTCCAGGAAGCCCCCGACACCCCCGAAAGCCCGGAAGGCCCCGACCGCAACCACCGGCGGCCGCCCGGGGTCGACGACAAGACCGTCGAGGCCCTCGGCGCGCTGTCCAAGGCCCTGGAGACGACCGAGCGGGCCAGAGGCAGTCTGTACGCGTTCCATCAGCTGACCGGAGGCGCCGACCTGGAGCTGGACCGTGCCGTCCGGCTGCTGCGCGAAGCCGGTCACCCCGAATGGGCCGAGAAGGTCCGCGCGGAGATCCTGGGGCGCAACGTCATCCCCGGGCATTGGACGTTCCAGATCGTCGAGGCCTACAACGCCACCTACTACCGCCCCTTCCAGGAACTGGAGTCGAGCGCGGTGGCGGAGCTCGCACAGGGCCGCGACCACCTGTACGAAGCGGAGATGAAGGAAGAGCGCCGCACCCCCGGCCACCCCGACCACGCCGCGTGCCCACCGGGCCCGGAGACCTGAGGCGCATCCGGACACCCCGTCGGCACGGAAGTGTCGGCATGGGGGCACAGTCCGACGGAAAGAAGGTCAGCCCGTGCGCAGCAGCCCGCTCGCCGGCCGGACGGTGGCCGTCACCGGAGCAGCCCGCGGTCTGGGCGCGGCCATGGCCCGCGAGATCGCCCGCCGCGGCGCCCGGGTCGCGCTGCTCGGCCACGAGAAGGCCGCCCTGGACACGGTGGCCGCGTCCCTGCCGGGCCCGGCGCTGGCCATCGAGGTCGACGTCACCGACCCGGCCGCGCTCGCCGCGGCGGCCGCCGCCGTGCGGGCCCATCTCGGCCCGCCCTCGGCCGTCGTGGCGAACGCGGGCATCGCGGAAGGGGGCCCGTTCCTCGCCTCGGACCCGGCTGCCTGGAGCCGCGTCATCGACGTCAACCTCACCGGCAGCGCCCACACGGCCCGGGCGTTCCTGCCGGACCTCATCGACACGGCGGGCTACTTCCTCCAGATCGCCTCGCTGGCATCGCTGGGCGCCGCACCGCTGATGAGCGCCTACTGCGCATCCAAGGCGGGGGCCGAAGCGTTCGCGCACGCCCTGCGGGCGGAGGTGGCGCACCGGGGCGTCGCCGTGGGCATCGGCTACCTCAACTGGACCGACACCGACATGATCCGCGACGCCGACCGGTATGCGGTGCTGCGTGAACTGCGCACCCACATGCCCCCGCCGGCCCGCCGCGTGTACCCGGTGGAAACGGTCGCCGCACGCCTGGTGACGGGTCTGGAGCGGCGCCGTACGACCGTGTACGCGCCGGCCTGGCTGCGGCTGGCCCAACCGGTGCGCGCGGCCCTGCCGTCCGTGGTGCTGCGGGTGTCACGCCGCGCGCTGCCCCGTCTGGAGGCCGAGAAGCCCGTCGAATACACCGGTCCCCTCGGCGCAGGAGGCCTCGCCGACCGCGCGGCCCGCGCGCCGCGCAAGAACTGAGCAGGTGAGCCGTGCAGACCTTTCTGCCCCACCCCGACTTCCGGGCGACGGCACTGCTGCTGGACCGGCGACGGCTGGGCAAACAGCGGGTCGAGGCCCTGCAGGTGCTGCGTGGCCTGACCGTCCCCGGATACGGCTGGCGCAGACACCCGGCCGTACGGATGTGGACGGGGTACGAGGAGGCGCTCGTACGGTACGGCCTGGAGATCTGCCGGGTCTGGCGCGCACGGGGACACCAGGACAGCTGTGCCGCCTCGCTCGCCGCCGGCCTGGCCGCGCACCGGCCCGGCGCCGCGGTGCGCGAGCAGTGGCAACTGGCCGCCGCCCGCGAACTGCCTCCCTGGCTCGGCGACGAGGCCTTCCACGAAAGCCACCGCTCGGCACTCGTCCGCAAGGAACCGGAGGTGTACGCCGCTCTGTTCCCCGACGCACCAGCTGATCTGCCCTACGTGTGGCCGGCGTCGGACCGCGAGCCGCAGCAGGCGCACGTCGGCCGGTAACCCCATGCACGGGCAGGCGGACACTGGAAGCAGCAGAAGAGGGGAGGCCGGTCATGCTGACGGCAGTCCGTGAACAGTTGGGCCAGGCCCTGTTCCGCCGCGTCGCGGGCCCCGACGGACCGGCGAACCGCGCCCGCATCCATGACAGCCCGGGCCCGCGCTGGTTCGCACCCGACCGCCCGATCCGCACGGTCCACGGCGATGCCTCGATGTTCATCGGCGGGCTCGCCGCGCTTCTCCTGCAGTCCCTGCACCCGCTCGCCATGGCGGCGGTGGCCGGGCACTCCGGTTACCGCGGCGACCCGTGGGGCCGCCTCCAGCGCACCAGCACCTTCCTGGCCGTGACGACCTACGGCCCAGCGGAGGACGCCCAGCGGGCCGTCGACCACGTCCGCGGCATCCACGACCGCATCCGCGGGACGACCAGCGATGGAACGCCGTACCACGCGGCCGACCCGCACCTGCTCGCCTGGGTTCACGTCGCCGAGACGGAGAGCTTCCTGCGCGCCCACGAACGGTACGGAGCCCGCCCGCTGGACCCTGCCGGCTACGACGCCTACGTCGCTGACACCGCACGCGTCGCCGAGGCGCTGGGCGTCATCGCGCCACCCCGCGACCGCGGCGAACTGTCGGAGCGCCTGACTGCCTACCGCCCCGAACTGCACGCCACCCCGGAAGCCCGAGCCGCCGCCCGTTTCCTCCTCCTCCGGCCCCCACTGCCCCTCGTGGTGCGCCCGTTCTACGGCGGTCTCGCCGCCAACGCCATAGCGCTCCTCCCTTCCTGGGCCCGCGACATGCTGTGGCTGCCGCGCCTGCCCCTGGTGGACGACCTCGCCGTGCGGCCCACCGGCCAGGCCCTGACCCGCACCATCCGCTGGGCCATGACCCCACCACGGTCCGGCGGCTAGACGGGGTCCTTGCCTATGACGGAGGGCGGATACATCGCTGGCTTGGGACACCGGATGGTGTCGTACCGGGCGCCACGTCCCTATCGTTGCGCCATGACGGACGAACAGTTGCCGGCACAGGTCTTCCCGAACCGCTTTCCCGAGGCGGTGGACTCCCGGCCGGGGGTGCCGCAGGACCGCTGCCACTGCTTCAGCCAGGTCCGGGTCAGTCCGCCCGGCGCGACGACGTCCTTCCACGCCGAGATCCAGGACACCAGCGCTCCGGGCTGGCTCCGGCTGCTGGAGCTGATCGAGGAGGCGGCGGCCGACGGTCGGGAGGAGTTCCGCCCGCTGCCGGAGCTGAGCCCTGAGGAGCGGCGGCAGATCGTGACCCTGCCGGCGTCGATCGGACGGCTGACGGCGGTGCGGACCCTTGTGCTGTACGGAAGCAACCTGGTCCGGATACCTCCGGAGATCGGCGACATGACAAGCCTGGAGGAGTTCAGCCCCTACACTTCGCGACGGTTGCACTGGTTCCCGTACGAGATCACGCGGTGCGGTCGGCTGGTGGACAGCACGGTGAGTACGCGCTCGATCTACGGCAACTACAAGTACCGGCCGCCGTTCCCGCAGCTTCTCCCACCTGGCGATACGGTCCTGGACCTCGAGGACCTGGCTCCCGCCCGCTGGGGTACCACCGCGGCCCGCACCTGCAGTGTCTGCACCGGGCCCATCTCGTCGACGGGCCCGCACCAGGCGTGGCTCTCCCGGGTGGTGGCGACCGACGTCCTGCCAGTCCTGGTCAACGCCTGCTCCCAGGCATGCCTCGACACCCTGCCACCTGGGGCCAAGGGCCACATCCCAACGCCTCATCGGGGCGGCGCGATCGAACAGCCTCCGTCGCGCTGACTGTCGTCACGGCACCGGGCATGTGCGCTTGCCACCCCGGCCCTCAGGGAGGCGCCCGAGACCTCACCCACGCCAGACACACTCTTCGACTTCGGCCCCGACGCCGCCCAGATCCTCGCGCCAGGACGCTCTCCCCGTGTCCGCGCAGACGGCGACCGACCGGTCCGCCGCCGAGGCAACTCCGGTCGGCCTGCTGCCCGACACCCTGACCGACCGCGGCAACGCAAATCTCTTCAGATCGGCGAGGCGGCATCGCTCGCCGATTGGCTCCAGAGTCAGCTGGAACCCAAGGGCGTCGGCGTCGTCATCCAGGCCGAACACACCTGCATGACCCTGCGCGGCGTCCAGGCCACCGGCGCCACCACCATGACCTCCACCCTCCTGGGCCTGCTGCGCACCGATGCCCGATCGCGCAGTGAGTTCCTCGCACTGACAGGTCTGCCCCGCTGACCGGCGATCTCGTCCGGACGTCATGACGGCAGGAGGGCAAGCAGGGCGTGGGGCAGGATGCCGCCGTGCCGGTAGTAGTCGGCCCCGGTGGGGATGTCGAGCCGTACCTGTGCGGTCAACTTCTGCGAGGTGCTGGGACCTTGGGCCTCGACCGTGACCTTGCGGGGCAGCTCGGCCAGTCTGCGGATGGTGTAGGTTTCCTCGCCCGTCAGGCCAGCAGTCGTGCGCTTGGCCCGGGGGCGAACTGCAGCGGCAGGGCGCCCATGCCGATCAGCTTGGAGCGGTGGATGCGCTCGAACGACTCGGCGAGCACGGCTTTGACGCCGAGCAGCGCGATGCCCTCGGCGGCCCAGTCCCGCGACGAGCCGGAGCCGTACTCCTTGCCGGCGAGGACCAGCAGCGGGACGCCCTCGGTGGCGCACGGCGCCGCCGCCTTGTAGATGGTGGTCTGCTCGTGTGCCCGGGCGACTGCCGTGCCGATCTCACCCCAGGTCAAGGGCATCGCGCCGGCAGCCCGGCTGCCGATGCGTCAATCCGCGGACATCGGGGTGCTGTTCGGTGTCGGTTCTCCGCGGATCAGGCGAGCCTGATGGTGCCGTCCGTGACGGTGATGTCCGTCGACGGCAGGGGGCGGGGCGCCGGGCCCGAGATGACCTTGCCGTCCGCGATGGCGAACCTGCTCTTGTGGCAGGGGCACACGATCGCGCCGTTCTCCACCGAGGTGACGGTGCAGCCCTGATGCGTGCAGACCGCCGAAAACGCCTTGAAGTCGCCCTCGGTCGGCTGGGTGACGACCACTTTCGCGTCCCGGTCGACAAGGCCGCCTCCCACGGGGACGTCGGACGCCTTGCCCAGCGCCGCGCCGCCACCGGAGGTACCGGAAGGGGCGGCGGACGGTTCACCGCTCTGGGACGGGGGCGATCCGTCCTGCCCGGGGCTCAGGTCCGGTCCCCTTTCCTTCTCCTTGGTGCCGCACGCGGACAGTGCGGCCGCGAGGCCGGCGGCTCCCGCCCCCGCCATGACGTTGCGGCGGGTGCGAGGTCCGGCGATGCCGGAGGGCTCGGCCATGAGTCACTTCCTGTCACTCGGATCGAATCGGGCGGGCGAGGCGGCGCCGCCCGGTATCGGGAGGTGAACGCTCAGTCCACCGTAGCGATCGACGGCAGCCCTGATCGCGGGATTCCGGTGGACGTCGCGTCGCACTTCGGCCATTTCCGGAACGGTCACGGAACTGCGGGCAGTCCACCTCCCGCGGCATGCTCACAATGCTGCGCAGGAGGTGTCAAGGGTGTCCCGCCCGGTCGCTCCGACGGGGTTTGGGGACCGTATGTTCAACTGGCACGAGGCCGCAGTTGAACGTACGCATGGGCGGTACCGAATATTGATCGCCTGCCTGACGTCGGGTCATAGTGCTGTGCGGTGAGGACGAGCCGTGGGCCCGGGGAGCCGAATTCCACCCGGCGCGCCGGTCTTTGAGGACTTCCGTTCTCCCGCCGTTCTGCTTTTCTGCCCGCGCTCCGGCAGGGGGTTTTCATGACCGTGCGAGAGACGACGTACGTCGAATGGTCCGCGCCATGCTGCAACTGACCGACGTGGACGTGGCGGCACTCCTGGAGAAGACCGATGTCGTCGGCACCGTGCGTGAGGTGTTCCTGGCGCACGCGGCGGGCCGCACCGTGCTTCCCGAGGAGAGCTGCCTGCGGTGGACCAACGACGAGGGCGAGTCCTGCCGCAGCCTCAACATGCCTGGTCTGGTGGAGATCGACGGCCGACGGTTCGCCGGCACGAAAATCATCAACGCGAGCCTGGGCAATCCCGCTCGGGGGCTGGCCCGTGCCGGTGGCCTGATCCTCCTCTTCGACCTCACCACCGCCCGGCCGGTGTGCGCCCTGGACGCGGCCCACATCTCCGCCGGGCGCACCGCGGCGGTCAGCGTGCTCGCCACCGAACTGCTGTGGGCGGCACCCGCGCGGGCCGTCGCCGTCGTCGGAGCCGGAGCACTGGCCGAAGCCCACCTGGACCTGGCGTTGCGCCGATGGCCCTCGGTCCGGCGGGTGCGGATCCACGACCGGGTCCGGGAACGCGCGGCGGCCCTCGCCGAACGCCTCGGGGACACGCACCGCACGGTCGCCTTCCACGTCACAGCCACCGCGGAGCAGGCGGTGCGCGAGGCGGATCTCGTCATCCCCGTGACCACCACGACCAGCGGCTACATTCCCGCCGACTGGATCGCCGAGGGGGCCGTCGTCGTCAACGTGTCGCTCGACGACCTCACCCCCGAGGCGCTGAGCGCAGCCGACCAGGTTGTCGTGGACGACTGGAGCCTGGTGGCGGCCGACACCACCCGGATCCTCGGCAGGATGCACCGTGCCGGGGACGTCCTGCCGCCACCGCGTCACCGCGACCCGCAGGGTGCCCGGCCCCGGCCCGCTGTCGAGGTCACCGCCGAACTGTGCGACCTCGTCGGCGGATCCGCGGCCGGCCGCACCTCCGCCACGGACCGCGTCATCGTCAACCCCTTCGGCATGTCCCTGCACGACGTGGCGGTGGCGGGAAGGATCTATCAGGAATTCTTGACATAGCCAGCTCCTGCTCTGACCGGCGACGTCACGGAACGAACCGTCATCGCCCGGTGGGGAGTGCGAAGCAGCGTTCGCTACGGCAGCGCAGAGCACACAGCAATCGGATTTTGTGCGGATGTCGATGTCGAAGGATCGCGACCGATGGTGCCCGGAAACGGGCCGACTCGTCGGCAGCACCTTCTCAACGGGCCGAAGAGAACTTCTCGACGGCGTATCCGGAAATTCGCCGCATCATGGCATGAGAGGAACACCAGAATGGACAGGCTGGAACTCGACCCGGCGGAGATCAGCGCGGTCGACGAACTCCTCGACGAGTGCGCGGACGCTTTCGCCACCCTCGACACCGAGGACGCCCTGCACCGGGCCACCGTGCTCGCCCACGAACTCCCCAACAGGATCCGCCTCCACCTCAACGCCTTCCGCCTGGAACAGCTCTCGGGCGTCCTGTGCGTCTCCGGCTACCGCGTCGACCAGACACGGCTGGGACCCACCCCGTCCCACTGGCGCAACCGGACCGGGCCGTCCCCCGCCCACCGGGAAGAACTGCTCCTCATGCTGTACAGCTCCCTGCTCGGCGACCCGTTCTGCTGGGCCACCCAGCAGGACGGCCGGATGATCCACGACATCGTGCCCATCCAGGGCCACGAACACGAACAACTCGGCTCCAGTAGCGAGGCGTTGCTCACCTGGCACACCGAGGACGCCTTCCATCCGCTCCGCGGGGACTTCCTCTCCTTCGCCTGCCTGCGGAACCCCTACCGCGCCGCGACGACCGTCGGATACGCCGACGCGCTTCGGCTGCCGGACGACCTGCGGGAGGTCCTCCTCCAGGAGCGGTTCGTCATCTGCCCGGACGAGTCCCACCTCGGCAAGAACAACTCGCGCCCCACCGCGGGGGCGTTCGACACCATCGAGCGGATGCAGAAGGACCCCGACCGGGTGGCGGTCCTCTTCGGCGACCCGGAACAGCCCTATCTGAGGGCCGACCCCTACTTCATGCGCGTCGACGACGAGGACGACGAGGCACGCCTCGCACTGGACGCCCTGGTGAAGGCGATGGACGAGGTGATGTTCGACGTCGTCCTCGAGAGCGGCGACTTCTGCTTCCTCGACAACTTCCGTGTCGTCCACGGCCGCAAGCCGTTCAAGGCCCGCCACGACGGGACCGACCGCTGGCTGAAGCGCATCAACGTCACCGGCGACCTCCGCAAGTCCCGGGCCGCCCGGGAGGCCAGGGCAGTCCGGGCCAGCCGCTGAATCCGACCCCGACATCGAGGCGACACCATGAGACTGCGATCAGCGCCCCTCGAAGACTGGCTGCGCGACTACTACTTCACCGCCGAGATCGACATCAGCTCCAGCGG
Organism: Streptomyces sp. SAI-127; assembly: GCF_029894425.1. Taxonomy (NCBI): domain Bacteria; kingdom Bacillati; phylum Actinomycetota; class Actinomycetes; order Kitasatosporales; family Streptomycetaceae; genus Streptomyces; species Streptomyces sp. SAI-127. Next base: position 230,449 of record NZ_JARXYJ010000002.1, read on the forward strand.
TGTCCACTCCTACTCCATGGCGGAACTGCGGGCGCTCACCGGACTGCGCCACGCCGACGTCGACCGGCTCGTCTTCGACGACGGCTACTCCCTGGGCGCGCCCGAGGTGCGGGCCGCGGTGGCACGCCATGTCGGAGGCGTCGAGCCCGACCACGTCATGACGACGAGCGGCTCCGGGGAGGCCATCTCCCTCGTGCTGAGCGCGCTGCTCCAGGCCGGCGACGAGGTCGTCGTCGTGGAGCCCGGCTACCACCTGCTCAGCGAGTACGCGACCGCGCTCGGCTGCCGGATCAGTACCTGGTGGCTGGACCCGGAGCGGGACTGGCGGCCGGACCTCGACGAACTGGCCTCCCTGGTCACTCCGCGCACCCGGGCCATCATCGTCAACTTCCCGCAGAACCCGACCGGAGCCACCCTCACCGAGACGGAGCTGCACCGGCTGCTCGCCATCGCCGACCGGGTCGGCGCGTACGTGCTGTGGGACGGGGCCTTCACCGACCTCACCTACGACGCGCCGCCGCTGCCCAGCGCCCCGGCGCTGTACGACCGGGCGGTGGGCTTCGGCACCTTCTCCAAGGCGTTCGGGCTGCCCGGCCTGCGATTCGGCTGGTGCGTCGCGCCGCCTGCCCTGCTCACCGACTGTGTGCGCATCCGGGACTACACCACCCTGCACGTCTCACCGCTCGTCGAACTCCTGGCCCTCGGCGTTCTGGACAACGCGCAGGCGTTCATCCAACCGCGCTGGGAGCAGGCCGCGGCGGGCCGCGCCACCCTGCTGGAGTGGGCGGCGGCCCACTCCGACCTCGTCTCCCTCGCGGCCCCGGCCGGCGGGGTCACGGCCTTCCCGCGGCTGAAGGGGCTCGGCGACACGGACGAGTTCTGCGACGAGCTGTTCCAGAAGCGGGGCGTCCTGGTCATCCCGGGCTCCTGCTTCGGACAACCCCAGCACGTGCGCGTCGGCTTCGGCGGCAGGGCCGAACAGCTCACCGAGGGACTGGACCGGCTGGCGGACGCGCTGAGCGAGGCCCGCCGCTGAGCGTGCTTCGACCCCCGGTGGTCCCCCTGTGGGGGGATGGCGCCGCCCCTCCGGCGAGGGACGGCGCCATCGCTGTCGCAGGGGACGTTCCCGCCCGGCCGCGACTGCCATAATGACCCGCGTGAACCGTGCGACAGCCTGGCATGACGCCTGGACAGGGACGCGAGGCCGGGTCGCGGCAGACCCCCGCGCACGGATGCTCGTCACGGTGTCGCTCGGCCTGCTGGCCGTCGCCGAATCACTCGTGGAGTTCGTCGCCTCGCACGGGTCCATCCCCCGCCTCTTCGCGGACACCGCCTCCACGGCCGCCCGGGACGGCAGTTCCACCGGAGTACAGTTCACGATGATCGTGGGCCTGCTCTGCCTGTCCACCGCCCTGCCGCTCGCCCTCCTGCGGCCCCTGACAGCCGGCCTCACCGTCACCGCCGCGAGCATCGGCTCGCTCACGATCTTCCACACCCTGACCCTGGCGGGCATCGCCGCCCAGCTCGTCGCCCAGTACCGGCTCGCCCGCAGCGGACTGGTCCTCGCGGCGGGGCTGTGCGGGGTGCCCTTCCTCGCGCTGGCGCTGCCCGCCTCCGACGACACTGCCTACCGGGTCCGGATCGTCCTGCTCGCGGCCCTTGTACCCGCGGTCGCTCTCGCGGGACTGGCCCGACGCGCCGGGGCACACCACCGCGAACACACCGCTGTCCGTGAGGTGATGGCCGGCACCCAGTGGGAGAACGCGGCCCGCGGCGAACGCGCCCGTATCGTCCGCGAGCTCCACGACGTGGTCGGCCACCACATCTCCATGATCGCCGTGCAGGCCGAGACGGCCCGGGTCGCCACCGCCGGTATGCCCGCCCAGGGAGCCGAACGGCTGCTCGGTATCGGCGACACCGCCCGGGCCGCCCTCACCGAGATGCGCCGCCTGCTGGGCGTCCTCCGCGAGGACACCGAGTCCGTCACCGGTGGGGAGCGCCGACCGCAGCCGGACCTGCGCCGGCTCAACGAACTCCTCGACGAAGCCCGTACGGCGTCCGGGACGTCCGTCCGGCTGATCCTGAGCGGATCCCCGCGCGAGCTCGACCCCGGCATCGAGCTCGCCGCCTACCGCATCGTCCAGGAGTCCCTGACCAACGCCCGCAAACACGCGACAGGTGCCGCCGTCGACGTCGAACTGCACTACGCCGACGATGCGTTGCACCTGCGGGTCCGCGACAACGGACCCGGCCCGCCCCTCGCGGCCACGGACGGGGGACACGGGCTGCTCGGCATGCGGGAACGCGCCGCAGCCGTCGGCGGAGACGTCCGTACCGGTCCCGCCGCCGGCGGCGGGTTCCGCGTCGAGGCGCGCTTTCCCGCTGCCCCGGACGGCGGGGCCTCCCGGGTGCCGACCCCGGTGGCACCCCGCCCGGAAGCCACAACGGAAGAGAGTTCATGAGCACGCCCTCCGCGCCGATCCGGATCGTGATCGCCGACGACCACCTGGTGGTCCGCACCGGCTTCGCCGCGCTGCTGGACTCCCAGCCCGACTTCACCGTCGTCGAGACCGCGTCCAACGGAACCGAGGCGGTGCGCGTCTGCCGCGAGAAGTCCCCCGACGTCGTGCTGATGGACATCCGGATGCCGGAGATGGACGGCATCGAGGCCACCCGCCAACTCGTCGGCGCCGCGCCTGACGCCGGCGGCGCACCGCGCGTCCTCATTCTCACCACCTTCGACCTCGACGAGTACGTCTACGACGCCCTGCGCGCCGGTGCCAGTGGCTTCCTCCTCAAGGAGGCCACGGCGGAACGCCTCTTCGACGCCGTACGTGTCGTCGCCGCCGGTGACGCGCTCCTCGCACCCGGTATCACCCGTCGGCTCATCAGCGAGTTCGCCCTGATGCCCGCCAAGGCCGAGACCGGGCCTCCGCCCGGTCTGCAGGACCTCACGGCCCGTGAGACCGAGGTCATGCTGCTCATCGCCGAGGGCCTGTCCAACCCGGAGATCGCCGCCCGTCTCGTCGTCGGCGAGGAGACGGTCAAGACCCACGTCAGCCGCATCCTCACCAAGCTGGGGCTGCGCGACCGCACCCAGGCCGTCATCGCGGCGTACGAGTCCGGGCTCGTCGTCCCGCGCGTACGGAAAGCCGAATAGCCGGGCCTTCAGCGGCGTCCCGCACCGGCCCGCGCGCGCGAAGAGGCACCTTTGCGCGGGTGTTCAACTGCGGCACTGCGGCATTTGAATCCGTCTGAATCCGCCGGGAACTGAACGCGTTGCCACCTCCGGTCGCCCTCGGGGATGCTTGCAGCCGAGCGAAGCTGTGCCGTGAGGAAATACGCGAGGAAATCCCGTGAGGAGAGGTTCGCTGTGAAAGTGACGGTGCAGGCGCCGGCGGGAGATAATCCCGACGAACTGCCGGACATGGGCCCGGAATCCGACCGGCCGCAGACATCCCAGGGAATTCGCCCCGGAACAGTGGGAAGAATTGTTCCGTTCGCGAAACCCTATCGGTGGCAGCTGTTGTTCCTGGTGACCGCGTCCGCACTCGGCGCCGTCGTGACCGCGGCCGGCCCGCTGCTTTTCGGGGTCGTCATCGACAAGGGCATCGTCCCCGGCAAGACGGACGTCGTCATCGCGGTGGCCGCCGCCCTCCTCGGCCTCGCCCTCCTCGACGCGCTGACCCAGTACTTCCAGGCCAGACTCTCCGCGCAGATCGGCGAGGGCCTGGTGTACGACCTGCGCACCCTGGTGTTCCGGCATGTGCAGGCACAGCCGCTGGCGTTCTTCACCCGCTCCCAGACCGGCTCCCTGGTCAGCCGGCTCAACACCGACGTCATCGGAGCGCAGCAGGCGATCACCGTGCTGATGGCGGAAACGGTCAACACCGTGCTGACCCTGGTCCTGGTGCTGGCCGCCATGTTCTACCTGTCGTGGCAGCTCAGCCTCGTGGCCCTGCTCATGGTCCCCTTCTTCCTCATCCCCGGAAAGATCATCGGCCGCCGTATGCAGAGCCTCGCCCGCGGGACGATGCAACTCAACGCGGAGATGGGCTCCTTGATGAACGAGCGCTTCAACGTCGCCGGCGCGATGCTCAACAAGCTCTTCGGGCGCCCCGAGCGCGAGGTAGCCCACTTCTCCGAACGGGCCCGAGGCGTCCGCGACATCGGCGTGCAGACCAACGTGACCGCGCAGATGCTCGGCATCGTCATGGGCCTCACCGCCTCAGTGACCCTCGCCCTGCTCTTCGGCGTCGGCGGGCTCCTCGTCATCGACGACGCCTTCGCCCTCGGCACCCTGGTCTCCCTGGTCACGCTCGTCGGCCGCCTCTACACCCCGATCCAGCAGCTGTCGAGCGTGCAGGCCAACGCCATGACCGCCCTCGTCAGCTTCGACCGCGTCTTCGAGATCCTCGACCTCGACGCCCTGGTGAAGGAACGTCCCGGAGCCACCTCGCTGCGCTCCGGCCCCTCGGCACACGACACCACCGCGCCCGAGGTCGAGTTCGACAAGGTCTCCTTTCGCTACCCCAGTGCCGCCGACGTCTCCCTGGCCTCCTTGGAGTCGACCGCCCGGCCCGCCGGCGAACGCGAGGACGACGCGTGGGTCCTCGACGAGGTGAGCTTCCGGGCGCCCGCGGGGAAACTCACCGCCCTCGTCGGCCGCTCGGGAGCCGGCAAGACCACCATCACCCACCTGATGCCCCGCTTCTACGACCCCGTCGCCGGGGCGGTGCGGATCGACGGCCAGGACCTGCGTGACGTCACTCTCGGCTCGCTGCAGGACACCGTCGGAGTCGTCACCCAGGACGCCCACCTCTTCCACGACACCATCCGCCACAACCTGCTGTACGCCCGCCCGGACGCCACCGAACCGGAGCTCGTCGAGGCCTGCGAGGCGGCACAGATCTGGACCCACATCGCCGCCCTCCCCAACGGGCTCGACACTGTCGTAGGGGACCGCGGCTATCGTCTGTCGGGCGGGGAGAAACAGCGCTTGGCGCTGGCCCGGCTGCTGCTGAAGGCACCGCCCGTGGTTGTGCTCGACGAGGCCACCGCCCACCTGGACTCGGAGTCGGAGGCCGCGATCCAACGCGCCCTGAAGACCGCGCTGGCAGGCCGCACCTCGGTGGTCATCGCCCACCGGCTGTCCACCATCCGCGAGGCCGACCAGATCCTCGTCGTCGACGGCGGCAGGATCCGCGAGCGCGGCACCCACGAGTCGCTCCTGTCCGTCGGCGGCCTCTACGCGGATCTGTACCACACGCAGTTCGCCCGGCAGCCGACCGCCGGGGAGGCGGCCGCACCCGACCCCGCGGGCACCGCGAGCTGACCTGGCGCCGACCGCGACCCGCGGACCGGGCCGCACTGTCCCTCGGCCCTTTCCCCGTTTCCCCGTTCCACGTTCTGCACCACCCCTGCACGGAAATGGCCATGTCCTTCGTCGTAAGAGGAGACCGTCGTGCGCACTGTGAGCTTCGACTTCGAAACCCCCGGAAAGCGGTTCAAGGTACTGATCAACCACGAGGAGCAGTACTCGCTGTGGCCGGCCGACCTCGACGTGCCGGGCGGCTGGGAGGAGACCGGCGTGTGCGCCTCCAAGGAGGAGTGCGACCAGTACCTGGAGGAGACCTGGACCGACATGCGGCCCAAGAGCCTGCGCCTCGCGCTCGACGGTGAGCAGTAGGCGACCGGATGCCGCACGTATTCACCAACGGCATACGGCTCTCCTACGAACGGTCGGGCCGCGGTGAACGAGTGCTCATGATCATGGGTTCCTCGGCCGGGGGTCGGGTCTGGACCCTGCACCAGACCCCCGCGCTCACCAAGGCCGGCTACCAGACCATCACCTTCGACAGCCGGGGGATCGCCCCGTCCGACATCCCGCCCGGGAAGTACAGCCTCGCCGACATGGTCGCCGACACCAAGGGCCTCATCGAGGCGCTGGACGCCGGACCCTGTCGAATCGTCGGCACCTCCCTGGGAGCGCTGATCGCGCAGGAACTCGCGATCGGCTGGCCGCACCTCGTCCGGTGCGCGGTCCTGATCGGCACCAAGGCACGCTCGGACGCCGTCCGGGTGGCCCTCGGGCGGGCGGAACGGGCTCTGCTGGACGGCGGGGTGAAGCTGCCCGCCGAGTACGAAGCGGCCATGTCGGTGCTGCAGATGCTCTCGCCGGCCACGATCAACGACGACAAGGCCGTCTCCCTGTGGCTGGAGACGTTCCGGCTCTCCGGCGGCGAGGCGTCCCCGGGCCAGACCTGGATCGACACCGACGAGGACCGCCGCAAGGCACTGCGGGACGTGGCGGCACCCTGCCGCGTCATCGCCTTCGCCGACGACTTCGTGACCCCGCCCCATCTGTCCGCGGAAGTCGCCGACGCCATTCCGGAATGCGACTACGTCGAGATTCCCGAATGCGGCCACTTCGGTTATCTCGAACGCCCGGACGAGGTCAACAAGGCAATCATCGAATTTCTGGACACGCACTAGAAGCACAGGCACACACGCGCGGGAAGAGCGCGAGTGGATTTCACGCGAGTGGCTTAGTGGGGGCGTCATGCACGGTGAACCGAACTCCTGGCGTGACCAGTCGGCGGACCTGCCGGCCCTGGAGCTGCCCACGGACCGCCCCCGCGCCACGGGCGGCCCCACTCGGACGGCGGTGGTCCGGTTCGACGTGCCGCCCACGACCGCACAGCGGCTCAGGGAACTGTCCCGCACCGGCGGAACGAACGTGCGCACCCTCGTGCTCGCGGCCCTGAGCGTCCTGATGGGCCGCTACGCGGGCACGGACGACGTGGTGGTGGCCGAGGACGGGGCGGTGGCCCGCACCGACCTCAGCGGCGAGCCGTCCTTCGCCGAACTGCCCGGCCGCATACACGCGACCACGGGCGGCTCCACCCGCCACCCGGTCCGCTTCTCCTGCACGGGCCCCGGCGACCGCGGTGAGCCGGAGGCGGCGAGCGACCTGCTGCTCCACGTGTCCGACGCACAACACGGCTTCCTGTCGGGGGAGTTCAGGTACGACACCGCCCTGTTCGACACAGCGACGGTGGAACGGACCGCCCGTCACCTCCTGGCCCTGATCGAGACCGCAGCCGAGCACCCGCACCGCTGCGTGCACGAACTGGCGGTACTGATGCCCGACGAACGCGACGCCCTGATCCGCGCGGGCGACGGACCCGCGCTCGCGCTTCCGCCGGCCGCCGGGGTGCACGAGCTGATCGCGCACTGGGCCGCACGCAGCCCGGACGCGGTCGCGGTGGTGTCCGGTGACCGCGTGCTGACCTACGGCGCACTGCTGGCGCGGGCGAACCGGCTGGCACACCGCCTGCGGGGGATGGGCGTCGGCCCCGAGTCGGTCGTGGGGCTGTGCCTGGAACGCGGTGCCGACATGGTGGTCGCCGTACTCGCGGTCTGGCAGGCCGGTGGCGCGTACCTGCCCCTCGACCCCGCGTACCCGGCCCAGCGGCTGGAGTACATGCTCGCCGACAGTGGCGCCACGGTGCTGGTCGGCGGCTCCGGGCAGGTGGAGGCGCTGCCCGCCGACCGCGTGGTGCGCCTGGAGGACCGGTACCTGTGGGAGGCGCTGCCGTCGTCCGCCCCGGACACCGAAGCACGCCCCGCCCAACTGGCCTACGTCATCTACACCTCAGGCTCGACGGGACAGCCCAAGGGCGTACAGGTCGCCCACGCGGGACTGCTGAACCTGGCGGTCGCCTTTCGCCCGGTGCTCGGTGCGGCTCCCGGAACGCGGGCCCTGCAGTTCGCCTCGCTCAGTTTCGACGCGGCCGTCCTCGACGTGGCGATGACGCTCGCAGCCGGCGGGACGCTCGTGGTGGCTTCGTCGACGGACCGCGCACAGCCGGGCTCGCTCGAAACCCTCGTACGGGCCCAGGCGGTCACCATGGCCAGCGTGTCGCCCTCGCTGCTGGGCGTCCTGGAACCGGGGGCCCTGGCGGACGTGGGCGCGATGCTGGTCGGCTCGGAGCGGGTCGGCACCCAGGTGGCCCGGGACTGGGCCCCCGGGCGGCGGCTGGTGAACGGGTACGGGCCGACGGAGACGTCGGTCATCGCCTGCGTGGGCCCCGTGGACGCCGACGCGCCCGGAGCGCCGCCGATCGGCGGGCCGCTGCCCAATACGCGCGTCTACGTCCTTGACCCCACCCTTGAGCCGGTGCCGGTGGGCGCCGTGGGAGAGCTGTTCATCGCGGGCCCCCAGCTGGCCCGCGGCTACGGCGGGCGTGCCGCACTGACCGGCGAGCGGTTCGTGGCAGACCCCTTCGCCGCGGACGGCTCCCGCATGTACCGCTCGGGCGACCGCGTCCGGTGGTTGGCCGACGGACGCCTGGAGTTCGTCACACGGGCGGACGGCCAGCTGAAGGTCCGCGGCTTCCGCGTCGAGCCGGGCGAGGTGGAGGAAGCGCTGGCCGCCCACGAGGGTGTGCGCGCGGTGGCCGTGACCGCGTTCGGCGAGGGTGAGGCACGCCGACTCGCGGCGTACGTGGTGCCGTCGGACCCGGCACTCGGCATGCCGCCGGTGGACACCCTGCGCGACCTCGCGGGACGGCGGCTGCCGGACTTCATGGTGCCGTCGGCTTTCGTGGAACTGACCGCGCTGCCACTGACCACCAACGGCAAACTCGACCGGTCCGCCCTCCCCGCACCCGAGCACGCGCAACTGACCCAGGGACCGTACGTCGCTCCGGTCACCCGTACCGAGGAAGTCCTCGCCGGGATCTGGGCGCGGCTCCTCGGCGTCGACCGGGTGGGCGCCCGGGACAGCTTCTTCGAACTGGGCGGACACTCGCTGCTGGCCGCCCAGGTCATGTCCCGCATCCGCCAGACCTTCGGCGTGGAACTGCCCCTCGCGGTGCTCTTCGAGCAGCCGACCGTACGGCAGCTGGCGGCGGCTGTCGCGGACGCGGCCGGCGCTACGGGTGCACCCGCAGGCACGGGCGCTCCGGTGTTCGAGGCGGTCGGCCGGGGCGACGAGGCCCTGCCGCTGTCGTTCGGGCAGCAGCGGCTGTGGTTCCTCGACCAACTCGACCCGGGCTCCGCCGAGTACAACCTGCCTCTGCGCCTGCACATCGACCACACGCTGGACGTCCCTGCCCTCCAAGCCGCCCTGGACACGGTCCTGGCCCGGCACGAAGCGCTCCGCACCCGCCTTGCACCCGGCCAGGACGGCACCGTGTACCAGGCGATCGACGAGCCCGCGCCCTTCCCGCTGCCCGTGGTCGACGTGTCCGCCGCCCCGGCCCCCCGACGCGAGTGCCAACGGCTGGCACACCAGGAGGCGATGGCCCCCTTCGACCTCGCGAACGGTCCGCTGATCCGCGCCGTCCTCATCAGATCGGCCCCCGACGACCACCTCCTGGCGCTGTCCGCACACCACGCCGTCTTCGACGAGTGGTCCGACCTCGTCCTCCAGCGCGAACTGTGGGCCCTGTACGCCGCGTTCCGCGCGGGTCGGCCGAATCCGCTGCCACCGCTCCCGGTCCAGTATGCCGACTTCGCCGTCTGGCAGCGACGGTCGCTGACCGGCGACGTACTTGATGATCAACTCGCCTACTGGCGAACGCAGTTGGCCGACATGTCGATGCCGCAACTGCCCACCGACCGGCCGCGGCCCCTCGTTCGGCCCACCGAGGGAGCCGTCACACGGTTCACTGTCCCGGCACACACCGCTGAGGCGCTGCGAACGGTGGCACGGGAACACGGCGCCACCATGTTCATGACCCTCCTGGCCGCCTTCGACGTCCTCCTCGGCAAGTACACCGGCACTCAGGACGTGGTGGTCGGTACGCCGGTGGCGAACCGGAACCGTGCCGAGACGGAGGATCTGATCGGGTTCTTCGTGAACACGCTGGTGATGCGGACGGACCTGTCCGGCGACCCGACGTTCCGCGAACTGCTGGGGCGGGTACGGGAGACGGCTCTGGGCGCGTACGCCCACCAGGATCTGCCGTTCGAGCAACTCGTGGACACGCTCGTGACCGAGCGGGACCGATCGCGCAGCCCGCTCTTCCAGACCATGTTCAGCTACGGCACCACGGGCGGCGCCTACGTCAATCCGGGCACGCTGCCCGTGAAATGCGACCTCGCCCTGCGCCTGGTGGAGAGCGGCGATGGGCTGCTGGGGGAGATCGAGTACAGCACGGCGTTGTTCGACGCGGGGACCGTGGAGCGGTTGTCGGGTCATCTGGTGCGGCTGTTGGAGGCGGTGGCGGAGGATGCGGGGCGGCGGGTTGGTGAGCTTCCTGTGCTGTCCGTTGATGAGCGTGAGCGGGTGGTGCGGGGCTGGAACGGCGCCCAGGCCGCTCTGCCGTCGGTGGGTGGGGTGCATGAGCTGATCGCTGCGCGTGCGAACAAGGCGCCGGATGCGGTGGCGGTGGTGTCCGGTGGTCGCACGTTGACGTATGGCGGGTTGGTGGCGCGGGCGAGTCGGCTGGCGCATGTGCTGCGGGGCCGGGGTGTTGGTGCGGAGTCGGTGGTGGGCCTGTGTCTGCCTCGCGGTGTCGACATGGTGGTGGCGGTGCTGGGGGTGTGGCTGGCGGGCGGCACGTATCTGCCACTGGATCCCGAGTATCCGGTGGAGCGGCTGGAGTTCATGGTCGCCGACAGCGGGGCGCAGGTGGTTCTCCGTGAAGGTGATCTGGTGCTTTCGGAGGATCTGCCGTCGGCGGCTCCCGACAATGCCGTAGCGCCGGGCCAGTTGGCGTATGTGATCTATACGTCGGGTTCGACGGGCCGTCCCAAGGGTGTGCAGGTGTCTCACGGCAGTGTGGTCGGCATGGTGACCGCGCTGGGCTCGGAGCTTGGGGCCGAGGCGGGCGTGCGGGTGTTGCAGTTCGCGTCTTTCAGCTTCGATGCGGCGGTGCTGGATGTTGCTGTGACCCTGGCTCACGGCGGCACGTTGGTGGTGGCGAGCGCGGGGGAGCGGGCTGAGCCCGACGCACTGACGTCCATGATCTGCGCGGAGGGCGTGGGTGCGGCCAGTGTCGTGCCGTCGCTGCTGGGTGTGCTGGACCCCGAGCGCGTGCGTGGCATCGAGAGGCTGTTGTTGGGGGCGGAGCGGCTGACGGAGCAGGTGGCGCGGGCGTGGGCTCCGGGTCGTCGTCTGGTGAACACCTACGGTCCGACCGAGGCGACGGTAATGGTCACCGCAGGTGCGGTCGACGGGTCGGAGGGTGTGCCGCCGATCGGCTTGCCGGTCGCCAACGCGCGCCTGTACGTCCTGGACACCTCCTTGCATCCGGTCCCCGTGGGTGTGGTGGGCGAGGTGTTCATCGCAGGCCCCCAGGTGGCCCGCGGCTATGCCGGTCGCCCCGGCCTGACTGGTGAGCGTTTCCTTCCTGACCTGTTCGCTGCCGACGGCTCTCGTATGTACCGTTCGGGCGACCGGGCCCGCTGGCTTCCCGATGGACGGCTGGACTTTGTGGGCCGGGCGGACCAGCAGGTCAAGGTCCGCGGGTTCCGGATCGAACCGGGCGAGATCGAAGCCGTCCTGACCACGCATCCCCGGATCCGTACCGCCGTCGTGGTCCCGTTCGGCGACGAGGACGACCGCCGGCTGGTGGCCTACCTCGTTCCCGAGGACGCAGCCGAAGGCATCCCGACCGTCACCGACCTTCGCACCCACGCCGGCGCTCACCTGCCCGCCTTCATGATCCCGTCCGTCTTCACGCCCATCGACACGTTGCCCCTCACCCCCAACGGCAAGCTCGACCGCTCGGCACTCCCGGAGCCGGAGCGGCGAGGGCTGTCCGGGTACGTGCAGCCGGCCTCTCCCACCGAGGAGTTGCTCGCCGGTGTCTGGAGTCGTCTGCTCGGTGTCGCCCGCCTCGGGGTCACGGACAACTTCTTCGAGCTGGGCGGTCATTCGCTGCTTGCGACGCGGGTCGGCTCCCGGATCCGCGACCTGCTGTCGGTGGACGTGCCGCTCTCCGCGGTGTTCGACCGCCCCACCGTGCGGGAGCTGGCCGCGCTGGTGGACCGTTCGGCGCGGGGGACGGCCGTACCCCCTGTGACGGCGGTGGACCGGGACCGGCCGCTGCCGTTGTCGTTCGCGCAGCAGCGGTTGTGGTTCCTGGACCAGCTGGAGCCTGGGTCCGCGGAATACACCATCGCTCTGCCGGTGTGGTTGCGCGGGGAGAAGCCGGACGTGGAGGCGCTCGGTGCCGCGCTGGGCGCGATCGTGGCACGCCATGAGGTGCTGCGGACGCGGCTCGTCGTCGGTGCCGACGGTGTGCCGTACCAGTGTGTGGACGCGCCGTCCGGGTTCCCGTTGCCGCTTGTCGACGTGTCGGGGGAGCCGGACCCGGTCGGCGCGGCGCGGGAATTGGTGGCGGGTGATGCGGCCGTGCCGTTCGATCTGGCGCAGGGGCCGTTGGTGCGGGCCACGCTGGTGCGGCTGGCCCCGGACCAGCACGTGCTGGCGGTGACCGTGCACCACGTCGTGTTCGACGAGTGGTCGGACCGCGTCTTCCGGCGTGAACTGTCGGCCTTCTACGAGGCGTTCCAGAACGTGCAGCCCGTCCCGCTCGCACCGCTGCCCCTGCAGTACGCGGACTTCGCGGCCTGGCAGCGGCAGTGGCTGACCGGTGCCGCGCTCGCCTCGCAGCTCGCCTACTGGGTCGATCAGCTGGCAGACCTCCCGGAGCTGGAGCTGCCGGTTGACCGAAAGCGCCCGCCCGTGCGGTCGGCCGAGGGCGCGGTGCTGCGGTTCACCGTCCCCGCGCACACCACCGAGGCCCTGCGGAGGCTGTCCCGTACGCATGACTCGACGATGTTCATGACGCTGCTGGCCGCGCTCGGCGTGCTGCTCGGCCGCTACGGCGGCGCCGAGGACGTGGCGGTCGGCACCCCGGTGGCGAACCGGAACCGTGCCGAGACCGAGGATTTGATCGGCTTCTTCGTCAACACACTGGTCATGCGGACCGACCTGTCCGGTGATCCCACGTTCGCCGAACTCCTCGCCCGGGTACGGGAGATGGCCCTCGGCGCGTTCACCCACCAGGACCTGCCGTTCGAGCAGCTGGTGGACGAGCTGGTCGTCGAGCGGGACCGCTCCCGTACCCCCTTGTTCCAGGTCATGTTCAACTACGCCACGTGGGAGGCCGGGGACGTCCTGACCGACGTGCTGCCCGCCAAGTACGACCTCCTCGTCACGGTCGGCGACACCGGCGGCGACCACGGTCTCAGCTGCGAGATGCAGTACAGCACCGCCTTGTTCGACGCGACCACGATCGACCGGATGACCGGGCACTTCGTGAGCCTGCTGGAGAGGGTGGCCGAGGCCCCGGAGCGGCCGTTGTCGCAGGTGCCGACGCTGCCGGCGCACGAGCTGGATCTGCTGGCCGCCGAGTGGCACGGCGGCGCCGTCCCCGACCTCGTCGCCCGCGGGGTGCACGAGCTGGTCGCCGACCGGGCCGCGGCCCGTCCCGACTCCGTGGCCCTGGTCTGCGGTGAGCGAAGGCTGACGTACGGCGGGCTGGTGGAACGCGCCAACCGGCTCGCCCACCGGCTGCGTGACGCGGGCGTGGGCACCGAGTCGGTGGTCGGGCTGTGCCTGGACCGAGGTGTCGACACCGTCGTGGCGATGCTGGCCGTATGGCAGGCCGGAGGGGCCTGGCTGTCCGTCGATCCCCAGTACCCGGCCGAACGGCTGGAGTTCATGCTCGCCGACAGCCGTGCCGCGCTCGTGGTGACACAGGACCACCACGCCGGCCTACTGCCCGACGGCGTGGCGCCCCTCCTGGTGCTCGACGATCCGGCGACGGCCGCCGCGATCAGCACGGGCCCGCACACCGCCCCCAGGGGGGCGCCCCACCCGGAACAGCTCGCTTACGTGATCTACACCTCCGGTTCCACCGGCCGGCCCAAGGCCGTCCAGGTCGCGCATGCGAGCGTGATCCGTCTGTTCGAGGCCGCTGAAGCCTGCGGCGCACTCACGCTCCCACCGGAAAGCGTGTGGAGTGTCAGCCACTCCTTCGCCTTCGACTTCTCGGTCTGGGAGGTCTGGGGTCCTCTGACTCGGGGCGCCCGCAGTGTCGTCGTGCCCATGGACCGTGTGCGCGAGCCTTGGCGGCTGCGCGAGGTGCTGGCTGCCGAGGGTGTCACCCACCTGAGTGCCACACCGGAGTTGTTCCGCCAGCTGTCCGAAGCGGTCGAGCCCGGGCGCGACCTGCCCGCGCTCGGGTTCGTGGTGTTCGGCGGTGACGTGCTTCAGCGCCCGCACGTGGCCCGCTGGAGCGCGGCACACGGCCTGGACACCCCCGCCCTGGTCAACATGTACGGGATCACCGAGACGACGGTGCACGTCACCCACCACCGCATCGGTTCCGCGGACCTCGCGGGCGATCCGGGGCTGCCGGTGGGGCGAGGGCTTCCCGGCTGGCGGGTGTACGTGCTCGACGAACGGCTCCACCCCGTACCGGTGGGCGTGCCGGGCGAGCTGTACATCGGCGGCGCCGGTGTCGCCCGCGGATACGGCGGCCGGGCGGCGCTGACCGCGGAGCGGTTCCTCGCGGATCCCTTCGCCGGGGACGGTACGCGGATGTACCGCTCCGGAGACCGGGCGCGCCGACTGCCGGGCGGGGTGCTGGAGTTCGTGGGCCGTGGGGACAAGCAGGTCAAGGTGCGCGGGTTCCGGATCGAGCCGGGCGAGATCGAGGCCCGGCTGACCGCTCATCCGGGCGTACGCTCCGCGGTGGTCACGGCCCACGGCGACGGCGCGCACCGCCTGCTCGCGGCCTACCTGGTCCCCGCGGACCACTCCTTGGGCGTCCCGGCGGCGGCCGAGCTGCGGGAACACCTGCGGCACGGGCTGCCGGACTTCATGGTCCCGTCCGCCTTCGTCGAGCTGGCCGCGTTGCCGCTGACCGCGAACGGCAAGCTCGACCGGGCCGCGCTGCCCGTGCCGCAACCGCACCACGGGGAACGGCCCCTGGCGGAAAGGGCGTCGGACGGTGACGGTTTCGTGGCGCCGAGAGGCCCGTCGGAGGAACTGCTGGCCGGCATCTGGGCCCATGTGCTCGACGTGGAGCGGGTCGGCGCCCACGACAACTTCTTCGAGCTGGGTGGACACTCACTGCTGGCGACCCAGGTCGTGTTCCGCATCCGTGAGGCGTTCTCGGTCGAGCTGCCTCTCGCCGACCTGTTCGACCGGCCGACGGTACGCGACCTGGCGCCGCTCCTGGACCGCTCGGATGCCGGCATCATCGTGCCGCGCATGGCACGGGTCGACCGGGACCGTCCGCTGCCACTGTCGTTCGCCCAGCAACGCCTGTGGTTCCTCGACCAGTTGGAGCCCGGTTCCGTCGAGTACGCGCTGCTGTCCCCGGTGCACTGGAACGGACACCTGGACGTCGCCGCGCTCCGGGCGGCCCTGGGCGGGATGGTCACACGGCACGAGGTGCTGCGGACCCGGCTCGTCGCGGACGCCGACGGGGTTCCCCGGCAGGTGATCGATCCGCCGCACCCGTTCGTGCTGCCCGTGGTGGACGTCTCCACCGGTACGGACCCCGCAGCGGTCGCACGGCGCCTGGTCGCGGCGGACGCCGGAGTGCCGTTCGACCTTGCGGCCGGTCCGCTGGTGCGGGCCACACTGATCAGTCTGGCCCGCGAGGAACATGTGCTGGCACTCGCCATCCACCACGTGGTGTTCGACGAGTGGTCCGACCGGATCTTCCACCGTGAGTTGATGGCGCTGTACGAGGCGTTCCGTGCGGGGGAGTCCGATCCGCTGCCGGCGCTGGAGGTGCAGTACGCGGACTTCGCGGTGTGGCAGCGGCAGTGGCTGGACGGTGACGTGCTGGAGCGGCAGCTGTCGTACTGGCGTGAGCGTCTGTCCGCGGCTCCGGACACCGAACTCCCCATCGACCGGCCCCGTCCGCCCGTGCGCTCGTCCGCGGGGGCCCGGTGGCGGTTCGCCCTTCCCCAGGAGGTCGTCGAGGGCCTGCGGGGGTTGTCGCGTGAGTGTGGTGTGTCGATGTTCATGACGCTGCTGGCGGCGTATGCGGTGTTGTTGGGTCGGTATGCGGGGTCGGAGGACGTGGTGGTGGGCACGCCGGTGGCGAACCGGAACCGTGCCGAGACGGAGGATCTGATCGGGTTCTTCGTGAACACGTTGGTGATGCGGGCGGATCTGTCGGGGGATCCGTCGTTCCGTGAGGTGTTGGGGAGGGTGCGGGAGACGGCGCTGGGTGCGTATGCGCATCAGGATGTGCCGTTCGAGCAGGTGGTGGACGCGTTGGTGGCCGAGCGGGACCGGTCGCGCACGCCGCTGTTCCAGGCCCTGCTCAACTACGACTTCGTCGAGAGCGACGCGCCCCGCTCGGCCACCGGGCAGACGGTCGACCGCAGCGGCAGCGCCGCCGACGTCGTCGCGAAGTACGACCTGCGACTGGTGCTCAGTGACGACGGACACGGCCTGGATGCCGAGTTCGAGTACAGCCGCGCGCTCTTCGACGCGACGACCGTGGAGCAGATGGCGGACCACCTCGTCACCCTGCTGAGCGCCGTGGCCACGGACGCGGACCGCACCCTGTCACGGCTGCCCGTGCTGCCGGCCCACGAACTGGACCGGCTGCTCAGGGAGTGGAACGACGCCGAGGTCCCCGTCCCCCCGGCGGGCGGCGTACCCGAACTGATCGCCGAGCGCGCAGCGACGGCCGCGGACACGGTGGCGGTGGTCTCCGGTGACCACACGCTGACCTACGGCGCCCTCGTCGCCCGCGCCCACCGGCTGGCCCACTACCTGCGGGCCGTCGGCGTCGGCGCGGAATCGGTCGTGGCGCTGTGTCTGCCCCGCGGAGCCGACATGATCGTGACCGTCCTGGCCGTGTGGCAGGCCGGAGGAGCGTATCTGCCGCTGGACCCCGAGTACCCGGCCGAACGCCTCGGCTTCATGCTCACCGACAGCGGCGCAGAAGTGGTGATCGGCACCGAGGACCTGGTCGACGAACTCCCGGTCGGCCGGCTGCGCACGGTCGTCCTCGACGACCCCTCGGTGCGCGCCGTTCTGGACGCGCAGCCCACCGAGGCCCCCGACGTCGCTGTCCTCCCGGGCCAACTCGCCTACGTCATCTACACGTCGGGCTCCACCGGCCGGCCCAAGGGCGTGCAGGTCACGCACGGCGGGGCGCTGAACTACGTCGTCTCCGTGGTGGACCGGGCCGGCTGGGGCGCCGGCGAGCGGTTCGGACTGCTGCAGCCCGCCGTCACCGACCTCGGCAACACCGTCGTGTTCGGCTGCCTCGCGTCCGGTGGCGTCCTGCACATCCTCGACGGGGACGTCGCGCTCGACGGCCGTGCCGTCGCGGGCTACCTGGCCGGCTGGGCGGTGGACTGGGTCAAGGTGGTGCCGTCCCACCTGGCGGCCCTGGCCGCCGACGCCGGCGTGGAGGGGCTGATCCCCGGTCGGGGCCTCATGCTGGGCGGGGAGGGAGCCTCGCCGGTCTGGCTGGGCGGCCTGCTGGAGGCCGCCGGAGAACGGGCCGTCGTCAACCACTACGGCCCGACCGAGGCAACGGTCGGCGTGGTCGCCGGCCGACTCGATGCAGGAGTGCTGGCCGACGGTGTGGTGCCGCTGGGGACCCCCTTGGCCAACACCCGCGTCTACGTGCTCGACGCCGCCCTGCGCCCGGTGCCGATCGGCATGGTGGGTGAGCTGTACGTCGCGGGCCCCCAGGTGGCGCGCGGCTACCGGGGCCGGCCCGCGCTGACGGCGGAGCGGTTCGTGCCCGACGCCTTCGCCGGCGACGGCACCCGCATGTACCGTACCGGCGACCGCGCACGGTGGCGTGCGGACGGCCGCCTGGAGTTCCTGGGCCGCATCGACGCCCAGCTCAAGGTGCGTGGGTACCGTGTCGAGCCCGGCGAGGTGGAGGCGGCACTCGTCTCCCACGCCCTGGTGCGCTCGGCCGTCGTGACCGCCCGGGGCGAGGGACGGGGACGCCGCCTGGTGGCCTACCTGGTGCCGGCCGACCATGACGAGGGACTGCCGCCGGTGGCGGAACTGCGCGCGTACGCGGGCTCACGCCTGCCCGAGCACATGGTGCCCTCGGTCTTCGTCGAGCTCGGGGAGTTCCCCCTCACCGCCAACGGCAAGCTCGATCGAGCCGCCCTGCCCGAACCGGACGCCGAGGAGTCCGAGACCGGTACATACACTCCGTCGGTCACCGCCACCGAGGAACTCCTGACCGGCATATGGTCCGACGTCCTGGGGATCGGCCGGGTGGGAACCCTCGACGACTTCTTCGACCTGGGCGGGCATTCCCTGCTCGCCACCCAGGTGATCTCCCGGATCCGTGAGGTGTTCGGCACCGAGGTGCCGTTGTCGGCCCTGTTCGACGCGCCGACGGTGCGCGGGTTCGCCGCGGTGGTCGACAACTCGGCCGCGGGTCTCGCCGTACCCCCTGTGACCGCGGTGGACCGGGACCGTACGCTGCCGTTGTCGTTCGGCCAGCAACGCCTGTGGTTCCTCGAGCAGTTGGGCGGCGGGTCGCCCGAGTACAACCTCACGGCGGGCATCCGCCTCGACGGCGACCTGGATGCGTCGGCGCTGCAGGCGGCGCTGAGCCGGATCACGGCCCGGCACGAGGTGCTGCGCACCCGTCTGGTGGCGGGCGCGGACGGGCTGGCGACCCAGGTGATCGACCCGCCGCGCCCCTTCCCCCTGCCGGTCGTCGACGTGTCCGACACGTCGCAGCCGGAAGCGGCCGCACGTGCCCTGGCCGCGGCGGACGCCGCCCTGCCCTTCGACCTGTCGGCCGGCCCGCTGATCCGCGGAGTCCTGGTCACGGTCGCCGCCGACCGGCACCTGCTGGCCCTGGCGATGCACCACGCCGTGTCCGACGAGTGGTCCGGCCGACTTCTGCGCGGCGAACTGACCGCCCTGTACGAGGCGTTCCGGGCGGGCCGGCCCGATCCGCTGCCGCCGTTGGCGGTGCAGTACGCCGACTTCGCCCTCTGGCAGCGCCAGTGGCTGGACGGCGACGTCCTGCGGAGCCAACTCGACTACTGGCGCGCCCAGTTGGCCGGTGCACCCGTACTGGAACTGCCCACCGACCGGCCCCGCCCGGCGGTGCGTTCCAGCGAGGGCGGGGTCGTCGACTTCCGCGTCCCCGTGGACACGGCCCGCCGACTGCGCGAGCTGACCCGCGGCAACGGCGCCACGATGTCCATGACGCTGCTGGCCGCGTTCAGCGTGCTGCTGGGCCGCTACGCGGGCTCGCGGGACGTGGTGGTCGGCACGCCGGTGGCGAACCGGAACCGTGCCGAGACCGAGGATCTGATCGGGTTCTTCGTGAACACCCTGGTCCTGCGGACCGATCTGTCCGGTGATCCCACGTTCGCCGAACTCCTCGCCCGGGTTCGGGAGACGGCGCTCGGCGCGTACGCACACCAGGACCTGCCGTTCGAGCAGCTTGTGGAAGAACTCGTCGTCGAGCGGGACCGCTCCCGCAGCCCCCTGTTCCAGGTCCTGTTCAACTACGACACCGCCGACACGGACAAGCCCGACATGGCACCGGGCAGTCCGCTCACCGTGAGCTTCGACCTGGCGCTCCGGCTCGGCGACGGCGACGACGGCCTGACCGGTGAGTTCCAGTACAGCACCGCCCTGTTCGACGCGAAGACCGTCGAACGGATGGCCGGTCATCTGGTCGAACTGCTGTGCGCCGCAGCAGAGAACCCCGACCGCAGGGTCGGCGAACTGCCCCTGCTCACGACGTCGGAGCGAGACGCGCTGGTGAGGGAGTGCCACGGAGCCACCGCCGTACTGCCGCCGGTGGCCGGCGTGCACGAGCTGATCGCACGGCGTGCCGAGCAGTCCCCGGACGCCGTCTCCGTGGTCTGCGGCGCCCGCGTGCTCACGTACGGCAGGCTGCTGGCGCGGGCCGGTCGGCTGGCGCATCACCTGCGCGGCCGGGGCGTGGGCCCGGAGTCGGTCGTCGGCCTGTGCCTGCCGCGCGGGGTGGACATGGCCGTGGCCGTGCTGGGCGTGTGGCTGGCGGGAGCGGCCTACCTGCCGCTGGACCCGGAGTACCCGGACGAGCGACGGGACTTCATGGTGGCCGACAGCGGCGCCCGAGTGGTGCTGCGGGAGGACGACCTGGTGCTCGGCGACGCGTTGCCGTCGACGGCGCCGGAGGTGACGGTACGACCTGACCAGTTGGCGTACGTCATCTACACCTCCGGTTCGACGGGCCGCCCGAAGGGCGTGCAGGTCGCGCACGGTGGCCTGGTCAACCTGGCGGAGACTTTCCGCCGGGAACTGGGCGTGGCCCCGGGGACGCGGATGCTGCAGTTCGCCTCCTTCGGTTTCGACGCCGCGGTGCTGGACCTGGCGACGACCCTGGCCTCGGGCGCGACGCTCGTGGTCGCCTCGTCCGCCGAGCGAACCGAGCCCGCGGCGCTGTCCGCCGTCGTACGGGCGCAGAGCGTGGGCGTGGCGAGCGTGTCCCCCTCGCTGCTGGGGACCCTGGACCCCGCCGAGCTGGCCGGGGTCGAGGCGATGCTGGTGGGCTCGGAACGGGTCGGCGAGCAGGTGGCACGGGTCTGGGCGCCGGGGCGGCGCATGCTGAACGGCTACGGCCCCACCGAGACCACGGTGATCGCGTCCGCCGGACTGGTGGACGCCGGAGGGGTGGGGGCTCCGCCGATCGGCGTACCGCTGCCCAACACACGGGCGTACGTGCTCGACGACCGGCTTGCACCGGTGCCGGTGGGCGTGACGGGTGAGCTGTACCTCGCCGGACCGCAACTGGCCCGCGGCTACGGTGGGCAGGCCGGCCTGACGGCGGAGCGGTTCGTGCCCGACGCGTTCGCCGGGGACGGGTCTCGGATGTACCGGTCGGGCGACCGTGTGCGCCGACTGGCGGACGGACGGCTGAGCTTCGTCGACCGGGCCGACGGCCAGTTGAAGGTGCGAGGGTTCCGGATCGAACCGGGCGAGGTGGAAGCCGCCCTGGTCGCCCACCCGGGCGTGCGCGCGGCGGTGGTGACGGCCTTCGGCGACGGCGGTGAACGCCGCCTGGTCGCGTACGTCGTGCCGGCCGATCCCGGTGCGGGCATCCCGTCGGCGACGGAACTGCGGGAGTCCACGGGCCGACGGCTGCCGGCGTTCATGGTGCCGTCGGTGTTCGTGGAGCTCGCGGGCCTGCCGCTGACCGCGAACGGCAAGCTGGACCGCGCCGCCCTGCCGGAACCGGACGGGACGGCCCACGGCGAGCACGCGTACGTGGCTCCCGCCGGAGCCACCGAGGAACTCCTCGCCGGTATCTGGGCGCAGCTGCTCGGCGTGCACCGGGTGGGCGCCGAGGACAACTTCTTCGAGCGGGGCGGGCACTCACTGCTGGCCACCCAGGTGATGTCCCGCATCCGTGAGGTGTTCGGCGCCGACGTCTCCGTGGCGACACTGTTCGACCACCCGACCGTACGGGCGCTCGCCGCGGCGGTCGACGGAGCAGCCCGGGGCGCGCTCCTGGCACCGGTCGCCGAGGCCGGACGGGACCGCCTGCTGCCGCTGTCCTTCGGGCAGCAGCGGCTGTGGTTCCTGGACCAACTCGAGCCCGGATCCACCGACTACAACCTGCCGCTTCCCCTGCGCCTGGACGGAGTCCCGGACATCGCGGCACTGGGAGCGGCCCTGGACGCGCTCACGGCGCGCCACGAGGTGCTGCGCACCCGCCTGGTGACGGGGCCGGACGGGGTGGCCCACCAGGTCATCGACCCGGCGTCGACACCGCACCCCCTGCCCCTGGTCGACGTGTCCGGTCTCGCCGACCCGGCCGCGGCGGCCCGACTGCTGATCGCGGGGGAGGTGAGGACACCATTCGACCTCGCGACCGGCCCGCTGATGCGTGCCGTCCTGATCCGCCTGGCCCCGGACGAGCACGTCCTGGTCCTGTCGATGCACCACGTCGTCTTCGACGAGTGGTCCGGCCGCATCCTGTGGCGTGAGCTGTCGGCGCTGTACGAGGCGTTCCGGGCGGGCCGCCCCGATCCGCTGCCGCCGCTCGCCGTCCAGTACGCGGACTACGCCGTGTGGCAACACCAGTCACTGGCCGGGCCGGTGCTCGAAGGACAACTCGGCTACTGGAAGGACAAGCTGGCCGACCTGCCCGTGCTGGAGCTGCCCACCGACCGCCCCCGACCCGCCATGCGTTCCTCCGAAGGCGCCACCACCCGCTTCAGTGTGCCGGCGCACACCGCGGAGACCCTGCGAGCCCTGTCACGGCAGAGCGGCGCCACCATGTTCATGACGCTGCTGACCGCCTTCGACGTCCTGCTGGGACGCTACGCGGGAGCGGAGGACATCCCCGTGGGGACCCCGGTGGCCAACCGCAACCGCGCCGAGACGGAAGACCTGATCGGCTTCTTCGTCAACACCCTGGTCATGAGGACCGACCTGTCCGGGAACCCCACCTTCACCGAACTCCTCGCCCGGGTCCGGCACGCCGCGCTGGACGCCTACGCGCACCAGGACCTGCCCTTCGAACAGTTGGTGGACGCGCTGGTGGCGGAGCGGGACCGGTCCCGCACGCCGTTGTTCCAAGTGTTCTTCACCTACGTCATGGCGGATGCCCAGGACGGCGCCCCTCTGCTCGAACAGCCCGAAGGACTGCCGCGCACCACCCTGTTCGACCTCACCCTGCGACTCGCCGACTCCCACGACGGCGGGCTGGCCGGTGAGTTCGAGTACAGCACGGCCTTGTTCGACGCGGGGACCGTGAAGCGGTTGTCGGGTCATCTGGTGCGGCTGCTGGAGGCGGTGGCGGAGGACGCGGGGCGGCGGGTGGGGGAGCTGCCCCTGCTGTCCGCTGGTGAGGTTGAGCAGGTGGTCCGGGGGTGGAACGGTGCTGCGGTTGCGTTGCCGTCGGTGGGTGGGGTGCATGAGCTGGTCGTTGCTCATGCGTCTGCTGCTCCGGATGCGGTGGCGGTGGTCTCGGGTGCTCGTGTGTTGACGTATGGCGGGTTGGTGGCTCGGGCGAGTCGGCTGGCGCGTGAGTTGCGTGCTCGGGGTGTGGGGGCCGAGTCGGTGGTGGGTCTGTGTCTGCCGCGTGGTGTCGACGTGGTGGTGGCGATGCTGGGGGTGTGGCTGGCAGGGGGCGCCTATCTGTCACTCGATCCCGAATACCCGCTGGAGCGGCTGGAGTTCATGCTCGCCGACAGCGGTGTGCGGGTGCTGGTGGGCGAGTCGGGGCTGGTCGGGAACCTCTCCGTGGACCGGACGCTCTGCCTGGACGACCCGGCAGTGGTGAGCGCGCTGCAGAACCGGCCGTCGACGCCACCCGAGGTGTCCGTCACGGGAGACGGGCTGGCGGCGGTGATTTATACGTCGGGGTCGACGGGGCGTGCGAAGGGGGCGTTGGTGTCGCATGGGTCGTTGGTGGCGGTGTGTGTGGGGTGGGGGTCGGTGTATGGGGGGGTGGGTGTGGGGGGTGGTCGTCGGTGGTTGTCGGTGGCTAGTGCGAGTTTTGATGTGTTTTCGGGTGATGTGGTGCGGTCGTTGGGTGGGGGTGGGGTGTTGGTGTTGGGGCGGGTGGGTTTGCAGGTGGAGGTGGAGGAGTGGGCGGGGGTGTTGGCGGGTGCGGGGGTGGAGGCGTTGGAGTGTGCGCCTCGGTATGTGGAGGAGTTGGTGGGGTGGGTTGAGCGGGGTGGGAGGGGTTTGTCGGGGTTGAGGTTGGTGGCGGTGACGACGGATGTGTGGCGTACGGGGGCGGTGGTGCGGGCGCGGGAGGTTTTGGGTGCGGGTGTGGTGTTGGTGGGGGCGTATGGGGTGACGGAGGCGACGGTTGATTCGACGTTGAGTGTGTGGGGTGGGGTGGGGGGTGTGGATCGGCCTGCTCCGGTGGGTGGGGCGTTGCCGAATACGCGTTTGTATGTGTTGGACGGGGCGTTGTCTGCGGTGCCGGTGGGTGTGGCGGGTGAGTTGTTTGTTGCGGGTCCGCAGGTGGTGCGGGGGTATGGCGGGCGTGCGGGGTTGACGGCGGAGCGGTTTGTGGCTGATCCGTTTGCGGGGGATGGGTCGCGGATGTATCGGACGGGGGATCGGGTGCGGTGGTTGGCGTGTGGGGAGGTGGAGTTTCTGGGGCGGGCGGATGAGCAGGTGAAGGTGCGGGGTTTCCGTATCGAGCCGGGTGAGGTGGAAGCGGCTTTGGCGACCCACCCCCGCATCCGCACCGCCGTGGTCGGCGTGGTGGGGGAGGGCACCGACCGGCGCCTGGCCGCCTACGCGGTCCCCGCCGACCCGGCCGAGGGCATACCGACCGTGGGCGAGCTGCGGGACCATCTGCGGCGTGGACTGCCGGACTTCATGGTTCCGTCGTACTTCACCGAACTGTCCGCCCTTCCGCTGACTCCGAACGGCAAGGTGGACCGCAAGGCCCTGCCGGCGCCGGACGGTCTGCGGCCCCGGCTGGACGGCTTCGCCGCCCCCACGACCGCGACCGAGGAACTCCTCGCCGGCATCTGGGCCCAGGTCCTCGGCCTGGACCGCGTCGGCGTCCAGGACAACTTCTTCGAACTCGGCGGCGACTCGATCATCAGCATCCAGGTCGTGGCCCGCGCCAGGAAGGCCGGCCTGCACTTCACCGTGGCCCAGCTGTTCGACCACCAGACCGTCGCGGGACTGGCCACCGTGGCCACCGCTGAGAGCACCGCGGACGCGGAACAGGGCCCGGTTGTCGGCGACTTCCCGCTCACGCCGATCCAGCGCTGGTTCTTCGCGCAGGACATGCGAGAGCCCGGCCACTTCAACCAGTCGATGCTGCTGGAGGCCGCCGAACCCGTCGAGGCCGAGGCGCTCCGGGTCGCCGTGGCGGCCGTGCTGGAGCAGCACGACGCCCTGAGGTCGCGGTTTGTCCGGGAGGGCGGGCAATGGGCCGGCCGGGTGATGGCCGCCGAGCCGGCCGACGTCGTCCATGTCGTCGAGACAACCGGCCGGGACGACCAGGACGAGTGGGCGTTCCTGGACGCCCGCGGTGACGAGGCACAGGCCGGCCTCGACCTGGCGGACGGACCGCTCGTACAGGTCGTGCTGTTCGACCGGGGCGCACAGGGACACCTGCTGTTCGTCGTCGCGCACCACCTGGTCGTGGACGCGGTGTCGTGGCCGGTGTTGCTGGAGGACCTGTCGGTCGCCTACGGACAGGCCGCACGCGGCATCCCGGTGAAGCTGCCTGCCAAGACCAGCTCCTTCATGCGATGGGCCCAGCGTCTCAACGAACTCGCCCGCTCCCCGGAACTGATCGCCGAAGCCGCGTACTGGCGCACGGCCGAGACCACCGCGGTCCCGCTGCCACGTGACCACGACGGGCCCAACAGCCTCACCTCCCTGCGGGAACTGTCGGTCACCCTCGGCACGGAGCAGACCGAGCGCCTGCTGCGCGACGTCCCGGGCGCGTTCCACACGCAGATCAACGACGTGCTGCTGAGCGTCCTCGGGACCGTGCTCACCGAATGGTGCGCCGCCCCGCACGTGACGGTCGACCTGGAAGGACATGGTCGCGAGGACGTGGGCGCCGACATCGACGTGTCACGGACGGTGGGCTGGTTCACCAGCGTGTATCCGGTCGTCCTCGGCGGCACGAGCAGCGGCGACGACCCCGGCGCGGCGCTGCGCCGGACGAAGGAACGGCTGAGGGAAGTCCCCCGCAAGGGCCACGGCTACGGCCTGCTGCGTCACCTCGGTGACTGGGAACCGGTCCCGGGCCCCGACGTGGCCTTCAACTACCTGGGGCAGACCACCCAGGCGGTCGACGCGGCCGGTGCCCCGGGCGGACGGTTCAGGCCGACGGGCAGGGCACTCGGCAGGCCGCAGTCGACGGTCGGGAACCGCACGCATCTGCTCGAGATCAACAGCCAGATCGCCCTCGGCCGCCTGGAACTGGTGTGGATGTACAGCGACCAGGTTCACGACGAGTCGACCGTGCGCCGACTGGCACAGCGCTACATCGAGGTCCTCGACGACCTGATCGCGTACTGCTGCCGCCCCGACATCGGCGGCTACACACCGTCCGACTTCCCGCTGGCCGGCCTCGACCAGGACGTCCTCGACCTCATCCAGCAGCGCTTCGACTCACCTGCCGTCCCCGGTGAAGCCGCCGAATCCGGAGGAGCATCATGACCGCGTTCGACACGACGTCCGGTCGGCGGGCCCGCACGATCGAGAACATCTACCCGCTCACCGCGCTCCAGCAGGGCATGCTCTTCCATACGGAACTGGCCGACGAACCCGGTATGTACTGGGTGCAGAACGGCCTGCTGCTGGAGGGGGAGCTCGACCTCACCGCCTTGCGACGGGCCTGGGAACTCATGTTCGACCGGCACGAGGTGCTGCGCACCACGGTCGTCTCTGAAGGCGTGCCCGAGCCGCTGGCGGTGGTGTCCCGCTCGGTCCCGCTGCCGCTGCGGGTACTGGACCTGTCAGGGCTGGACGAGACCGCACGGCAGCAGGCCGTCGACGACTACCTGGCCTCCGACTGGGAGCTGGGCGCCGACTTCACCGCTCCGACCCTGGTACGCCTTGCCGTGATCCGACTGGCTCCCGGACGGCACCAGCTCGTCTGGAGCTACCACCACATGCTGCTGGACGGCTGGAGCGACCCCATCGTGGTGGGTGAACTGCTGGAGTCCTACCACGCGTTCCGCGAGGGCGGCGAACCCCGACTCGCCGCCCGCAGACCCTTCCGGGACTTCGTGGCGTGGGTGACGGGGCAGGACATGGACACGGCCCGGGCGTACTGGCGCGAACGTCTGGCCGGTGTCCGCGAGACGACGACGCTCGGCATCGAGCGCCCCACCGGGGACCGGGGACCGGGCGAGTGCCGGGTGCCGCTGTCCCCGGAGGCCGCCGCGACCGGCGTGGCGGACTTCGCCCGGCGCCACCGGCTGACCCTCAACACGGTCGTCCAGGCGGCGTGGGCGGTGGTCATGGCCCACTACTCCGGCAGCGACGACGTGGTCTTCGGCGTGACGTCGTCGGGGCGTGACGGCCGCCTCGACGGTATGGACGCGATGGTCGGCATGCTCCTCAACACCACGCCGGTCAGGATCACCCTCGACCGTGACCAGCCGGTGACGGACTGGCTGACCCGGCTGCAGGACGAACAGGTCCGGGCCCGGCGGTTCGAGCACACCCCCTTGGTGGAGATTGCCGCCTGCAGCGAACTCCCGCCCGGCAAGCAACTGTTCCAGAGCCTCTTCGTCTTCGAGAACTTCCCGGTCCAGGAGGTGCAGCAGGAACAGCGCAACTCCGCGGCGAGCGGCCTGCGCGCCGGCGCCAACTACGGCCGCGAGCAGGCCAACTATCCACTGAGCGTGACCGCCAGCTCCGGCCGCGAGCTCACGATCAAGATGTCCTACGACCGTGCCCGGATCGACGCCGACGCGGTGGACCGGATGGCCGGCCACCTGGCACACGCCCTGGAGGACCTCATCACCGCTGACGCCGAACGGCGGGTGGGAGAGGTGTCGTTGATGTCACTGCGTGAGCGCGAGGAGTTGCTGCGGGGGTGGAACGGTGCTGCGGTTGCGTTGCCGTCGGTGGGTGGGGTGCATGAGCTGGTCGTTGCTCATGCGTCTGCTGCTCCGGATGCGGTGGCGGTGGTCTCGGGTGCTCGTGTGTTGACGTATGGCGGGTTGGTGGCTCGGGCGAGTCGGCTGGCGCGTGAGTTGCGTGCTCGGGGTGTGGGGGCCGAGTCGGTGGTGGGTCTGTGTCTGCCGCGTGGTGTCGACGTGGTGGTGGCGATGCTGGGGGTGTGGCTGGCAGGGGGCGCCTATCTGTCACTCGATCCCGAATACCCGCTGGAGCGGCTGGAGTTCATGCTCGCCGACAGCGGTGTGCGGGTGCTGGTGGGGGAGCGGTCGGCGGTCGGCGGGCGTCTGAGTGCGGAGTCGGTGGTGTGGCTCGACGACCCGTCCCTTTTCCGGTCCGAGGCCTCTGAGCCCGTCGAGCTTCCGGCCGTGGTCCCGGATCAGTTGGCGGCGGTGATTTATACGTCGGGGTCGACGGGGCGTGCGAAGGGGGCGTTGGTGTCGCATGGGTCGTTGGTGGCGGTGTGTGTGGGGTGGGGGTCGGTGTATGGGGGGGTGGGTGTGGGGGGTGGTCGTCGGTGGTTGTCGGTGGCTAGTGCGAGTTTTGATGTGTTTTCGGGTGATGTGGTGCGGTCGTTGGGTGGGGGTGGGGTGTTGGTGTTGGGGCGGGTGGGTTTGCAGGTGGAGGTGGAGGAGTGGGCGGGGGTGTTGGCGGGTGCGGGGGTGGAGGCGTTGGAGTGTGCGCCTCGGTATGTGGAGGAGTTGGTGGGGTGGGTTGAGCGGGGTGGGAGGGGTTTGTCGGGGTTGAGGTTGGTGGCGGTGACGACGGATGTGTGGCGTACGGGGGCGGTGGTGCGGGCGCGGGAGGTTTTGGGTGCGGGTGTGGTGTTGGTGGGGGCGTATGGGGTGACGGAGGCGACGGTTGATTCGACGTTGAGTGTGTGGGGTGGGGTGGGGGGTGTGGATCGGCCTGCTCCGGTGGGTGGGGCGTTGCCGAATACGCGTCTGTATGTGTTGGACGGGGCGTTGTCTGCGGTGCCGGTGGGTGTGGCGGGTGAGTTGTTTGTTGCGGGTCCGCAGGTGGTGCGGGGGTATGGCGGGCGTGCGGGGTTGACGGCGGAGCGGTTTGTGGCTGATCCGTTTGCGGGGGATGGGTCGCGGATGTATCGGACGGGGGATCGGGTGCGGTGGTTGGCGTGTGGGGAGGTGGAGTTTCTGGGGCGGGCGGATGAGCAGGTGAAGGTGCGGGGTTTCCGTATCGAGCCGGGTGAGGTGGAAGCGGCTTTGGCGACCCACCCCCGCATCCGCACCGCCGTGGTGACGGCAGCGGGCGAAGAGACCGACAGGCGCCTCGTCGCCCACCTCGTCCTCACCGACCCGGCCGAGGGCATACCGGCGGTCGGCGACCTGCGTGCCTACCTCAGCGACCGGCTACCCGCCTTCATGGTCCCGTCGGTGTTCGTCGAGCTCGACGCCCTTCCGCTGACTCCGAACGGCAAGGTGGACCGCAAGGCCCTGCCGGCGCCGGACGGTCTGCGGCCCCGGCTCGACGGCTTCGCCGCCCCCACGACCGCCACCGAGGAACTCCTCGCCGGCATCTGGGCCCAGGTCCTCGGCCTGGACCGCGTCGGCGTCCAGGACAACTTCTTCGAACTCGGCGGTCACTCACTCCTCGCCACCCGCGTCGCCTCCCGCGTACGCACGGTGTTCGGAGTCGAGTTGGCCTTGGCGACGGTGTTCGAGCAGCCCACAGTGCGGGGCCTGGCGGCCGTGGTCGACGGATCGGCCCGCGCGTCCACCGTGCCGCCGGTCACCGTCGTGGATCGCGACCAGGCCCTGCCCCTGTCGTTCGCGCAGCAGCGTCTGTGGTTCCTCGACCAGTTGGAACCGGGCTCCCTCGAGTACAACGTGCCGCTCCTCATGCGCTGGACGGACGGCGACCTGGATGTCCTGGCCCTGGCCGCGGCCCTGAGCGCGGTGGTGGCGCGGCACGAGGTGCTGCGCACCAGGCTGGTGGCCGGCCCGGACGGGGTGGCGCGCCAGGTGATCGACGAACCAGCGCCCTTCCCGCTGCCGGTGGCCGACGTCTCCGGCGACCGGGATCCCGTGGCGGCCGCGCGCAAGCTGGTGACGGCGGAGGTAATGTCCTCGTTCGACCTGGCCGCCGGTCCACTGATCCGTGCCACTCTGATCCGACTGGCCCCCCACGAGCACGTGCTTGCCGTCGCCGTTCACCACGTGGCCTTCGACGAGTGGTCCGTGCGTGTCTTCCGCCACGAACTCTCCACGCTGTACGACGCCCTGCGCGCCGGCGAACCGGACCCGCTGCCGCCGCTGCCGGTGCAGTACGCCGACTTCGCGGCCTGGCAGCGGCAATGGCTCGACGGGGACGTCATGAACGGCCATTTGGCCTATTGGCAGGAGCAGTTGGCGAACCTGTCGGCACTGGAACTGCCGACCGACCGCCCCCGCCCACCCGTGCGGTCCTCAAAGGGTGCGGCGGTCGGCTTCTCCGCACCCCAGCAGACCGCGGCCGCCTTGCGGGCGCTGTCACGCAAGAACGGAGTGACGTTGCAGATGACCCTGCTGGCCGGGCTCAGCATGCTGCTGGGGCGGTACACCGGGTCGGAGGACGTGGTGGTGGGCACGCCGGTGGCGAACCGGAACCGTGCCGAGACGGAGGATCTGATCGGGTTCTTCGTGAACACGCTGGTGATGCGGACGGACCTGTCCGGCGACCCGACCTTCCGCGAACTGCTGGGGCGGGTGCGGAAGACGGCTCTGGCCGCGTATGCCCATCAGGACCTGCCCTTCGAACAGTTGGTGGACGCGCTGGTAGTGGAGCGGGACCGGTCGCGCACGCCGTTGTTCCAGGTGTTCTTCAACTACACCCCGCAAGACCCCGAGGACAGTACGGACATTGACGAGCCCGACTCCCGGCTGGACGTGCTCGCTGCGCCCTCAATGAACTTCGACCTGGCGGTGGCGGTGGGAGACAGCCATGGCGGGCTGGAGGGGGAGATCGAGTACAGCACGGCGTTGTTCGACGCTGGGACCGTGGAGCGGTTGTCGGGTCATCTGGTGCGGCTGTTGGAGGCGGTGGCGGAGGATGCGGGGCGGCGGGTTGGTGAGCTTCCTGTGCTGTCCGTTGATGAGCGTGAGCGGGTGGTGCGGGGCTGGAACGGCGCCCAGGCCGCTCTGCCGTCGGTGGGTGGGGTGCATGAGCTGATCGCTGCGCGTGCGACGGAGGCTCCGGATGCGGTGGCGGTGGTGTCCGGTGGGCGGGTGCTGACGTACGGCGGGTTGGTGGCGCGGGCGAGTCGGCTGGCGCATGTGCTGCGGGGCCGGGGTGTTGGTGCGGAGTCGGTGGTGGGGCTGTGTCTGCCTCGCGGTGTCGACATGGTGGTGGCGGTGCTGGGGGTGTGGCTGGCGGGTGGTGCGTATCTGCCGTTGGATCCTGAGTATCCGGTGGAGCGGCTGGAGTTCATGGTCGCCGACAGCGGGGCGCAGGTGGTTCTCCGTGAAGGTGATCTGGCGTTTTCGGAGGATCTGCCGTCGGCGGCTCCCGACAATGCCGTAACGCCGGGCCAGTTGGCGTATGTGATCTATACGTCGGGTTCGACGGGCCGCCCCAAGGGTGTGCAGGTGTCTCACGGCAGTGTGGTGGGCATGGTGACGGCCCTGGGTCCCGAGCTCGGTGTGGACCCCGGGGTTCGGGTGTTGCAGTTCGCGTCTTTCAGTTTTGATGCGGCGGTGCTGGATGTTGCTGTGACCCTGGCTCATGGCGGCACGTTGGTGGTGGCGACCGCGGAGGAGCGGGCGGAGCCCGAGGTTTTGACGTCCATGATCTGCGCGGAGGGTGTGGGTGCGGCAAGTGTCGTGCCGTCGCTGCTGGGTGTGCTGGACCCCGAGCAGGTGTCCGGTATCGAGACGCTGTTGCTGGGGGCGGAGCGGCTGACGGAGCAGGTGGCGCGGGCGTGGGCTCCGGGTCGTCGTCTGGTGAACACCTACGGTCCGACCGAAGCGACCGTGATGGTCACCGCGGGCGCGGTTGACGGAGTGGGGCTGCCCCCCATCGGTGCCCCGGTCGCCAATGCGCGCCTGTACGTGCTTGACGACCGGCTGGAGCCGGTTCCGGTGGGTGTGGTGGGCGAGGTGTTCATCGCAGGCCCCCAGGTCGCCCGCGGCTATGCCGGCCGCCCCGCCCTGACCGCGGAACGCTTCATCCCCGACCCCTTCGGCGCCGACGGCTCTCGTATGTACCGTTCGGGCGACCGGGCCCGCTGGCTCCCCGATGGCCGGCTGGACTTTGTGGGCCGGGCCGACCAGCAGGTCAAGGTCCGCGGGTTCCGGATCGAACCGGGCGAGATCGAAGCCGTACTGGCGGACCATCCGCGCGTGCGATCGGCCGTCGTGGTCCCCTTCGGCGACGAGGACGACCGCAGGCTGGGCGCCTACCTCGTTCCCGAGGACGCGGCGGAGGGCATTCCGCCGGTTGTGGAAATTCGCACGTACGCCGGCGCTCACCTGCCCGCCTTCATGATCCCGTCCGTCTTCACCGAGCTGGCAGCCCTGCCCCTGACCCCCAACGGCAAGCTCGACCACTCGGCGCTCCCCGCCCCTGACGGCGGGCGGGCGGGACTGGACGAGTTCGTGGCGCCGTCCGGCGACGCCGAGGAGGCGCTGGCGAGGCTCTGGGCGCAGTTGCTCGGCAGCGAGCGGGTCGGGGCCACGGACAACTTCTTCGAACTGGGTGGGCACTCACTGCTCGCCACCCAGGTGATCTCCCGCATCCGGGAGATCTTCGAACTCGACATCCCCCTGGCCGCACTGTTCGACCAACCGACCGTGCGCGGTCTGGCCGAGGTGGTCGAGGAGCGGATCTGGTACGAGATCGAGCACATGTCAGAGGCCGAAGTGCTCCAGAACCTGGACCCTCGCGCGCGGGGTGCAGAGTCTGACGAGAACGGGGTTTCCTCATGAGCAACTCCCCTGCGGAGCTTCTGGCGGAGCTGGAGAGCAAAGGTGTGCGCTTCGGCCTCACCGACGGCCGACTGCGGGTCTTCGCACCCAAGGGCGTCCTCACGGAGGAATTCCGGAGCCGGCTCCGGGAGTGCCGTGACGAGATCCGGAACCTGGTGGCCGAGCGCCGCTCCGCCCGTGACGCCGGTCAGCCCCCGGCCATCACGGCGGCAGACCGCCCCCAGCGCCTGCCGCTGTCGTTCGCGCAGCAGCGCCTGTGGTTCCTGGACCAGCTCGATCCTGGCTCGGTCGAGTACAACGTGCCGATGCCGGTACGGCTCGGCGGACCGCTCGACGTGGCCGCGCTGGGCGCTGCGCTCGACGCGGTCGTGGCACGCCACGAGGTGCTGCGGACCCGCCTGGTGGCCGATCCGGACGGCGTGCCCCACCAGGTGGTCGACCTCCCCGCGCCGGGTGCGCTGCCACTGGCCGACGTGTCCGCCGCGTCCGACCGCGGGGCGGCCGCCTGGGCCCTGATGTCCGCGGACGCGGCCTTGCCGTTCAGCCTGGCGGACGGCCCGTTGATCCGTGCCCTGCTGATCCGGCTGGCTCCCGACGAGCACGTACTGGCCCTGTCGATGCACCACGTGGTGTTCGACGAGTGGTCCAAGCAGGTCTTTCGGCGTGAGCTGTCAGAGCTGTACGAGGCGTTCCGGGCCGGTCGGCCGGACCCGTTGCCGCCACTGGAGGTGCAGTACGCCGACTTCGCCCTCTGGCAGCGCCAGTGGCTGGAAGGGGAGGTACTGGAGGGGCAACTGTCCTACTGGCGCGACAAGTTGGCCGATGCGCCCGTGCTGGAGCTGCCCATCGACCGGACTCGGCCGGCCGTGTGGTCGCCGGCCGGTGCGGCGATTCGCTTCACGGTGCCCGAACGGACCGCGGACGCCTTGCGCGCCTTGTCCCGCCGTCGCGGCACGACCATGTTCATGACCCTGCTGGCCGCGTTCGACGTCCTGCTCGGCCGGTATGCGGGCACGGACGACGTGGTCGTGGGCACACCGGTCGCGAACCGGAACCGTGCCGAGACGGAGCAGTTGATCGGTTTCTTCATCAACACCCTGGTGATGCGGACGGACCTGTCCGGCGACCCGTCCTTCGACGAACTCCTCGGCCGCGTACGCGACACGGCGCTGGACGCCTACGCCCATCAGGATCTGCCGTTCGAGCAGTTGGTGGACGCGCTCGTCACCGACCGGGACCGCTCCCGCAGCCCCCTGTTCCAGGTGCTCTTCAACTACTTCACGGAGACCGGAACCGACGCGGGTCGCCGGGGCCGCCCGGACGGCTCCGAAGCAGCCAACGGGCTGTCCGTCAGCACGGTGGAAGAGGACGTGG
Source organism: Streptomyces sp. SAI-127 (assembly GCF_029894425.1). Lineage (NCBI taxonomy): Bacteria > Bacillati > Actinomycetota > Actinomycetes > Kitasatosporales > Streptomycetaceae > Streptomyces > Streptomyces sp. SAI-127. The sequence continues at coordinate 264,358 of NZ_JARXYJ010000002.1, forward strand.
TCGCGAAGTTCGACCTGCGGCTGATGCTCACTGACCACGGCCGGGAGCTCACCGGGATCATCGAATACGGCACGGCGTTGTTCGAGGCGTCGACTGTACAGCGGATGGCACGCCATCTGGTGGCCGTCCTGGACGCCGTGGCGACCGACCCCGAGCAGCACGTCGGCGACTTGCGGCTGCTGAGTGCCGACGAGGAAGACCTGCTGCTGCACGCTTGGAACGACTCCGTCCGGCCGTTGCCCGAGGTGGGTGGGGTGCACGAGTTGATCGCTGCCCGGGCGGCCGAGTCTCCGCAGGCGACGGCCGTCGTGTGCGGTGAGGACTCGCTGACCTATGGGCAGTTGATGGCACGGGCCAATCAACTGGCCCACTATCTCCACGGCACAGGGGTCGGCCCCGAAACCCTCGTCGGTCTGTGCCTGCCGCGTGGTGTCGACATGGTGGTCGCGGTGCTGGCGGTGTGGCAGGCCGGTGGCGCGTATCTGCCTCTCGACCCCGAGTACCCGGCGGAGCGGCTGGCCTACATGCTGGCCGACAGCCGTGCCACGGTCCTCGTCGGCACCGAGGACATCATCGACGACCTGCCGGTGGGCCGACTGCGCACGGTGGCCCTGGACGACCCGGCCGTCCGCGCCGGCCTGGCCGCCATGCCCGTCGAGTCCCCTGGTGTGACCGTGTGTGGGGATCAGTTGGCGTATGTGATTTATACGTCGGGTTCGACGGGGCGGCCGAAGGGTGTGTTGGTTGGGCATGGTGGTGTGGTGAATCTGGCGGTGGGGCAGGGCCGGGTTTTTGGTGTGGGTGTGGGGGATGGGGTGTTGCAGTTTGCGCCGTTTGGTTTTGATGCGGCGGTGTCGGAGCTGGCGGTGACGTTGGCTGCGGGTGGGGTGTTGGTGGTGGCGTCTGCCCGGGAGCGGGTGGAGCCGGGGTTGTTGGCGGGGGTGGTGCGGGAGCGGGGGGTGCAGGTGGCGACGGTGCCGCCGTCGTTGTTGTCGGTGTTGGAGCCAGCGGCTTTGGTGGGGTTGCGGACGTTGGTGGTGGCGGGGGAGCGGTTGGGTGGTGGGTTGGCTGGGGTGTGGGGTGAGCGGTTTCGGTTGGTGAATGCGTATGGGCCGACGGAGGCGACGGTGTGCGCGAGCATGGCCGTGGTGGGGGGTGGTGTGGGGGGTGTGCCGCCGATCGGGTGGCCGTTGGACAATGTGCGGTTGTATGTGCTGGATGAGCGGTTGTGTCCTGTGCCGGTGGGTGTGGTGGGGGAGTTGTTCATCGGTGGTGTGGGGGTGGCGCGGGGGTATGGGCGTCGTGGGGCGTTGACGGGTGAGCGGTTTGTGGCTGATCCGTTTGCTGGAGCTGGTGGGCGGATGTATCGGTCGGGGGACCGGGTGCGTCGGCTGGCGGATGGTGGGCTGGAGTTCGTGGGGCGTGCCGATCAGCAGGTGAAGGTGCGTGGTTTCCGTATCGAGCTGGGTGAGATCGAGTCGGTGCTGGGGGCCTGTCCGGGGGTGCGGGCGGTGGTGGTGTCGGTGTTCGGTGAGGATGCCGAGCGTCGGCTGGTGGCGTATGTGGTGGCGGAGGACCCGGCCGAGGGCATCCCGCCGGTCGCGGACCTGCGCGCCTACGCCACCGAGCACCTACCCGACCACATGATCCCCTCGGTCTTCGCGGAGCTCGCGGAACTGCCCCTCACCACCAACGGCAAGATCGACCGGGCCGCCCTTCCGGCCCCCGACACCGCCCGCCGGCACAGCACAGGCCACGTCCCGCTGTCGAACCTGGCGGAAGAACTGCTGGCCGGCATCTGGACGCAGGTACTCGGCGTGGACCGCGTCGGCGCCACCGACGACTTCTTCGAACTCGGCGGTCATTCACTTCTCGCCACCCAGGTGGTCTCCCGGGTCCGTGAGGTCTTCGGAACCGAGATACCCCTGGCCGCGCTGTTCGACCACCCGACGGTGCGAGCCCTCGCTGCGCTGGTCGAAACGGCTGCCGCACACACCCCCGCCCCACCGATCGGGGTCGTCGGCCGGGACGAGCAGCTGCCATTGTCGTTCGCTCAGCAGCGCCTGTGGTTCCTCGACCAGATGGAGCCGGGCTCCGCGGAGTACAACGTCCCCGCACCGGTGCCGTGGTCCGGATCACTCGACGTCGAGGCGCTGGGCTCGGCGCTCAGCGCACTCGTCGCCCGGCACGAGGTCCTGCGCACCAGGCTGGTCACGGGCTCCGACGGCGTCCCGCACCAGTTGATCGACCCATCGTTGCCGTTCCCGCTCTCGGTGGTCGACGTCTCCGGGAACGCCGAGCCTCAGCGCGCCGCGCAGCAACTGATGATCGCCGACGCCATCACCCCGTTCGACCTGGCGGGCGACCCTCTCATCCGTGCCACCCTCATCCGGCTCGGGACGGACGAGCACGTGCTGGCGCTGGCCATGCACCACATCGTCTCCGACGAATGGTCGGGACAGATCCTGCGGCGCGAGCTGACGGCGCTGTACGAGGCCTTCCGCGTCGGCGGCCCCGACCCGCTGCCTCCCCTGCCCGTGCAGTACGCCGACTTCGCGGTCTGGCAGCGACAATGGCTCGACGGGGATGTCCTCGACCGGCAACTGTCCTACTGGCGCGAGAAGTTGGCCGATGCACCGGTACTGGATCTGCCCACGGACCATGCTCGCCCGGCCGTCCGGTCCTCGGCGGGCGCCGTCCGACGGTTCACTGTCCCGGCACGGACGGCGCAAGCGCTGCGCGGATTGTCACGGGACAACGGCTCGTCGATGTTCATGACGCTGCTCGCCGCGTTCGACATCCTGCTGGGTCGGTACACCGGGTCCGAGGACATCGTCGTCGGCACCCCGGTGGCCAACCGGAACCGTGCCGAGACCGAGAACCTCATCGGGTTCTTCGTCAACACCCTGGTGATGCGGACGGACCTGTCCGGCGACCCCACCTTCACCGAACTGCTGACCCGGGTACGCGAGACGGCCCTGGGCGCGTACGCCCACCAGGACCTCCCCTTCGAGCACCTGGTCGACGAACTCGTCACCGAACGGGACCGGTCGCGGACCCCGCTGTTCCAAGTGCTGTTCAGCTATGCGGCCGAGAACACAGACAGTGCGGCCGCCACCTCACCGGCCGGCGACATCACCACCACGACGGCTCTGCCTGTGAAGTTCGACCTGGCCGTGACGCTGGGAGATGCCGGCGAAGCGCTGACGGGAACGATCGAGTTCAGCACGGCGCTGTTCGACGCGGGGACTGTGGAACGGTTGTCGGGCCATCTGGTGAGGCTGCTGGAGGCGGTGGCGGAGGATGCGGGGCGGCGGGTGGGGGACCTGTCCGTGCTGTCCGGTGACGAGCGTGAGCAGCTGGTGCGGAAGTGGAACGGCGCTCCTGCCGCTCTGCCGTCGGCGGGTGGAATTCATGAGCTGATTGCCGCCCGTGCGACGGAGGCTCCGGATGCGGTGGCGGTGGTGTCCGGTGGGCGCACGTTGACGTATGGCGGGTTGGTGGCGCGGGCGAGTCGGCTGGCGCATGTGCTGCGGGGCCGGGGTGTTGGTGCGGAGTCGGTGGTGGGCCTGTGCCTGCCTCGCGGTGTCGACATGGTCGTCGCGGTACTGGGGGTGTGGCTGGCGGGCGGCACGTATCTGCCGTTGGATCCTGAGTATCCGGTGGAGCGGCTGGAGTTCATGATTGCCGACAGCGGGGCGCAGGTGGTTCTCCGTGAAGGTGATCTGGTGCTTTCGGAGGATCTGCCGTCGGCGGCTCCCGACAATGCCGTAACGCCGGGCCAGTTGGCGTATGTGATCTATACGTCGGGGTCGACGGGCCGCCCCAAGGGTGTGCAGGTGTCTCACGGCAGCGTGGTCGGCATGGTGACCGCGCTGGGCCCCGAGCTCGGTGTGGACCCCGGGGTCCGCGTGCTGCAGTTCGCCTCCTTCAGCTTCGACGCGGCGGTGCTGGACATCGCGGTGACGCTCGCTCACGGCGGCACGCTGGTGGTGGCGAGCGCGGGGGAGCGGGCGGAGCCCGAGGTGCTGACGTCCATGATCTGCGCGGAGGGTGTGGGTGCGGCCAGTGTCGTGCCGTCGCTGTTGGGTGTGCTGGACCCGCGGCAGGTGTCCGGTGTCGAGACGCTGTTGTTGGGCGCCGAGCGGCTGACGGAGCAGGTGGCGCGGGCGTGGGCTCCGGGTCGTCGTCTGGTGAACACCTACGGCCCCACGGAAGCGACCGTGATGGTCACCGCGGGCGCGGTCGACGGGTCGGAGGGTGTGCCGCCGATCGGCTCTCCGGTCGCCAACGCGCGTCTGTATGTGCTCGACGACCGGCTGGAGCCGGTTCCGGTGGGTGTGGTGGGCGAGGTGTTCATTGCCGGGCCGCAGGTGGCCCGCGGCTATGCCGGTCGCCCCGGCCTGACTGGTGAGCGTTTCCTTCCTGACCTGTTCGCTGCCGACGGCTCTCGTATGTACCGTTCGGGCGACCGGGCCCGCTGGCTTCCCGATGGCCGGCTGGACTTTGTGGGCCGGGCGGACCAGCAGGTCAAGGTCCGCGGGTTCCGGATCGAACCGGGCGAGATCGAAGCCGTACTGGTAGATCATCCGCGCGTGCGATCGGCCGTCGTGGTCCCCTTCGGCGACGAGGACGACCGTCGGCTGGTGGCCTACCTCGTTCCCGAGGTCGTGGCGGAGGGCATTCCGTCGGTTGCGGAAATTCGCATGTACGCCGGCGGTCACCTGCCCGCCTTCATGATCCCGTCCGTCTTCACCGAGCTGGCCGCCCTGCCCCTGACCCCCAACGGCAAGCTCGACCGAACCGCCCTCCCCGCCCCTGACGGTGAGCGTGCGGCATCGGCGGGCGCGTATGTGGCTCCGCGTACGGACACGGAGCGGGTCCTGGCCGAGGTGTGGGCTCAGGTGCTGGGGCTGGAGCGAGTGGGAGTCGAGGACAACTTCTTCGACGTCGGCGGCGATTCCATCATCAGCATCCGTGTCGTGGCCCGTGCCCGCGAACTCGGGGTGCACGTCACCGTGGCCCAGCTCTTCGACCACCAGACAGTGGCCGGACTGGCGTCGGTTGCGACGAGCGAGAGCGCCGTCGATGCCGAACAGGGCGTCGTGGCGGGCGAGTTCCCGTTGACACCCGTACAGCACGCTTTCTTCGCACGCGAGTTGTCCGAGCCCTGGCACTTCAACCAGTCCATGGTCCTCGACGTCTCCGAGGAGATCGATGCGTCGCTGTTGCGGATGGCCTTGCATTCCCTTGGCGAGCAGCACGATGCTCTGCGCTCCCGTTTCGTGCGCGAGGAGGGCCGTTGGGTCGGGCGCGTGGTGGCGGCCGAGCCCGCTGACCTGCTGACGGTGATCGACGCGGTCGGAGCGGGCACGGAGGTTCTGGAGGCGAGGGCCACCGAGGTACAGGCGAGTCTCGATCTGGGTGACGGGCCCTTGTGGCGTGCGGCGCTCTTCGAGCGTGGTGAGCAGGGCGATCTGCTGCTTCTCGTGGTTCATCACCTGGTCGTGGACGCGGTTTCCTGGCCGGTGCTGCTGGAGGACCTGACATCGGCGTACGAGCAGGCGGCCGGTGGGAACACGCTCGTCTTGGCGGCGAAGACGACGTCCTTCATGCGCTGGGCGGAGCGGCTGGCAGAACTCGCCGCCACCCCGGAGCTGGCCGAGGAGGCCGCGTACTGGCGCGAGACGGAAGCAGCCGCGGTGGCGGTGCCGCGTGACTTGGGCGGGCCGAACGCGGTCGGCATGGCGCGGCGGGTGAACGTGGCCCTCGGCGAGGAGTGGACGGAGCGGTTGCTGCGTGAGGTGCCGCAGGCGTTTCGCACGCAGATCAACGATGTGCTGCTCAGCGCCCTGGGGGCGGTGCTCACCGAGTGGTCCGGGGAACCCTCGGTGGTTGTGGATGTCGAGGGTCACGGTCGCGAGGACGTGGGCGCCGATGTCGACGTGTCGCGGACGGTGGGTTGGTTCACGAGCGTGCATCCGGTGGTCCTGTCGGGGCTGTCCGATGGGGGCCTGGGCGACCTGCTGCGGGGGACGAAGGAGTATCTGCGGGCGGTGCCGCGCAAGGGCTTGGGCTACGGCCTGCTGCGGTACCTGACCGACGGGACTCCCGCGCCGGACCCTGGTGCCGAGGTCAGCTTCAACTACCTCGGCCAGTCCGGCGGCCGGACCACTGCCGACCCCGATGGAATTCCGAACGGCGCCGAACAAAGCCGTCCGTTCCGGCAGCTGCCTGGCGTACTGGGCGACCTGGAGTCACCGCACAACGAGCGCCCGTACCTGCTCGACGTCAACTGCCTGATCACAGACGGCCGCCTGGACATGGTGTGGACGTACGGCGGTGAGGTGCACGAGGAGGAGACGGTACGGCGGCTTGCGCAGCGCTACGTCGAGATCCTGACCGATCTGATCGGGTACTGCTGCCGTCCTGAGGTGGGCGGCCACACGCCGTCGGACTTCCCGCTGGCCCACCTCCACCAGGCCGCCCTCGACCACATCGAGGCACAGCTGCCAACCTCCGTGGAGGACATCTATCCGCTGACCGCCTTGCAGCAGGGCATGCTCTTCCACACTCGGCTGTCCGACGAGGCCGGCATGTACTGGGTGCAGAACGGGCTCCTCTTCGAGGGAGAACTGGACCTCGACGCGCTCAGGCGGGCGTGGGAGGTGGTGTTCTCTCGGCACGAGGTGCTGCGCAGCACGGTGGTGTGGGAGGGGATCCCTGACCCGTTGGCGGTGGTCTCCCGGTCCGTGCCCCTGCCCCTGCGGGTTCTGGACTTCTCGTCCCTGGGCGAGGAGGAGCGGCGCCGGGCACACGACGAGTTCTTGGCAGAAGACTGGGCGCGAGGGGCCGACTTCACCCAACCGACGTTGGTCCGGCTGACCCTGGTGCGGCTCGCCGACGACCGGCACCAGCTGGTGTGGAGCTTCCATCACCTTTTGCTGGACGGGTGGAGTGTGCCCATCATTCTGAGCGAGATGCTGGAGGCGTACCACGCCTTCCGGGAGGGAACCGAACCGCGACCGGCGGCACGCGCGCCGTTCCGGGACTTCGCCGCGTGGGTGGCAGACCAGGACCTGGACGAGGCTCGCGCCTACTGGCGCGGGCGTCTGGCCGGTTTCACCGAGGTCACTTCTCTGGAAGTGCGGAACGTCGGAGGCGAGCCGGGGCAGGAGGAAATCCATCTGGAGCTCCCGCCCTCGGTGGCGGTGGCGGGTCTGGCGGAGTTCGCCCGTCGTCACCGGCTCACGGTCAACACCGTGGTACAGGGTGCCTGGGCGCTGGTGCTGTCCTTGTACGCCGGCTCCGACGACGTGGTTTTCGGAGTGACCTCGTCCGGCAGGGGTGGCCAGATCGACGGCATGGACGACATGGTCGGACTGCTGATCAACACCACCCCGGTCCGCATCCATGTCGACCGGGAACGATCGGTGACCGACTGGTTGACCGGTCTGCAGGACGAGCAGGTCCGAGCTCGTCAGTACGAGCACACACCACTGCTGACGATCAGCGAGAGCAGCGAACTGCCCCCAGGGCAGGCCCTGTTCGACACGCTCTTCGTCTTCGAGAACTACCCCGTCCAGGCGCTCGAGGAAGGCCAGGAGGACTCCGCCCGGAGCGGCTTGCGCACCGGCTTCAACCACGTGCGCGAACAAGGCAGTTACGCCCTCAGCGTGGCCGCCAGCTACGCCCGCGAACTCGCGCTGCGGCTGACGTACGACCGGGCGCGGTTCGATGCCGACACGGTGCAGCGGTTGGCTGGGCATCTCGTCACCGTGTTGGAGGCGGTGGCGGAGGATGCGGGGCGGCGGGTTGGTGAGCTTCCTGTGCTGTCCGTTGACGAGCGTGAGCGGGTGATGCGGGGATCGAGCGGCGCCCAGGCCGCTCTGCCGTCGGTGGGTGGGGTGCATGAGCTGATCGCTGCGCGTGCGACGGAGGCTCCGGATGCGGTGGCGGTGGTGTCCGGTGGGCGGGTGCTGACGTACGGCGGGCTGGTGGCGCGGGCGAGTCGGCTGGCGCATGTGCTGCGGGGCCGGGGTGTCGGTGCGGAGTCGGTGGTGGGCCTGTGTCTGCCTCGCGGTGTCGACATGGTCGTCGCGGTGCTGGGGGTGTGGCTGGCGGGCGGCACGTATCTGCCGTTGGATCCTGAGTATCCGGTGGAGCGGCTGGAGTTCATGGTCGCCGACAGCGGGGCGCAGGTGGTTCTCCGTGAAGGTGATCTGGCATTTTCGGAGGATCTGCCGTCGACGGCTCCCGACAATGCCGTAACGCCGGGCCAGTTGGCGTATGTGATCTATACGTCGGGGTCGACGGGCCGCCCCAAGGGCGTGCAGGTGTCTCACGGCAGTGTGGTCGGCATGGTGACGGCCCTGGGTCCCGAGCTCGGTGTGGACCCCGGGGTTCGGGTGCTGCAGTTCGCGTCTTTCAGCTTCGATGCGGCGGTGCTGGACATCGCGGTGACGCTCGCTCACGGCGGCACGTTGGTGGTGGCGAGCGCGGGGGAGCGGGCGGAGCCCGAGGTGCTGACGTCCATGATCTGCGCGGAGGGTGTGGGTGCGGCCAGTGTCGTGCCGTCGCTGCTGGGCGTGCTGGACCCGCGGCAGGTGCCCGGGATCGAGACGCTGTTGCTGGGGGCGGAGCGGCTGACGGAGCAGGTCGCGCGGGCGTGGGCTCCGGGTCGTCGTCTGGTGAACACCTACGGTCCGACCGAGGCGACGGTGATGGTCACCGCGGGTGCGGTCGACGGGTCGGAGGGTGTGCCGCCGATCGGCTTGCCGGTCGCCAACGCGCGCCTGTACGTCCTGGACACCTCCTTGCATCCGGTCCCCGTGGGTGTGGTGGGCGAGGTGTTCATCGCAGGCCCCCAGGTGGCCCGCGGCTATGCCGGTCGCCCCGGCCTGACTGGTGAGCGTTTCCTTCCTGACCTGTTCGCTGCCGACGGCTCTCGTATGTACCGTTCGGGCGACCGGGCCCGCTGGCTCCCCGATGGCCGGCTGGACTTTGTGGGCCGGGCGGACCAGCAGGTCAAGGTCCGCGGGTTCCGGATCGAACCGGGCGAGATCGAATCCGTCCTGACCACGCATCCCCGGATCCGTACCGCCGTCGTGGTCCCCTTCGGCGACGAGGACGACCGCCGGCTGGCGGCCTACCTCGTTCCCGAGGACGCGGCCGAAGGCATCCCGACCGTCACCGACCTTCGCACCTACGCAGGCGCTCACCTGCCCGCCTTCATGATCCCGTCCGTCTTCACCGAGCTGGCCGCCCTGCCCCTCACCCCCAACGGCAAGCTCGACCGAACCGCCCTCCCCGCCCCTGACAGCGCAGGCATCGGTGCGGAGGAATTCGTCCCACCGGTGGGTCCCACGGAGGAACTGCTCGCAGACCTCTGGACCCGCATCCTGGGAGTGGACCGAGTCGGCGCGACCGATGGCTTCTTCGAATTGGGTGGGCATTCGCTGCTGGCCACGCGAGTGATGTCCGGTATTCGAGAGGTGTTCGGCGTCGAGCTGCCGTTGGCCGCGCTGTTCGACAAGCCGACCGTGCGTGCCCTGGCGGCCGAGGTCGAGGGCTCTGCGCATGGGGCTGTGCCCCCTGTGACGGTGGTGGACCGGGACAGGCCGCTGCCGTTGTCGTTCGCGCAGCAGCGGCTGTGGTTCCTGCACCAGCTGGATCCCGGTTCGACCGAGTACAACGTCGTACTGCCGGTTCGGCTCGACGGTGTTCCGGACGTGGCGGCTCTGGGCGCGGCCCTGGACGCCGTAGTGGCTCGGCACGAGGTGCTGCGCACCAGGCTCCTGGCTGACGCCGATGGTGTGGCTTGGCAGGTGGTGGAGGAGCCCGTGCACCACCCGCTGCCGGTGGTGGACGTATCCGGCAGCGACGATCCGCTCGGCCAGGCGGAGCGCCTGGTCACCCAGGACATGACGGAGCCGTTCGACCTCGCCGCCGGACCCCTGCTGCGGGCGACACTGATCCGGCTGGGGATCGGGGAGAACATGCTGGTGCTGGCCATGCACCACGTCGTGTCCGACGAGTGGTCGGCGCGGATCCTCCACCAGGAGATCGAGGCGCTGTACGAGGCGTTCCGCGCCGGGGAGCCGGACCCGCTGCCGCCGCTGCCCGTGCAGTACGCGGACTTCGCGGTGTGGCAACGGCAGTGGTTGAGCGGTGACGTCCTGGACCGGCAACTGTCGTACTGGCGAAGCCAGTTGACCGGTGTGCCCGAGCTGGAGCTGCCGATCGACCGGCCCCGGCCGCCGATCCGCTCCTCGGTGGGGGCGACGACGCGGTTCACCGTCCCGGCGGAGACAGCGGAGGCGCTGCGGGCGCTGTCACGGGAGAGCGGCGCGACGATGTTCATGACGCTGCTCGCCGCCTTCGACGTGTTGCTCGCCCGCTACTGCGACGCCGACGACATCGCGGTGGGCACGGCGGTGGCGAACCGGAACCGGTCCGAGACGGAGGGCCTGATCGGGTTCTTCGTGAATACGCTCGTCCTGCGGACGGACCTGTCAGGTGACCCGACCTTCGCCGAACTCCTCGACCGGATACGGCAGACCGCGCTGGACGCCTACGAGCACCAGGACCTGCCGTTCGAGCAGCTCGTCGACGAACTCGTCACCGACCGGGACCGCTCCCGTACGGCCCTGTTCCAGGTGTACTTCAACTACCTCCGGGACGGCGCCGGATCAACGGACCAGGCGCCCGAAGCCGACGGGCCCGAGGAGGCGAGCGGCCCCGGCGCCTCGATGTCCCGGGACCTCGCCCTGTCCGACCTCGCGTTGTCTTTCAGGGACACCGGAGAAGGTGCGCTGACCGGCGAGTTCGAGTACAGCACCGCGCTGTTCGACGCGGCGACGGTGGAGCGGCTGGCCGATCGTCTCGTCGCCATTCTGCACGGCGTCCTGGACCCGGCACGCGCGATCGACGAGCTGGACCTCCTCACGGAGGCCGAGCACGCGACGCTGCGGTCCCTCGCCACCGGTCCGGAGCCGGACGCGGAGGGTGGCCCGGTCCACCGGCTCTTCGAGGAGTGGGCGCGGCGCACGCCTGACGCGGTCGCGGTCGTCGCGGACGGCCGGCACCTCACGTACGGGCACCTCAACGCCAGGGCCAACCAGCTGGCCCGTCGGCTCACGGCTCTCGGCGTCGGGCCCGAGAACATCGTCGGGGTGTGCATCGAGCGCAGCACCGAGACGGTCGTGGCCCTGCTCGGAGTCCTCAAGGCAGGAGCGGCATACCTTCCTCTGGACGCCGACCACCCCACCCGGCGGATCGCGCACATGGTCGCGTCGTCCAGCGCCTCGCTGCTGATCACCCGGTCTGCGACGGCCGAGCGCCTGACGCAGGTGTCCGTCCCGCGCCTCGCTCTCGACACCGACGGTCCCACGATCGCCACCTGCTCCACCGACAACCCGGACATCGAGGTGTCGCCGCACCAACTGGCGTACGTCATCTTCACCTCGGGCTCCACCGGCCAGCCCAAGGGCGTGCTGGTCCCGCACCACGCGTGGAGCCGGGAGCTCCGCGAGATGGGCCGCCAGTACGGCGTGTCCCCGGCCGATGTGACACTGCAGATCGCGTCCTTCATGTTCGACGCCGCCCAGGAACAGCTCTTCGCCACCCTGGCGCACGGCGGACGGCTGGTGCTGCGTGGCGAGCAGCAGTGGCCTGCGGAGCGGATCCTGCGCGAGCTGCGCGCCCAGGCCGCCACCTCGGTCGACATCACTCCCGCGCTGTGGGAGATGCTCATTCCCCACCTCGCCGCCCCGGGCGCCCTCGGACCGGACCTGCGCCTGCTGATCATGGGCGGTGAGGCACTCTCGCCGCAGACCCTCGCCCAGTGGTTCACGTACACACAGATACCCGTCCACAACGCATACGGCCCCACCGAGGCCACCATCACCTGTGTCGCCGGGCTGTTGTCCCACGCGGTGGCGAACGTACCGATCGGACGACCGATCGCCGGTGTCCGGGCCCATGTGCTCGACGCGTGGCTGCGCCCCGTGCCGATCGGTGTCGCGGGTGAGCTCTTCATCGGCGGCACCGGCGTGGCGCGCGGCTATCTCGGCCACGCTGCGCTGACGGCCGAACGGTTCCTCGCCGACCCCTTCGCCGCCGACGGCACACGGATGTACCGGACGGGCGACCGGGTACGCCGGCTGCCGAGCGGAGAGCTGGAATTCCTCCGCCGGGCGGACAGCCAGGTCAAGATCCGCGGCGTGCGGATCGAGCCGGGGGAGATCGAGGCCGCCCTGACCGCCCACGCGGGAGTCCGCTCCGCCGTCGTGACCACCCACGGCGAGGGCACCGGTCGCAGGCTCGTGGCCCACGTCGTACCCGCCGACCCCGCCGAGGGGATCCCGTCGACACCCGAACTGCGGGACCACCTGCGCCACACACTGCCCGAGTTCATGATCCCGGCCCTCTTCACCGAGCTGGCGGAACTGCCCCTGACCCGCAACGGCAAGACCGACCGCTCCGCCCTCCCACAGCCCGGCCCCGACGCCTGGGAAACCCACGAACACGTCGCCCTCTCCGGCGCGACCGAGGAACTGCTGGCGGGCATCTGGACCCAGGTCCTCGGAACGGACCGCATCGGCGCCGACGACGACTTCTTCGCCATCGGCGGCCACTCGCTGCTCGCCACCCAGGTCATCTCCCGCGTCCGCGAGGTGTTCGGCGCCGAGGTACCGCTGTCGGCGCTCTTCGACCACCCGACCGTACGCGGACTGGCCGTGGCCATCGAGGCATCGGCAACCGCGCCCACGGCCCCACCGGTGACGCCGGCGGACCGCGCCGAACCCCTGCCCCTGTCCTACGCCCAGCAACGGCTGTGGTTCCTCGACCAACTCGACCCAGGCTCGATCGCTCACGTCCTGCCGTCCCCACTGCCCTTGCCGGGAGACCTGGACGTGCAAGCCTTAGGGGCGGCGCTCGGCGGACTGACGGCCCGGCACGAGGTGCTGCGGACCCGTCTGGTGCCGGACGGGGACGGGGTGGCGCACCAGATCGTCGACCCGCCCGCCGCGTTCCCACTGCCCGTGGTGGACGTGTCCGAGGCCACGGACCCCGCGGCAGTCGCCCACGCCCTGATCACGGCCGACTCCCACACTCCCTTCGACCTCACGGGCGGCCCCCTCGTACGCGCCGCACTCATCCGCCTGGCCCCTGACGAACACGTCCTGGCACTCACGCTGCACCACGTCGTCACCGACGAATGGTCGGAACGCATCCTGCGACGCGAACTGACGGCCCTCTACGAAGCGTTCCGCGCCGGCTGCCCGGATCCGCTGCCACCGCTGGAAGTGCAGTACGCCGACTTCGCGGTCTGGCAGCGGCACTGGCTGAACGGAGAGGTGCTGGAAGGGCAACTGTCCTACTGGCGTGACCAACTGGCCGAGCTCACGCCACCGGACCTGCCGAGCGACCGGCCCCGACCGGCCGTACGCACCACGCAGGGAGCGGTGCTGCCGTTCACCGTTCCCGTGGAGGTGGCCCGCACACTGCGCTCGCTCTCCCACGAGAGCGGCACCACCATGTTCATGACCCTGCTGGCCGCCGTGAGCGTGCTGCTCGGCCGCTACACGGGGTCCGCGGACGTGGCCATGGGCACGCCGGTGGCGAACCGGAACCGTGCCGAGACGGAGGACCTGATCGGTTTCTTCGTGAACACCCTGGTCATGCGGGCCGACCTGTCCGGCGACCCCACGTTCACCGAACTCCTCGGCCGGGTACGGGAGACGGCCCTGGGCGCGTATGCCCACCAGGACCTGCCGTTCGAGCACCTCGTCGACGACCTCGTGGTGGACCGCGACCGCTCCCGCACGCCGCTCTTCCAGGTCCTCTTCAGCTACGACAACGACAGCGCCGTCCCCGACGCCGACGACACGCCACGCGACAGCTCCCGAGCGGTCCAGTTCGACCTGTCACTGCGGCTCGGCGACAGCGTACGCGGGGGACTGACGGGACAGATCGAGTACAGCACGGCGTTGTTCGACGCGGGGTCCATGGAGCGGTTGGCCAGGCATCTGATCACGGTGCTGGAGGCGGTGGCGGAGGACGCAGGGCGGCGGGTGGGGGGTCTGCCCGTGCTGTCCGTGGATGAGTGTGAGCAGCTGGTGCGGGGGTGGAACGGCACGCCGGTTCCGCTGCCGTCGGTGGGTGGGGTGCATGAGCTGATTGCCGCTCGTGCGGCCGAGGTCCCGGATGCGGTGGCGGTGGTCTCGGGCACACGTGTGTTGACGTATGGCGGGTTGGTGGCGCGGGCGAGTCGGCTGGCGCATGACCTGCGGGGCCGAGGTGTCGGTGCGGAGTCGGTGGTGGGCCTGTGCCTGCCTCGCGGTGTCGACATGGTCGTCGCGGTGTTGGGGGTGTGGCTGGCGGGCGGCACGTATCTGCCACTGGATCCTGAGTATCCGGTGGAGCGGCTGGAGTTCATGGTCGCCGACAGCGGGGCGCAGGTGGTTCTCCGTGAAGGTGATCTGGTGCTTTCGGAGGATCTGCCGTCGGCGGCTCCCGAAGTCGGCATCAGCAGCGAGCAGTTGGCGTATGTGATCTATACGTCGGGGTCGACGGGCCGCCCCAAGGGTGTTCAGGTGTCTCACGGCAGTGTGGTCGGCATGGTGACCGCGCTGGGTCCCGAGCTCGGTGTGGACCCAGGGGTCCGCGTGCTGCAGTTCGCCTCCTTCAGCTTCGACGCGGCGGTGCTGGACATCGCGGTGACGCTCGCTCACGGCGGCACGTTGGTGGTGGCGAGCGCGGAGGAGCGAGCGGAGCCCGACGCACTGACGTCCATGATCTGCGCGGAGGGCGTGGGTGCGGCGAGCGTGGTGCCCTCGCTGTTGGGTGTGCTGGATCCGCAGCAGGTGCCGGGTATCGAGACCCTGTTGCTGGGTGCGGAGCGGCTGACGGAGCATGTCGCGCGGGCGTGGGCTCCGGGCCGTCGTCTGGTGAACACCTACGGCCCCACGGAAGCGACGGTGATGGTCACTGCGGGTGCTGTAGATGGGGTGGGGTTGCCGCCCATTGGTGCTCCGGTCGCCAATGCCCGCCTGTACGTCCTGGACGCCTCCTTGCACCCCGTCCCGGTGGGTGTGGCGGGCGAGGTGTTCATCGCCGGCCCGCAGGTCGCCCGCGGCTATGCCGGCCGTCCTGACCTGACGGCGGAACGCTTCCTGGCCGAGCCCTTCGCCGCCGACGGCTCCCGTATGTACCGCTCGGGCGACCGGGCCCGCTGGCTCCCCGACGGCCGGCTGGACTTTGTGGGCCGGGCGGACCAGCAGGTCAAGGTCCGCGGGTTCCGGATCGAACCGGGCGAGATCGAAGCCGTCCTGACCACGCATCCCCGGATCCGTACCGCCGTCGTGGTCCCCTTCGGCGACGAGGACGACCGCCGACTGGCCGCCTACCTCGTCCCCGAGGACGTGGCAGAAGGCGTCCCACCGGTGTCCGACCTTCGTACGTACGCCGGCGCTCACCTGCCCGCCTTCATGATCCCGTCCGTCTTCACCGAGCTGGCTGCCCTGCCCCTGACCCCCAACGGCAAGCTCGACCGCTCGGCGCTCCCGGAGCCGGACGAGTTCCGGCAACTGGACACGTATGTGGCCCCGTCGGGAGCGACCGAAGAGTTGGTCTCGGACATCTGGGCGCAGCTCCTCGGACTGGATCAGGTCGGTGCCACGGACAACTTCTTCGAACTGGGTGGACACTCCCTCCTGGCCACCCAGGTGATGTCCCGTGTGCGCGAGGTGTTCGGGGTGAACCTCCCGCTTGCCACGATGTTCGACAGCCCGACGGTCGCCGGACTCGCCACTGCCCTGGACGCAGCGGTGCCGGGCGCACGGGAGCCGCAGTGGAGCGTCGTAAACAGGGACCAGCCGCTGCCGTTGTCGTTCGCTCAGCAGCGGCTCTGGTTCCTGGACCAGCTGGAGCCCGGCTCCACCGAGTACAACCTGCCTCTGTACCTGCCGTGGGACGGGGACTTGGACGTCGATGCGCTCACCGCCGCACTCAGTGCGGTGGTCGCGCGGCACGAAGTGCTGCGGACTCGTCTGGTCGCCGGCGTTGATGGAGTCGCGTATCAGTTGGTCGATCCGCCGTCGGCCTTTCCCTTGCCCCTGGTCGACGTGTCCGAGAGCGTCGATCCGGTGAGGGAGGCGGAGAAGTTGGCGCTTCAGGACGCGTGGGCGCCGTTTGACCTGGCGGAGGGCCCACTGATCAGGGGAGTACTGATCCGGTTGGACGAGCGGCAGCACTTGCTGGCGCTCCTGACGCACCACGTGGTCTCCGACGAGTGGTCGTCGCGGATTCTGCGGCGCGAATTGTCGGCGCTGTACGAGGCGTTCCGTACGGGAGAACCGAACCCGCTGCCGGCGCTCCCGTTGCAGTACGCCGACTTCGCCGCCTGGCAGCGACAGTGGCTGGAAGGCGAGGTCTTCGACGACCAATTGTCCTACTGGCGCACCCAGCTCGCAGACGTCCCGACACTGGAGCTGCCCACCGACCGGCCCCGCCCGCCCGTGCCGTCCTCCGAGGGCTCGATGGCCCCGTTCACCGTCTCGGCCGACACGGCAGAAGTGCTGCGAGCACTGTCGCGGGCGAACGGGACGACGATGTTCATGACGTTGCTGGCCGCGCTGAACGTGCTGCTGGGCCGCTGCGCGGGGTCGCAGGACGTCGTCGTCGGCACGCCGGTGGCGAACCGGAACCGGGCCGAGACGGAGGGCCTGATCGGGTTCTTCGTGAACACGCTGGTGATGCGGACGGACCTGTCCGGCGATCCGACGTTCACCGAACTCCTTGCTCGGGTACGGCAGATGGCCCTGGGTGCCTATGCCCATCAGGATCTGCCGTTCGAGCAGTTGGTGGACGAGCTGGTCGTCGAGCGTGACCGCTCGCGCACCCCGCTCTTCCAGGTCTTCTTCAGCTACGGCTCCGACGCGGGCGCGAGTGCCCGGGGGGCGACCGAGGCCGCCGACGACCTGGACTCCCCGGCCCCGCAGATCGCTGTGGCCTTCGACCTGTGGGTCATGCTCGAGGAATCGGACGACGGCTCCCTGAAGGCCGGGATCCAGTACAGCACTGCGTTGTTCGATGCGGTGACGGTGGAGCGGTTGGCCGGGCATCTGGTGACGGTGTTGGAGGCGGTGGCGGAGGATGCGGGTCGGCGTGTGGGTGAGCTGCCGGTGCTGTCGTCGGTTGAGCGGGATCAGCTTGTGCGTGTCTGGAATGACACGTCCGTGCCGCTGCCGTCGGTGGGCGGGGTGCATGAGCTGATCGCTGCCCGGGCGGTTGTGACTGCGGATGCGGTGGCGGTGGTTTCGGGTGATGTGGTGGTGTCGTATGGCGGGTTGATGGCGCGGGCGAATCGGCTGGCTCATTATCTGCGTGGTGTGGGTGTGGGTCCGGAGTCGGTGGTCGGGCTGTGTGTGGAGCGCGGTCTGGACATGGTGGTGGCGGTGCTGGCGGTGTGGCAGGCCGGTGGCGCGTATCTGCCGTTGGATCCGGAGTTTCCGGCGGAGCGGCTGGAGTTCATGCTGGCTGACAGTGGCTGCTCGGTCCTGGTGGGGCACCGGTCCGTCGCCGGTCAGCTCTCGGCGCAGACGGCGGTGTGGCTGGAGGATGCGGCCGTTGAGGCGGCTGTGGCGGTTCAGCCCTCCACCGCGCCGCGGGTGGCTGTTGCCGCCGACGGGTTGGCGTATGTGTTGTATACGTCGGGGTCGACGGGTCGGCCGAAGGGTGTGCTGGTCGGGCAGCGGAGCCTGGTCGGTTTCTTGTCGGCGATGGGTGAGCGGCCGGGTCTGGACGCGGGTGATGTGCTGCTTGCGGTGACGACGCTGGGCTTTGACATTGCGGGTCTGGAGTTGTGGCTGCCGCTGGTGTCCGGTGCCCGGGTGGTCGTGGCCCCGCGTGAGACGGTGGCGGATCCGGGGTTGCTGGCGGGTGAGCTGGTCCGGGTGGGTGCGTCGGTGGTGCAGGCGACTCCTTCGTTGTGGCAGATACTGCTGGCCGATGGCTGGCCGGGTGTTGCGGGCCTGCGGGTGCTGGCCGGTGGTGAGGCGCTGCCGACGGCCCTGGCCGGGGCGCTGCTGGGCAGTGGGGCCGAGGTGTGGAACATGTACGGCCCGACGGAGACGACGATCTGGTCGACCTGCGAGCGAGTCTCCGAGACCCCGCTGTCGATCGGTGCGCCGATCGCCAACACCCGGGTCTATGTCCTGGACGGGCGGTTGCAGCCGGTCCCGGTGGGTGTGGCGGGTGAACTGTTCATCGGCGGCGTCGGTGTGACGCGCGGTTATCTGGGTCGGCCGGCGCTGACCGGTGAGAGGTTCATCGCGGACCCGTTCGCGGATGACGGTTCTCGCCTGTATCGCACGGGTGACCGGGTGCGGTGGCTGGCGGAGGGGCGCCTGGAGTTTTTGGGCCGGGCGGACGACCAGCTCAAGGTGCGCGGTTTCCGCATCGAGCCGGGCGAGATCGAAGCCGTCCTGACCAGCCACTCGGCGATCCACACCGCTGTGGTCACGGCCCGCGGCACGGGCAGTGACCGGCGTCTGGTCGCCTACATGGTCCCGGCCGACCCGTCAGCCGGCGTCCCGCCCGTGTCCGAGCTGCGCGAGCATGCGCGCCGGGTGCTGCCGGAGTACATGGTCCCGTCTCTGTTCGTGGAGCTGGCGGCCATGCCGCTGACCCCCAACGGCAAGATCGACCGCTCCGCACTTCCAGAGCCGCACACGCCCCGGGCCGACGCTTCCTCCACACCCCCGGCGACCGCGACCGAGGAACTGCTCGCCGGTATCTGGGCGCAGGTACTGGACATCGACCGCATCGGCGTCCGGGACAGCTTCTTCGAGCTCGGCGGTCACTCCCTGCTGGCCACCCAGGTCATCTCCCGCGTCCGTGAGGTGTTCGCGACGGAGATCCCGCTCGCCGCCCTGTTCGATCACCCCACGATCCAGAGCCTGGCCGCGCTGATCGACACCGTCGCACGCACCACGAGCGGGCCGATCACTCCGGCGGACCGCACGCAGCCGCTGCCGCTGTCCTTCGCGCAGCAACGGCTGTGGTTCCTGGACCAGTTGGAGCCCGGCTCGGTCGAGTACAACATGTCGACCCGTCTGCACCTGCCCGGCGAGCTGGACCTACGGGCCCTCGGCGCGGCCCTGGACGCGATCATCGCCCGCCACGAGGTGCTGCGTACCCGGCTGGTCGCCGACGCCGACGGCGTACCGCATCAGATCATCGACCCGCCCGCCCCCCTCCCCCTGCCCGTCCTGGACGTGTCGGGATGCGAGGACCCGCGGAGCGCTGTGGGTGAAGCCGTCGCCGAGGACGCGCTGACGCCGTTCGACCTGGCGCGCGGGCCTCTGGTCAGGGCGACCCTGGTCCGGTTGGCGGATGACGAGCACGTGCTTGCCCTGGTGTTCCACCACGTCGTCTTCGACGAGTGGTCCGACCGTGCCTTCCAGCACGAACTGTCCGTCGTGTACGAGGCGTTCCGAGCCGACCGGCCGAATCCGTTGCCGCCGCTGGCGATCCAGTACGCGGATGTCGCCGCTTGGCAGCGGCAGTGGCTCTCCGGTGCTGCGCTGGAATCGCAACTGGCCTACTGGCGGCAGACATTGGCGGGTGCGCGGGATCTGGAGCTGCCCACGGACCGGCCGCGTGAGGCCGATCGGTCCACCGAGGCCGCGGTGGCCCGGTTCAGGGTGCCGGCGCGGACGGCGGAGGCGCTGCGGGCTCTGTCGCGTGAGCGCGGCACGACGATGTTCATGACGCTGCTGGCTGCCTTCGACGTCCTCATGGGCCGGTATGCCGAGTCGGACGACGTCGTGGTGAGCACGCCGGTGGCGAACCGGAACCGGGCCGAGACCGAGCAGCTCATCGGCTTCTTCGTGAACACGCTGGTGATGCGGACCGACCTGTCGGGCGCCCCGTCCTTCGTGGAACTGCTGACCCGGGTGCGGGAGACGGCCCTCGGTGCCTACGCGCACCAGGACCTGCCGTTCGAGCAGGTGGTGGACGCCGTGGCGGACGTACGGGACCGTACTCGTAGTCCTCTTGGGCGGGTGTCGTTCAACTACTCACCGGACGTCCGTGGTTCGGGTGACGTGGATGCCTCGGCCGGTGCGGGGGTGGAGACCGGCACGGGACTGCTGCCCGCGCAGTTCGACATGGTCGTGGCGCTGGCGGAGGACGACGGAGCGCTGGCCGGCGAGATCCAGTACAGCACCGCGTTGTTCGACGCGGTGACGGTCGAGCGGATGGCGGGTCACATGGTCACATTGCTGGGAGCCGCGGCTTCGGATGCCGAGCGGCCGTTGGGGGAGCTGTCGGTGCTGACCGAGGCCGAGGTCGGACAGCTGGTGCATGAATGGAACGACACGGCGGTGCCGTTGCCGTCGGTGGGCGGCGTCCAGGAGCTGATCGGCGCGCGGGCCGTCGCCGCTCCGGATTCGGTGGCGGTTGTGTTCGGCGACGAGGTGGTGACGTACGGCGCCCTGATGGCGCGGGCGGCCCGATTGGCGCACTACCTGCGCGGGGCGGGTGTCCGTGCGGAGTCGGTGGTGGGGCTGTGCTTGCCGCGCGGGGTGGACATGGTGGTGGCGCTGTTGGCCGTATGGCAGGCCGGTGGCGTGTATCTGCCGCTCGATCCCGAATACCCGGCCGAGCGACTGGAGTTCATGCTCACCGACAGCGGTGCGTCGCTGCTGGTGGGCACCGAGGATCTGGTCGACGACCTGCCGGTGGGGCGGCTGCGCACGGTCGTCCTGGACGACCCGGCCGTACGGGCGGCGGTGGCCGGTGAGCCTGGCCGGGAGCCCGAAGTGACCGTGGTCCCCGACCAGTTGGCGTACGTGATTTACACATCGGGCTCGACCGGGCGTCCGAAGGGCGTCCAGGTCACCCACGGCGGTGCCGTCAGCCTGGCGGTGGCGCAGCGGGACGTACTGGGCCCGGATGCGGGCGCGCGGGTGCTGCAGTTCGCGCCGTTCGGGTTCGACGCTTCCGTCTGGGATGTGCTGATGGCGCTGACCGGAGGCGGCAGCCTCGTGCTCGCCGGAGCCCGGGAGCGGGCGGAGCCGGGCCGGCTGGCGGCGCTGCTGGGACGAGCTGGGGTGGAGGTGGCGACCGTCCCGCCGTCGCTGCTGGACGTGCTGCGGCCTGGGGACCTGGGCGGAGTGGGGACGCTGTTCACGGCCGGGGAACGGCTGGAGGGGCATGTCGCGCGGCGCTGGGCCGAGGGGCGGCGGCTGGTGAACGCCTACGGCCCGACCGAGACGACCGTGTGCGCGACGGCGGCCGTGTGTGCGGTGGCGGACGAGGATGCCCCGCCGATCGGCGGGCCGATCGCCAACACGCGGGTGTACGTGCTGGACGCGTCCCTGCGGCCGGTTCCGGTGGGTGCTTCGGGCGAGCTGTTCATCGCGGGTGCGCAGGTGGCGCGGGGCTATCTCGGGCGGCCGGTGCTGACGGGCGAGCGTTTCCTGCCCGATCCGTTCACGGAGGACGGCGGGCGCATGTACCGGTCCGGGGACCGGGCGTGCTGGCGGGCGGACGGTCGGCTGGAGTTCCTGGGCCGCGTCGATGACCAGGTGAAGGTGCGCGGTTTCCGTATCGAGCCGGGGGAGATCGAGACCGCACTCGTCGGCCACCCGGCGATCCGCACGGCCGTGGTCACCGCCCATGGAGACGGCCCGGATCGCGCTCTCGCGGCCTACCTCGTGCCGACCGACCACAGCGAGGGCGTCCCCGAAGCGGCCGAACTGCGCGAACTGCTGCTGCGCAGCCTCCCGGACTACATGGTGCCCGCCGCTTACATGGAGCTGTCCCGGCTGCCGCTGACCACCAACGGCAAGGTCGACAAGGCGGCGCTGCCGGTGCCGGAGGCGGACCGCTCCCGCAGCGGCTCGTACGTCGCCCCTTCCGGCGAGGCGGAGGAACTCCTCGCGGAGGTGTGGGCCGAGGTTCTGGGCCTGGACCAGGTCGGCACCCAGGACAACTTCTTCGAGCTGGGCGGCAACTCCCTGCTGGTCACGCAGATCGTCGGCCGCATCCGCGGCGCCGGGCACGACATCAGCGTCGGTGACCTCTTCGACCATCCGACCATCGCGTCCGCCGCGCCGCTGATCCAGCTGCACACCGAGGACCCCGAAATCCGCTCGGCGGTGACCGTCCGTGCCGGTACCGTCCGGCCCGCCGTGTTCGCCGTCCACACCTTCACCGGTGAGGTCGCCGCCTTCGCGGAGGTCGCCGGGTACCTGTCCGAGGGGCAGCAGCTCTACGGACTGCAGCAGCGTGGCCTGACCGGCGAGGACGCCCCGCCGTCCTCGGTCGAGGAAATGGCGACGACGTACATCGGGGAGATGCTGCGGCTGCAGACGGACGGCCCCTACCTGCTCACGGCCCAGTCCGGCAGTTCCTACGTCGCCCTGGAGATGGCACGGCAACTGCGGGCGATGGGCAAGGAGGTGGGCGGCGTTCTGCTCATGGCGCCGGCCCGTCAGCCCTTCGCCCGGCGCCTGCCCAACCAGCCCTTCGACCGCGTGGCCCGCAGGCTCCTGGCCGGCGTCGAGCACGCCCTTGCCGCCGCCCCGGGCACGACACTGCCGCGGAAGGACGAGAAGCGGCTGCTGAAGAAGTACGGCGCACCGGACGACGAGATCGGACAGGGCGTCCGCGAAGGCGACAAGCACGCCCTGCGGATCATGCGCGCCCTGATCATCAACCGGCACGCCTACGCGTACTACGGCGAGCTGATGCACCGCGGTATGCGGACCTACGACGGCCGTGTCGTGCTCCTGATGCCGCAGGACGATCCCAAGAAGGCGTACCAGTGGACCCTGGAGCAGTGGCGGCTCCCGCTGTCCAGCGAGCCGGAGGTCGTGGACGTGCCCGGCAAGCACTCGGACATCTTCCACGAGGGCGGCGCCCGGGCCGTCGGCGCCTACCTGAGTGCCGAGATCGACCGCTGGCAGCGCCGCGCGGGAACCACCCGGCGCGGGGGAGGGGCGACCGCATGACGGGCCGGTCCCGGGCTGTCACGGCCGGCGCCTACGAACTGCCCAACGGGCGCCGGATCACCTGCGTCAGCCCCGCCGAGGCCAAGGTCCTCTGGGCGGAAGCCACGGCGGACGGCCTCTATGCCAAGGCTGCGAGCGAGCTGCGCCCCGGCGACACCGTCCTGGACATCGGGGCGAACATCGGGATCGTCTCCCTGATGTTCGGCTGGGCCGTGCCCGATCTGCGCATCGTCGCCGTGGAGCCCGCCCCGGCCACGTTCGCGTGCCTGGAATCCAATCTGCGCGAGCATCTGCCGCGGGCCGTGTGCATGTGCAGTGCGGTGTCCGACCGTGCCGGACACCGCACTTTCACCTACTATCCGAAGTCCACCGGGAATTCCGGGCTGTTCGCCGACCAGCGGGCCGACGACGAGAACACGCGGATATTCCTCCGCAACTCCGGAATCCCGGAGGAGTACATCGGGGAAATGATCAGCGGCCTGCACCGCGGAATCGACATGACCGTCCCCACTCTGACCGTCTCCGATCTCGTCCGGCAGCACGCGCTGCACCGGATCGACCTGCTCAAGATCGACGTCGAGCGGGCCGAACACCTCGTTCTCGCCGGCGTAGAACCGGCCCACTGGCCGCTGATCGGCCATGTCGTCGCCGAAGTCCACGACGAACAAGGCCGGTTGGCGGCCATGCACCGCCTCCTCGAAGCCCGGGGATTCACCGTCGGGATCAGCCAGGACCCCAGGCTGGCCGGCACGGACCTGTACGAACTCGTCGCCAGGCGCACGCCCGACGGCACCCTTTGACGTGTTCGAATGACGCCACGCCGCAGTTGAACGCGTTGAACACGACACCGCTGGATGAATGATCCAGCGGTGTGCCATCGTGAAGCGGACTTTCTCCCAGGGCAGCGCAGCGCACCGTCATCGCACCGATTCAGCTTTCTCATTTGCAGGGGACAACTGATGCTTTCTGATGCCAAGCGGGAATTGCTGAAGCGACGCCTCAGGGGAGAGCAGGTATCGCGCCAGGCATGGGAACCGCGTCCCGAAGGGCCGCTCCCCTTGTCCTTCGCGCAGCAGCGGCTGTGGTTCCTGGACCAACTGGAGCCCGGCTCCACCGAGTACAACCTGTCGATGCGGGTGCGGTGGGACGGCGCCCTGGACGTCGCCGCGCTCCAGGCCGCCCTGGGCGGCGTCGTGGCCCGCCACGAGGTCCTGCGCACCCGCCTGGTGGCCGGCGCGGACGGTGTGGCGTGCCAGGTGATCGACCCGCCGGCGGAGTTCCCGTTGACGGTGGTGGACGTCTCCGGAGACGGCTCCGACGCGGCACTGCGCACCCTGGCCGCAGCGGACGCCGGAGTGCCCTTCGACCTCGCGTCCGGGCCGCTCATTCGCGGCACCCTGCTGCGAGCCGCCGAGGCGGAGCACGTTCTCGTGGTGGCCCTGCACCACGTGGTGTTCGACGAGTGGTCGGACCAGGTCTTCCACCGTGAGTTGATGGCGCTGTACGAGGCGTTCCGTGCGGGGGAGTCCGATCCGCTGCCGGCGCTGGAGGTGCAGTACGCGGACTTCGCGGTGTGGCAGCGGCAGTGGCTGGACGGTGACGTGCTGGAGCGGCAGCTGTCGTACTGGCGGGAGCGTCTGTCCGGCACCCCCGACACCGAACTGCCCATCGACCGTCCGCGCCCCCCGGTCCGCTCCTCGGCCGGCGCGTCCCTGAAGTTCGCCGTACCCGACGACATCGCGGAAGCCCTGCGGGGGTTGTCGCGTGAGTGTGGTGTGTCGATGTTCATGACGCTGCTGGCGGCGTATGCGGTGTTGTTGGGTCGGTATGCGGGGTCGGAGGACGTGGTGGTGGGCACGCCGGTGGCGAACCGGAACCGTGCCGAGACGGAGGATCTGATCGGGTTCTTCGTGAACACGTTGGTGATGCGGGCGGATCTGTCGGGGGATCCGTCGTTCCGTGAGGTGTTGGGGAGGGTGCGGGAGACGGCGCTGGGTGCGTATGCGCATCAGGATGTGCCGTTCGAGCAGGTGGTGGACGCGTTGGTGGCCGAGCGGGACCGGTCGCGCACGCCGCTGTTCCAGGCCCTGCTCAACTACGACTTCGCGGAGACCCCGGACGGTGGCGGCGACCTCACCGCCGCCGACGCGGTCGACGGCGGCGTCGTCGCCAAGTTCGACCTGCGACTGGTGCTCAGCGACAGCAGCCGTGGACTGGCCGCAGAGTTCGAGTACAGCACCGCGCTCTTCGACGCCGCGACGATCGAACGGATGTCGGGCCACCTCGTCACCCTGCTGAGCGCCGTGGCCCGGGACGCCGAGGAGCCGCTGTCCCGGCTGCCGGTCCTCACCCCCGACGAGCAGCGCCAGGTGGCGCGGGACTGGAACGATACCGACGCGCCCGTGCCGTCGGTGAGTGGGTTGCACGAGATGATCGCCGCGCGAGCGGTGGACGCCCCGGACACCGTGGCGGTCGTCGCGGGCGCCGATGCCCTCACCTACGGCGGCCTCATGGCCAGGGTCAACCGGCTCGCGCACTACCTGCGCGGGATAGGCGTGGGCACCGAGTCGGTGGTCGCCGTCTGCCTGCCTCGCGGCGCCGACACCGTCGTTGCCCTCCTTGCCGTGTGGCAGGCCGGCGGCGCCTATCTGCCGCTGGACCCCGAATACCCCGTCGAGCGCCTGGGGTTCATGCTCGCCGACAGCGGCGCCTCGGTGCTCGTGGGCACCGAGGACCTCGTCGACGAACTGCCCGTCGGGCGGCTGCGGACCATCGTGCTGGACGACCCGGCCGTACGGGTCGAAATGGCCGCCATGCCTGCCGAGTCACCCGGGTCCACCGTGCTCCCGGACCAGTTGGCGTACGTCATCTACACCTCCGGATCGACGGGGCGGCCGAAGGGTGTGCAGGTCACTCACGCGGGCGTCGTGAACTATGTCGCCTCGGTCGTGGAGCGTGCCGGGTGGACCGGCGGAGGCCGGTTCGGCCTGCTCCAGCCCGTGGTCACCGACCTCGGCAACACCGTCGTCTTCGGCTGCCTGGTGTCCGGCGGGACCCTGCACGTCCTGGACGCCGCCGCGGCGGTCGACGGACGCGCGGTCGCGGCCTACCTCGCCACCTGGGCCGTCGACTGGATCAAGGTCGTGCCCTCGCATCTCGCGGCGCTGGCCGCCGACGCCGGCCTGGACCGGGTACTGCCCGGCCGAGGAGTCATGCTCGGCGGGGAAGGCGCCTCACCGGACTGGCTGGCCACGCTCGTCGAGACCGCCGGGGACCGCGCCGTCGTCAACCACTACGGTCCGACCGAGTCCACCATCGGCGTGCTCACCGAGCCACTGACGGCCCAGGTCCTCGAGGCGGGAGTGGTGCCGCTGGGCAGGCCCCTGGCCAACACCCGGGTCCACGTCCTGGACACAGCCCTGCGGCCCGTGCCCGTGGGCGTACCGGGCGAGTTGTTCGTCTCCGGCGTACAGGTCGCACGCGGCTACCGCGGCCGTCCGGCCCTGACCGCCGAACGGTTCCTGCCCGACCCGTTCAGCCCGGACGGGTCGCGGATGTACCGTACCGGCGACCGCGTGCGCCGACTGCCCGACGGACGCGTGGAGTTCCTCGGCCGCACCGACCAGCAGCTCAAGGTACGCGGCTTCCGTATCGAAGCCGGCGAGGTCGAGGCTGTTCTCGCCGCCCACCCGCGCGTCCGGTCCGCGGTGGTCGCGGCCGACGGCGCAGGCAGCGAACGCCGCCTGGTGGCCTACCTCGTACCGGCGGACCGGGACGAGGGCACTCCGGCGGCGGCCGAGCTGCGCCCGTACGTCACCGCGCGGCTGCCCGAGTACATGATGCCGTCGGTCGTCGTCGAACTGACCGAGTTCCCCCTCACGGCGAACGGCAAGCTCGACCGCACCGCCCTCCCCGCGCCCGACAGCGTGCGCCGGGACGTGACCGGACTGGTGACACCGCGCACGGAGACCGAGCGGGTCCTCACCGAGGTGTGGGCGCAGGTCCTCGGCATGGAACGGGTGGGCGCCGAGGACAACTTCTTCGACCTGGGCGGACACTCGCTGCTCGCCACCCAGGTGATCTCCCGGATACGCGAGGTGTTCGGGGCCGAGATCCCCCTGTCCGCGCTGTTCGACCGGCCGACCGTCCGGGAACTCGCCTCCGCGGTGGACGGCTCGGCCACCGACACGCTCGTTCCGCCGGTCGCCGCCGTCGACCGGGGCCAGGCGCTGCCGCTGTCGTTCGCCCAGCAGCGCCTGTGGTTCCTCGACCAGTTGGAGCCGGGTTCCACCGAGTACAACCTGTCCACCTCCCTGCGCTGGCCCGGCGACCTGGACCTCCCGGCCCTGCACAAGGCCCTGACCGCGGTGGTGGCCCGGCACGAGGTGCTGCGCACCAGGCTGGTGGCCGGCCCGGACGGCGTCGCGCACCAGGTGATCGACGAGCCGGCGCCCTTCTCCTTGCCCCTGGTCGACGTGTCCGCCGAACCGGACCCGCGGGCAGCCGCCCGGGCGGTCCTCGAAGCGGACGCGCGTCTGCCGTTCGACCTGTCGGCAGGACCGCTGATCCGTGGCACCCTCGTCAAGGTTGCCGCCGACGACCATCTGCTGACGCTCTCGCTCCACCACGTCGTGTCCGACGACTGGTCCGGCCGCATTCTGCGGGACGAGATCTCCACCCTGTACAACGCGTTCCGCGCCGGCGAGCCCGACCCGTTGCCGCCATTGGAGGTGCAGTACGCCGACTTCGCCCTCTGGCAGCGCCAGTGGCTGGAAGGGGAGGTGCTGGAGGAACAACTCGCCTATTGGCGCGCCAAGTTGGCGGGGGCGCCCGCGCTGGAGCTGCCCACGGACCGCCCCCGCCCGCTCGTACGCTCCAGCGACGGCGGCGCCGTCGACTTCCGGATACCCGCGGAGACGGCGCGACGGCTGCGCCACCTGACCCGCGAAAGTGGCACCACCCTGTCGATGACCCTGCTCGCCGCCGTGAACGTCCTGCTCGGCCGGTACGCCGGAACGGACGACGTCGTCCTCGGCACCCCCGTGGCCAACCGCAACCGCGCCGAGACCGAGGACCTGATCGGGTTCTTCGTCAACACCCTGGTGATGCGGACGGACCTGTCCGGCGACCCGTCGTTCCGGGAGCTGTTGGGACGCGTACGCGAGACGACCCTGGGCGCGTACGCCCACCAGGACCTGCCCTTCGAGCAGGTGGTCGACGAGCTGTCCGTCGAGCGCGACCGCTCCCGCAGCCCCCTCTTCCAGGTCCTCTTCGACTACGACAACGGACAGTCCCGCGCAGCCGACACACCCGAGCAGACCGACCGACCGGACCGCCCCGACCAGCAGGCCGCCGCACTGCCGGTCCGGTTCGACCTCGTGGTCACCCTCGGGGAGACCGACGGCACCCTCGCGGGAGAACTCCAGTACAGCACCGCCCTGTTCGACCCCGAGACGATCGAGCGGATGGCGGGCCACCTGGCCGTCCTGCTGGACGCCGTCGCCACGGACGCGGACCAGCACATCGGCGACCTGCCGGTCCTGACCGCCGTCGAACGCGAGGACGCGCTGCACGCCTGGAACGACACGGTCCGGACGTTGCCCGAGGTGGGTGGGGTGCACGAGTTGATCGCTGCCCGGGCGGCCGAGTCTCCGGAGGCGACGGCCGTCGTGTGCGGTGAGGACTCGCTGACCTATGGGCAGTTGATGGCACGGGCCAACCAACTGGCCCACCACCTGCGCGCACTCGGCGTCGGCCCCGAGTCGATCGTCGGTCTGTGCCTGCCGCGTGGTGTCGACATGGTGGTCGCGGTGCTGGCGGTGTGGCAGGCCGGTGGCGCGTATCTGCCTCTCGACCCCGAGTACCCGGCCGACCGGCTGCGGTTCATGCTCACCGACAGCGGCGCCTCCGTCCTCGTCGGAGAGCGGTCCGTGGCCGGTGATCTGACGGTCGACACCGCCGTATGGCTCGACGACCCCGACGTCCGGCGCGCCCTGGACAGCCGACCCTCCACCGCCCCCCAAGTCACCGTGTGTGGGGATCAGTTGGCGTATGTGATTTATACGTCGGGTTCGACGGGGCGGCCGAAGGGTGTGTTGGTTGGGCATGGTGGTGTGGTGAATCTGGCGGTGGGGCAGGGCCGGGTTTTTGGTGTGGGTGTGGGGGATGGGGTGTTGCAGTTTGCGCCGTTTGGTTTTGATGCGGCGGTGTCGGAGCTGGCGGTGACGTTGGCTGCGGGTGGGGTGTTGGTGGTGGCGTCTGCCCGGGAGCGGGTGGAGCCGGGGTTGTTGGCGGGGGTGGTGCGGGAGCGGGGGGTGCGGGTGGCGACGGTGCCGCCGTCGTTGTTGTCGGTGTGGGAGCCGGCGGCTTTGGTGGGGTTGCGGACGTTGGTGGTGGCGGGGGAGCGGTTGGGTGGTGGGTTGGCTGGGGTGTGGGGTGAGCGGTTTCGGTTGGTGAATGCGTATGGGCCGACGGAGGCGACGGTGTGCGCGAGCATGGCCGTGGTGGGGGGTGGTGTGGGGGGTGTGCCGCCGATCGGGTGGCCGTTGGACAATGTGCGGTTGTATGTGCTGGATGAGCGGTTGTGTCCTGTGCCGGTGGGTGTGGTGGGGGAGTTGTTCATCGGTGGTGTGGGGGTGGCGCGGGGGTATGGGCGTCGTGGGGCGTTGACGGGTGAGCGGTTTGTGGCTGATCCGTTTGCTGGAGCTGGTGGGCGGATGTATCGGTCGGGGGACCGGGTGCGTCGGCTGGCGGATGGTGGGCTGGAGTTCGTGGGGCGTGCCGATCAGCAGGTGAAGGTGCGTGGTTTCCGTATCGAGCTGGGTGAGATCGAGTCGGTGCTGGGGGCCTGTCCGGGGGTGCGGGCGGTGGTGGTGTCGGTGTTCGGTGAGGATGCCGAGCGTCGGCTGGTGGCGTATGTGGTGGCGGAGGACCCGGCCGAGGGCATCCCGCCGGTCGCGGACCTGCGCGCCTACGCCACCGAGCACCTACCCGACCACATGGTGCCGGCGGTGTTCATGGAAGTGGCCGGTTTGCCGCTCACGGTGAACGGCAAGGTGGACCGGGCCGCGTTGCCGGAGCCCGACGGCGGGCGCGCGGTGTCGACAGAGAGGTACGTGGCGCCGCGCACGGAGGCCGAGCGGGTCCTGGCCGGGGTGTGGGCGCAGGTCCTCGGAGTGCAACGGATCGGCGTCGACGACAACTTCTTCGAGCTGGGCGGGGACTCGATCAGCAGCATCCGCGTCGTGGCCCGCGCCCGGGAGCTGGGCGTTCATGTCACCGTGGCCCAGCTTTTCGATCACCAGACGGTGGCGGGCCTCGCGTCGGTGGCGGCCGGACAGAGCGGTGCCGATGCGGAACAGGGCCTTGTGGTCGGTGAGTTCCCGCTGACGCCCATCCAGCGATGGTTCCTGGAGCGGAACCTGCCCGAGGCGTCACACTTCAATCAGTCGACGGTCCTGGAGGTCGCCGGCGAACCGGACCCGGAGGCGCTCCGGACGGCGCTGCGGGCCGTGGTCGAGCAGCATGACGTTCTGCGGTCCCGTTTCGTGCGCGAGGGGGGCCGGTGGGCCGGGCGTGTGGTGGCGGCAGAGCCCGCGGATCTGCTGACGGTGATCGATGCGGTCGGGTTGGAAGAGGCGTTCCTCGAGGCCCGGGCCACGCAGGTGCAGGCGAGTCTCGATCTGGGTGAAGGGCCGTTGTTGCGTGCGGTGCTCTTCGAGCGTGGTGGACAGGGCGGTCTGCTGCTCCTCGCTGTCCATCACCTGGTCGTGGACGCGGTTTCCTGGCCGGTGCTGCTGGAGGACCTGACGTCGGCGTACGAGCAGGCGGCCGGTGGGGACACGGTCGTCCTGCCGGTGAAGACGACGTCCTTCGTGCGGTGGGCCCAGCGGCTGGCAGAGCTCGCCGCCACCCCGGAGCTTGCGGAGGAGGCCGCGTACTGGGGGGAGACGGAAGCAGCTGCCACCGCCGTGCCGCGTGAGCTGGGCGGGCCGAACGCGGTCGACCTTGCGCGGCGGGTGAGCGTGGCCCTTGGAGAGGAGTGGACAGAGCGGTTGTTGCGTGAGGTGCCGCAGGCGTTTCGGACGCAGATCAACGATGTGCTGCTCAGTGCGCTGGGGGCGGTGCTCACCGAGTGGTGCGGGACGCCCTCGGTGGTCGTGGACGTGGAGGGCCACGGTCGTGAGGACGTGGGGTCCGACGTCGACGTGTCACGCACCGTCGGCTGGTTCACGAGTGTGCATCCGGTGGTCCTGTCGGGCCCCGGTGATGGTGACCTGGGCGATCTGCTGCGGCGCACCAAGGAGTATCTGCGGGCGGTGCCGCGCAAGGGCCTCGGCTACGGCCTGCTGCGGTACCTGACCGACTGGACCCCTGCGCCCGGCCCGGGGGCGGAGGTCAGCTTCAACTACCTCGGCCAGTCCGGCGGCCCCGGCTCCGACGGGGAGGCGGCCGGAGACACCCGGTGCTTCCGTCCCTCCGGCCGCTCGCTCGGTGCGGCACAGTCGTCCCGAGGGGAACGCCCCCACCTCATCGAGGTCAACTGCCAGGTCGCCGACGGCCGCCTGGACATGGTGTGGACGTACGGCGGCGAGGTGCACGAGGAGGCCACGGTACGGCGACTGGCACAGCGCTACATCGAGGTGCTGACCGACCTGATCGCGTACTGCTGCCGCCCCGAGGTCGGCGGCCACACCCCGTCGGACTTCCCTCTGGCCCACCTCGACCAGGCCGCCGTGGACGTCGTCACGCGGCACGTAACGACGGTGATCGACGACATCTACCCGTTGACGGCGTTGCAGCAGGGCATGCTCTTCCACTCCCACCTGTCCGACGACCCCGGCATGTACTGGGTGCAGAACGGACTCGTCCTCGACGGTGCCCTCGACCTCGACGCGCTGAAGCGGGCCTGGGAACTCGTCATCTCGCGGCACGAGGTGCTGCGCAGCACGGTCGTGTGGGACGGCGTCCCCGAGCCGCTGGCCGTGGTCTCGCGATCCGTTCCGCTTCCCCTGACCGTCCTGGACTTCTCCGGCCTGCGGGCTGATGCCCAGGAACGGGCCCTCGAGGAGCACCTCGCCGAGGACTGGCAGAAGGGCGCGGACTTCGCGGCCCCCACGCTGGTGCGGCTGACGCTGATCCGGCTGGCCGACGACCGGCACCAACTGGTCTGGAGCTACCACCACCTCCTCCTCGACGGGTGGAGTGTGCCCATCGTCCTGGGCGAGATGTTGGAGGCCTACAACGCCTTCCGCGCGGGCGAACGACCGCACCTGCCGGCCCGCGCTCCGTTCCGGGACTTCGTGGATTGGGTGGCTGCACAGGATCTCGACGAGGCCCGGGCGTACTGGAGCGAACGGCTGGCAGGTTTCACCGAGCCCACGTCACCCGGAGCGGAACGGAACACGGGCGAACAGGGCCAGGAGGACGTCCACCTGGAATTGCCTGCTTCGGTGGCGGGGGCCGGTCTGGCGGAGTTCGCCCGTCGCCACCGTCTCACCCTGAACACCGTGGTACAGGGCGCCTGGGCCCTGGTTCTGGCGCTGCACGCGGGCTCCGACGACGTGGTCTTCGGCGCGACGTCGTCCGGCCGTGGCGGTCAGATCGACGGCATGGACGACATGGTCGGACTGCTGCTCAACACCACGCCCGTACGGATCCGCGTCGACCGTGATCAACCGGTGGCCGACTGGCTGACCGGACTACAGGACGAGCAGGTCCGGGCCCGGCGATACGAGCACACACCGCTCGCGACGATCACCGCCTGGAGTGAGGTCCCGTCCGGACAGTCCCTGTTCGACACCCTCTTCGTCTTCGAGAACTACCCGGACGAGGCCCTGACGCAGGGCAGGGAGCTGTCCGCCGCGAACGGCCTGGCGACCGGACTCAACCACGTACGGCAGCAGGCGAGTTACCCGCTCAGCGTTACCGCCGGCTCCGGCCGACACCTCATGATCAAGCTTTCGTACGACCGGTCACGGTACGACGCCGGGACGGTGGAGAGGCTGGGAAGGCACCTCGTCACCGTGCTGGAGGCGGTGACGGAGGATTCCGGGCAGCGCCCGGTGGGTGAGCTGCCCGTGCTCTCCGCCGACGAGCGTGAGCAGTTGGTGCGCGGTTGGAACGGTGCCCCTGCCGCTCTGCCGTCGGTGGGCGGAGTGCACGAGCTGATCGCCGCGTGGTCCGTGGTGTGCCCGGACGCGGTGGCGGTCGTGTCCGGCGGTCAGGCGCTGACGTACGGCCGACTGGTGGGGAAGGCCAACCGGCTCGCCCATGAGTTGCGTGCTCGGGGTGTTGGTGCGGAGTCGGTGGTGGGGCTGTGCCTGCCTCGCGGTGTCGACATGGTCGTCGCGGTGTTGGGGGTGTGGCTGGCGGGCGGCACGTATCTGCCGTTGGATCCTGAGTATCCGGTGGAGCGGCTGGAGTTCATGATTGCCGACAGCGGGGCGCAGGTGGTTCTCCGTGAAGGTGATCTGGTGCTTTCGGAGGATCTGCCGTCGGCGGCTCCCGACAATGCCGTAACGCCGGGCCAGTTGGCGTATGTGATCTATACGTCGGGGTCGACGGGCCGCCCCAAGGGTGTGCAGGTGTCTCACGGCAGCGTGGTCGGCATGGTGACCGCGCTGGGCCCCGAGCTCGGTGTGGACCCCGGGGTCCGCGTGCTGCAGTTCGCCTCCTTCAGCTTCGACGCGGCGGTGCTGGACATCGCGGTGACGCTCGCTCACGGCGGCACGCTGGTGGTGGCGAGCGCGGGGGAGCGGGCGGAGCCCGAGGTGCTGACGTCCATGATCTGCGCGGAGGGTATTGGTGCGGCCAGTGTCGTGCCGTCGCTGCTGGGCGTGCTGGACCCGCGGCAGGTGCCCGGGATTGAGACGCTGTTGCTGGGGGCGGAGCGGCTGACGGAGCAGGTGGCGCGGGCGTGGGCTCCGGGTCGTCGTCTGGTGAACACCTACGGCCCCACCGAGGCGACGGTGATGGTCACCGCAGGTGCGGTCGACGGGTCGGAGGGTGTGCCGCCGATCGGCTCTCCGGTCGCCAACGCGCGTCTGTATGTGCTCGACGACCGGCTGGAGCCGGTTCCGGTGGGTGTGGTGGGCGAGGTGTTCATCGCCGGGCCGCAGGTGGCCCGCGGCTATGCCGGCCGCCCCGGCCTGACTGGTGAGCGTTTCCTGCCCGACCTGTTCGCAGCCGACGGCTCTCGTATGTACCGTTCGGGCGACCGGGCCCGCTGGCTTCCCGATGGCCGGCTGGACTTTGTGGGCCGGGCCGACCAGCAGGTCAAGGTCCGCGGGTTCCGGATCGAACCGGGCGAGATCGAAGCCGTACTGGCGGACCATCCGCGCGTGCGATCGGCCGTCGTGGTCCCGTTCGGCCCCGAAGAGGACCGTCGGCTGGTGGCCTACCTCGTTCCCGAGGACGTGGCGGAGGGCATTCCGTCGGTTGCGGAAATTCGCACGTACGCAGGCGCTCACCTGCCCGCCTTCATGATCCCGTCCGTCTTCACCGAGCTGGCAGCCCTGCCCCTGACCCCCAACGGCAAGCTCGACCGAACCGCCCTCCCCGCCCCTGACGGTGAGCGTGCGGCATCGGCGGGCGCGTATGTGGCTCCGCGTACGGACACGGAGCGGGTCCTGGCCGAGGTGTGGGCTCAGGTGCTGGGGCTGGAGCGGGTCGGTGTCGAGGACAACTTCTTCGACGTCGGCGGCGATTCCATCATCAGCATCCGTGTCGTGGCCCGTGCCCGCGAAC
The DNA here is from genome assembly GCF_029894425.1 of Streptomyces sp. SAI-127. Lineage (NCBI taxonomy): Bacteria > Bacillati > Actinomycetota > Actinomycetes > Kitasatosporales > Streptomycetaceae > Streptomyces > Streptomyces sp. SAI-127. Next base: position 299,133 of record NZ_JARXYJ010000002.1, read on the forward strand.
TCGGGGTGCACGTCACCGTGGCCCAGCTCTTCGACCACCAGACAGTGGCCGCGCTGGCGGCCGTCGCAGCCGCCGAGAATCCCACCGATGCCGAACAGGGCCTGATCGTGGGCGACTTCCCGCTCACGCCGGTGCAAAGGGCGTTCCTGGACGGTGCGCAGTCAGAGCCCTGGCACTTCAACCAGTCGATGGTCCTCGACGTCTCCGAGGAGATCGATCCGGAGGCGCTCCGGACGGCGCTGCGGGCCGTGGTCGAGCAGCATGACGTTCTGCGGTCCCGTTTCGTGCGCGAGGGGGGCCGTTGGGTCGGGCGTGTGGTGGCGGCCGAGCCCGCGGATCTGCTGACGGTGATCGATGCGGTCGGGTGGGACGAGGCGTTCCTCGAGGCCCGGGCCACGCAGGTGCAGGCGAGTCTCGATCTGGGTGAAGGGCCGTTGCTGCGTGCGGCGCTCTTCGAGCGTGGTGAGCAGGGCGGTCTGCTGCTTCTCGTGGTTCATCACCTGGTCGTGGACGCGGTTTCCTGGCCGGTGCTGCTGGAGGACCTGACATCGGCGTACGAGCAGGCGGCCGGTGGGAACACGCTCGTCTTGGCGGCGAAGACGACGTCCTTCATGCGCTGGGCGGAGCGGCTGGCAGAGCTCGCCGCCACCCCGGAGCTGGCCGAGGAGGCCGCGTACTGGCGGCGCACCGAGGCAGCCGGTACCGCCCTGCCGCGTGACCACGACGGGCCGAACCGGAACGCCTCTGTGCGCAACGTGCGCGCGACGCTGAGCTCCGAACTGACGGAGCGGTTGTTGCGTGAGGTGCCGCAGGCGTTTCGGACGCAGATCAACGATGTGCTGCTCAGTGCGCTGGGGGCGGTGCTCAC